>NZ_JAWIIV010000002.1:0-420783 GCF_035916955.1 Noviherbaspirillum album | reverse complement strand
TCGAGTCCATCATAATGGATAACTCCCTATTATTCTAAATCAATTTCACCCCGCCTCTTCCATCTTTTCTGCGTTAAAATACCACGTAATAACTAGTACGTAATTCATTACGCTATTCACGGAGCATTTCCAGATGGCTAGATCCGGCATTTACAAAACCGACGTCAAGCGCGCACGCGATGCCTTGCTTGCACAGCGCGTTCACCCGTCGGTCGACGCCGTGCGTATTGCGCTCGGCAATACCGGCTCCAAAACCACCATTCACAAGTATTTGAAGGAACTCGAGGAAGAAGACGGTGGCCCCAAGGAAATTGGCGCAACCATCAGCGAGGCATTGCAGGATCTGTTGGGACGTCTGGCTGGTCAGCTACAGGAAGAAGCCAACGTACAGATCAACACAGTGCGTGCCGAACAAGATGCAATGGAACGCCGCTACGCCGAAAGCTTGGCCGCAGCACGTCAGGAAGCGGACCAGTGGCAAACACGAGCGCAGCGCCTGGAACAAGCTCTAGCCGGCGAACAGTCTGTCCATGCCCAGACCCGTGAGGCCCTGCAGCGGGAAACTGTCCTCCGCCACACCGCCGAACAGCATGCTGCGGACTTGAAGGAGCGGCTTGCGGAAAACGATCTGCATTTGCAGTCTCTCGAAGACAAGCACCGCCATGCGCGCGAGGCGCTCGAACATTACCGGCAATCGACCAAGGAACAGCGAGAGCAGGAGCAGCGACGGCACGAGCATCAGGTTCACCAGCTGCAGGCGGAACTGCGGCTGGCTCAGCAAGCGGTTGTCGTCAAACAAGAGGAAGTGACACGCCTGAATCAGGACGGTGTCCGGCTGGTATCGGACCTTAGCCACGCGCAGAAGGGACTGTACGATGCACAGACACAGCTAAGGCAATTAGAACAGAAGGTTGAAACCTTACAAGGCGTCGACCAGCGTGCCGCCATGCTGGCCGCGCAGTTACAGGACAGGGATCAGCAAATCAAAGCCATGACTGAGCGAATGGCCGCAGTGGCCGCCCAATCGGACGCGACTGAGGCCCGTCACCGGGCGCTGGAACTCGAACTGGTCACGACACAAGCCAAGCTCGACACACAACGCGTTATTGCCGATGAGTTACGCCAGTATGTAATAAAAGCCACACAAGCCCCAACCCAGGTAGCAGATTTGCAAGGCCCATCTACTTGATCCTTCCCACATATTGATAGGAAGTTTCCGTCGATAAAACCGGGCGTTTTGCTTCACCATACGGCAACACGCGGGTGCGCCTGTTTATATTACCTAATGTGTCTCAATCAGGCTGCCGGGATGAGCCTTCATGCAATTGCCCGGTCCAAGCGGTTATTGGGAAAAGTACAAGCACGGTCAAGCTGGTATCATTCGAGCAAGTGACAATAATGCAAGTTTGGTTAACCAATAGAGGGCAATCGTATGACTGCCTGCCCTCGCCGTACTTCGCCAGCGACAAGCGCAGTGACGTCCGCCGATAAAATGCTTCTCCCGGCCGGCCCTGCCTCATAACAACGAAAGAGAGTGCCGATGAACGAACCAACGACTCGGCTGCGGCTCGATCTGCCGCTGCTGTTGCCCGACGTCCAAGACGCCGACGACCGATGTACCGGCCGGTTGATTGCCGCATTGTCGGGAAGGCCCGGCATCGCCGAGGCGCACATCGCGCGCGACGGTGGCGCGCCGCAGCTATGTATTCACTACGACCCGGCGCAAATCAACATCAGCCGCGTCCGAGAGTTGGTTCATGCCGCGGGCGCGCAGGTCAGCGAGCGCTTCGGGCACTTGGTCTTGCGCGCCGACGCAGCGCTACACGCACGCGCAGCGCGCAACGTCGCCAACGGCTTGCGCAGCATACCTGGTGTGCTCGAAGCCGATGTCGCCGCTTCTGGCGCGGTGCGGATCGAATACGACCGCCAGAAGGTGTCGGCGAAGGCGTTGCTGGCACACGCCGCCACGTTGGGCCTCAAGGCGCTCGATGCAGCACCCGCAGACACGGCGAAACCGGACGACCATGGCAGTCACGAGCACGGCAAGGACGATGGCGATCACACCGGCCACGACCACGCGAAGGCAGTCGGTGACCATGCCGGCCACTCTCACGGTGGCGGCCCATTCGGCGAGATGACCGAACTCGTCTTCGCCGGCGCTGCCGGCGCGCTGCTGGGCGTCGGCTGGCTGCTCGAACGCGTGGCTACCGGGCCGGCGTGGCTGCCCACGGCGCTGTACGTCGCGGCCTATTTCTTCGGCGGCTACTACACGGGCCGCGAAGCGTTTGACAACCTTCGCGCAAAGCGCTTCGAGATTGACACGCTGATGCTGGTGGCGGCCATCGGCGCTGCAGCGCTTGGCAAGTGGGTCGAAGGCGCCTTGCTGTTATTCCTGTTCAGCCTGGGACATTCGCTGGAGCACTACGCGATGGGTCGCGCCCGTAAGGCGATCGAGGCCCTGGCCAAGCTGGCGCCGGAGACAGCGACCGTGCGGCGAACGGCCGGGACTGAGGAAATCGCCGTCGCCGCATTGCAGGTGGCCGACGTCGTGATCGTGCGGCCCAACGAACGACTGCCTGCTGACGGCGTGGTGGTGGTCGGCACCACCAGTGTCAATCAGGCACCGGTTACGGGCGAGAGCGTTCCGGTCGACAAGCGGCCGGTGGCCGACGCGAAGGCGGCGCTGGCCGCATTCGACCGCGTTAGCGCCGAGCACCGCGTTTTTGCCGGCACCATCAACGGCTCGGGCGCGATCGAGGTGATGGTTGCTCGCCGCGCCGAGCAATCGACGATGGCGCGAGTGGTGAAGATGGTCACCGAGGCAGAGGCGCAGCGCTCGCCAACGCAGCAGTTCACCGAACGCTTCGAGCGCCTCTTTGTGCCGGCTGTGCTGGTGCTTGTAGTGGTGCTGCTGTTCGCTGGGGTGGTGATCGACGAGCCGTTCTCAGCCAGCTTTTACCGCGCGATGGCAGTACTGGTGGCGGCCAGTCCTTGCGCCCTTGCAATTTCGGTCCCCAGCGCTGTGCTCAGCGGTGTGGCACGCGCTGGCCGCGGCGGAGTACTGGTCAAGGGCGGCGGGCCGCTGGAAAACCTGGGCACGCTGACTTCAATCGCCTTCGACAAGACCGGCACATTAACGGAAGGCAAGCCGCGGCTGACCGACGTGGTTGCGATGCCGGGGGTCAGCGAAGACGAGCTGCTGGCCGTGGCCCAGGCGGTCGAGCAGCGCAGCGACCATCCGCTGGCTTCGGCCGTCGTCGCCGGTGCCACTGAGCGGCTCGGCGGACGGGTCGCGCTGCCTGCAGTGTCCGACGTCAAAAGTATTACCGGGCGCGGCGTGCAGGCGCAGGTTGGCGGCGAGACGGCGGTGATTGGCAAGCCGGTGCTATTCTCTGAACTGCCCGGCTCGACGCTGCCGCCCGAGGTGGCAGCCGCCAATGACAAGCTGGTTGCCGCAGGCCGCACGACGATGGTGGTGCGCCACGGAGAGCGGTTCCTGGGTGTCATCGCCGTGATGGATACGCCACGGCCGGTGGCCGCACAGGTGATGACCGAACTGCGCGAACTTGGCATCGAACGGCTGATCATGATTTCGGGCGACAATCAGCAAGTGGCCGAGGCAGTGGCCAAGAGCGTGGGCCTGACCGAGGCACGCGGCGACTTGATGCCCGAACAGAAAGTCGATGCGATCAAGGTGCTGCGCGACAAGCACGGCAAGGTCGCGATGGTCGGCGACGGCGTCAACGACGCGCCGGCAATGGCCAACTCGACAGTGGGCATCGCGATGGGTGCGGCGGGCTCCGATGTCGCGCTGGAAACCGCCGATGTCGCGCTGATGGCTGACGACCTAGCGCAGTTGCCTTTTGCCGTCGGATTGTCGCGTAGCACCAGCCGCATCATCAAGCAGAATCTTTATGTGAGCTTGGGCGTCGTCGCGGTGCTGATCCCGGCCACGATCTTCGGCCTGAACATCGGCACCGCTGTGCTGTTCCACGAAGGCTCAACACTGATTGTCGTGGTCAACGCATTGCGACTGCTGGCCTACAGGACAGCTGCGCGGCCGGCCGCTGGTGCGGTGCCGAGTGTGGCTGCCGCTTGACAGTAGACCGCACACCGAATTCCTGAATGAACCCGACCCGATGCAGTGAAACTAGGTCACCCCACCACTGCGAAAGTATCACCATGCAATGCCTGGTTCGCAAGGACGCTCAGCTTACAATGAGCAACCGTGAGAACATCGAGATCGATTTCTGCCCGCAATGTCGCAGCTCGCACCGCGGGAGCTTTCTGAAGCGGCTGTTCGACTGAGAGCACACGCCTTTGCACAATCTGCCACGATCTCTTGGCTGTGCCCGTTGGCGGGGACATTCCCTTTGGTTAGTGCGGCTAAGCTGTGTTTGATAAGACCAATCGCGAGTGCCTACGGATCATAGCGAGCTTAACGATGCCCAGTAATGAATAGCCAACTTGTCAAAGCGGGTGGCTACCTCGTGGGTTTCCTTGAGCCAGCCGACACAGCGGTCAATGACGCTGCGTCGCTGGTATTGCTGGGCATCGAAGGCAGGTGGCGGGCCCCGGCGATGCCGGATTTGGTCCAACCGCTCGGGATTGACGGCACGGATGTCGTACGGTGAAGCAAAACTTCCCAGTTTTATACAGGAAAAGTGCCAATACTGGTAACTAGTGAGAAAAATCTGTCAATTATTCGATGTGATCACTTGATCAAGGCAATCACTTAGGAAGAACTCACACTAGGCAAAGATTATTTATTTGAGACGCCCTTGGCGGAAGAATAATGTCGGCTTGGTAGAAGGCTACTGCCGCTCGCCCAAGGCTAGGCAAAAGGCAAGGTGCGGCCATCAGGAGTCCACCAGCGGAGTACCTCTATGCTCCAAAGTGGGCGATCAGAAAGTCGATGCCAGATAGATCGAGGAAGATTTCCAACGACTGCCCCTTGTTGAGTACATGGGCGTACATATTTTTGTGTCTATACGTCAGTATGGCAAGCAGGTATTGCAGGTTTCGGAGGTCATAGCTAACTTCAATCGGATGGGTTGCATACCAGGCATACAGCCTCCACGCACAGAGTTAAAGGGACGCAAGTCACCAGAGGTTCGCAATTGGCACAACAAAGCCGCTAAACACAGACCAGTTGTTGGACGCGCGGTTGACTCCCTTCGTTAAGCCGATATCAATGGCATAACGTTTGTTTGGACTGTAGACGACAGCAGCCAGAAACTGAGACTCCGTCGGGGTTCCCCTGCGGCGCATGCCCGACACTTCAGCGGTGCTGCTCCAGTCACTCGACAATTCTGTCGACAACGCTACCGATAATCCTTTTTGCGTTCTTGCCACACCTGGATCTACCTGACCGATACGGGTAGCGTTGATGTTGGTATCCATGTGGATCGGGCCAAAGTCTTGGCTATAAATGCCGTTCAACGTGTATTCGACCTTGCCGACACCGATAGCGTCTTTTGCAGTCGGAAGCTTTGCGCCAACTTCCAGGCCGAATGCAGTCTCATCCCGAATAAGAAATGCACGTTTTAATGTTACTGTCGTATCACCAACACCATTCTCCCGATTTCCTACTTCGTCCCGTGTCCGGATGTGTGCATCTCCGCCGAGCAGTACTCCCCATTCCTTCGTGAAGCCGAGCTTGAATAAATATGGAAGGCTGCCCTCGCGGTCAGAGCTGACTTTTTTATGTAGACCTCCCAATTCGAGCTCAAGTTGGCCCGGGCGGGATAATTGCGCAGGGTTCGAAACGGACGGGCGGTACGGCGTAACGTCACCGAAGGTTTGCGACCAAGCGGCGGTCGACATTGCCATAAGTAAAACGTAAACAATCGACTTCACGAAGAGCATTGTATTCTCCATATATAATGGTTACGCCAGGTAAAAGGTAGAAGTAATCTGGAGCGTATAGAAGCAGATATGGCGCTGACGCAAAGTCTATCGATTGGTTGGCCGGCCATAGTAGGCATGGGGATATATCACTCACACTCATCCGGAGAGCAGTCCTCTCCACCCTTCGATGACTATCGATAGCCCATCGACGGAACGTTTGAATACCTTTCTATGGAAGGTTTTCATCTTGTAAAAGGCTTGTTCAATGGTGGTTGAGGTCTGGACTATACTGTGAGTAAAAGTGCCTAAGCCAGCTTCCGTCATCGCCTCCTTGATACCGGCCAGCTTGCTTGAGCTCAGATTACCGAGCGCCATCATGTGTCCAAGGTGCAGCACCTGCGCCAGGGCGATCGGCCAGACGCTGACAAGCATTCGTAAGCGTTACCAGGACTTTGGGTCGGCATGGGCATGCGAGAGTCGGCTCGCGTGGCATGCCATGGTATTGTGATTGATAAGGAAACTGCACGCAAGTTGATTTAAGGATCTGCGTTCCGACGAGATGCCAAGTCACGCAGGCGAGGCTCCTCAGTTCATCACTGCGGTGGCTGGCGCCAAATTTGGTACCCACATGCCGGCTGCGGCTGCTAGCGTGGAATCAATGGACCGTTCCTAGGCCTTTCAAATGCGCGCCCGCTATCTAGCGGGCGCAGCCAAGCTTTCGGAACCCTTGCAAATTATCGGAGGTGTAAGTGGCTGGCATATTAAACGCCAGCAGGAAGACCCCTATCAGAAGCGATGCTGGATCCCTACTGTCACGCCCGTCTGGTTTGTGCCAAACCCAGCGTCATCCCGTGACAAGCTGACCAGTTGGTTGTTTCTGCCCCGCACATAGCCAGTAGTACCGTACACGAAGGTGCGCTTAGATAACGTGTACTTGGCTTGCAATACAAGCATAGTTGGATCGGCATCGGCTCCTGCGGCTACATTCTTAATGTTCTGATGGTACAACGCCGTTGTCAACGTCAATGCCGGCGATACGTTGAAGTTCACGCCGCCCCACAACAGATCGCTGCGCAGATCAGCGCCGCCGCTAGCCAACGATCTCTTGAAGTTGCGGTACCCGCCTTTCAGATCGACGCTCTTTGAGACGTCATAAGCAACACCTAGGTGTATCGTGTCTGTCTTGTCGTAAGCGCCACCCGCAATGCGCGCGCCGTTGGCTCGGTCGATCACTGCAGCAAAGCTAACAGGACCGGTTGCATAGCCTACGCCCAAGGCAAGGCGAGCACTATCAGAGGAGCTTCCAGCAGCTTCCCCGAACGCATAGGTGGCACCAAGCTTGACACCGTTGAATGTTCCTTGGTACTTAATCAAATTCGATACGCCGGTCAACATGCCATCCCTGCGGCCCCCAGTCGCATTACTCGATGTGGCCCAAGAATACAGCGGCGCATATCCCATTGGGTCGAATGGCAACAGGAAATCGTAAGTTGTGCTGTACGAACGGCCGGCAATCACGCGCCCGAAATTGCCTTCCAAGCCGACGTTTGCCTGGCGGCCGAACAGCGCGCCATCAGATGCGCCGGTATCGAGCAAAATACCGCCCTCCAGCTGAAATAACGCCTTCAGGCCGGCGCCGAGGTCTTCAGTTCCGCGAAAGCCGATACGAGAAGTGTTGGTACCGCCAGAACTTTGCCGGATCAGGCTGTCGCCTGCCGCGTTCGCATTATTGACATACTCAACACCGGCGTCGAGCACACCGTACACGGTAACATTGGATTGTGCCTGAGTAGTGGCCGACGCTGCCGCAAGCAGGGCGAAGATGATGCTTGTTTGTCTCATGTAATTCTCCGATAAATTTTTTGTTTGAATCTGCTTCGTAGGCACCATGTTGCCGCGCCGGGACGAGCGAATGTAGCGACTCGAATCGCTACCTGAAGCTTGACACAAAGATACTTTCAATTTGCTTTCGATCGGCAGCAGCATACCGACACCAAATGCATCGCGTTGTCGATTTTTTTGGGCTTACTGAAACTGTATTTGTACGATTTGAACTTATCTTTTGCTATGTCGCCTCTCTCAGTTGAACGAAACTTTGCCCGGGCGCCTTTGTATTGCTAAATAGGGAACAAACATCCTTTGCAATCTCTCTCTCTACACAGGATTCCCAATGCAGCAATTCCAATGAGGAAAGGAGAATGGTAATGGGTTCAGGTCATTCGCATGGTGTATCGGCAGGTCAGAATGAACGACCGCTATGGATTGCGTTGGCACTGACGACAGCCTTTCTCATTGCTGAAGTCATTGGTGGTCTTCTGGTAAACAGCCTCGCTCTTATTTCCGACGCGGCGCATATGTTTACTGATGCGGCCGCGCTTGCGATTTCGTTAGTGGCGATTCGCATCGGCAAGAAACCCGCTGATAGTCAGCGAACGTTCGGCTATTACCGATTCGAGATACTAGCCGCCGCGTTCAATGCGATCCTACTGTTTCTGGTGGCGGTCTATATTCTATTTGAGGCCTACCAACGTCTGAAAAGCCCGCCAGAAATTCAATCCGGAGCGATGCTGGCAATTGCTTCCCTCGGACTTGTCATTAACTTGATTAGTATGCGCTTGTTAAGCGCCGGCAAGGAGGACAGTTTGAATATTAAGGGGGCGTATCTCGAGGTGTGGAGTGATATGCTTGGCTCGATCGGTGTGATCATTGGCGCTATAGTCATCCGCTGGACAAATTGGGGTTGGGTAGATTCAGCAATCGCAGTCGTTATCGGACTTTGGGTGTTACCCCGGACATGGATACTGCTCAAAGAAAGTATGAATGTGCTTCTTGAAGGTGTTCCAGAGGGGGTCGGTCTGATAGAAGTGGAAACTGCTATTCTTGCCCATCCTGGAATTGTCAGTATTCACGACCTTCATGTATGGTCAATATCAAGTGGCAAAGCAAGCTTGACCGTCCATGTGGTATCCGCGGATAAAGAATCGGATTGGCCTGCGTTGCTAACCGCTATCCGTACCATGTTAGCAGATAAGTTTGATATTCATCATACAACAGTGCAGATTGAGAAAACACCTTGTGAGCAGGAAAGCGGTCTTCACGTGTATATTCCCATGACATCTGCGCACGATGGGTAAGGTTGCACCTTCACAATCACAGTGAAAATGTGACCTCAGTTAAATTTTGTAAATGGTTTGCTAAAGATCGGCATACCTTGATGTTGATCCGTATTGCCGCAGTACGGATGTAGTTTTGATAGCTGCGTGATCCTGCTGCTATATGCAATCTGCGGTTTCATCCTGACATAGCGAACTTTACTAGTCCATCCTGAAAGGCACGATGATGAACACAGAAATTACAAGCCATGATTTGCAGGTCTGTATCGAAGCATGCGAGGAAGCCTTACACGCATGCCAAGAGTGTGCTGCGGCTGATATCCGGGAAGGCGGCGGCGCCCAGTGTGCACTGATTAATCTCGATTGTGCAGACATATGCGCTGCTACGTTGAAAGCGCTAGCGCGTGGGTCCGATCATCATGGTGACTTCTGCGCACTTTGTGCTCACCTGTGCCGCGTCTGTGCCCAAGCGTGTGCGTCCCATGCGGATAAGCACAGCCATTGCGCTCGATGCAAGCAGGCGTGTGAAGCATGTGCTGCAGCATGCGACAAGCATGCAAGAGAAAGTGATGTCTAAAGTACCCGCGTAGGTTGGCAGGAGCGCCGATAGCCCTTAGGAAGCTCCTGCCAACGTGACTGTCAACAAAGTGGTTGTAAATTTCCATGTGGAATCGAACTTCGCAAGATGTTCGTTAAGGGCACTATCTTGGCAAGCTGATGTTCTAACTTGTTGCGAGGCCGAGCGTTCAATCACATGATGAACAATATAGGGAACATTGTGCTTGATACATGGACGCGCGATATCTTTGCGGGTGAATCGGTAAGGCCAATGCAGTAGTTCAACGTGTTCAATGACAAAATTGTAATCTGGCAGTCACGTTCGTGACACGCTTGTTCCTTTATTCTTTGACACTGCTGAGAACGTTTGGACTACGGACCTAATCGGCAAGTTAAGTCTTTTAATTAAAGGAAAAAAAATGGCATTCTCAACATTTACATATCGGTTCGCCATTCTGCTTGTCGGGTCTTCTATTAGCGTATCGGTTCTGGCAGCATCCAGTGCCAAGCAGGGAATGTATGGCTCGCCCGCATCGGCCAGTAATATACAACGCACCATCAACCTGAATAAAAATTACGTCAACGTGGTGCAAGGGGAAACTGTACGGTTCGTGACTCCGAACGGCGACGCATTCATCTGGACGTTCGATACATGGACAACGAATACCTTTAAGCTTGCCAACATTGCGCCCGAGAACATCCGTGTCGGAAATGCCACGGTATTCGTACAGCCAAACCCGTTATATTTAGGAGGAAGTCAATAAGCTGGCGAATATTACTTCCTAGCGAAGATGAGCTGGTGAAGGGCGGGCCTACGCTGCGTTCTAGGTGAGGATTGTATAAGCGCAGAGATGAAACTTTGCAGCGCAAGGTCTCGTCGATGCATCGTTAATCAAGGGTGGAGGACCATGGTTATAGCCATAGGGAACATTTTTATCGTGTTATTCCTGGTAGCTATATATGTGTTTATCAATTTTTTATTGGCGAAGAAACT
Source organism: Noviherbaspirillum album (assembly GCF_035916955.1). Taxonomy (NCBI): domain Bacteria; kingdom Pseudomonadati; phylum Pseudomonadota; class Betaproteobacteria; order Burkholderiales; family Oxalobacteraceae; genus Noviherbaspirillum; species Noviherbaspirillum album. Next base: position 410,268 of record NZ_JAWIIV010000002.1, on the reverse strand, counting down.
GGTCAAACTAATCTCAAAATGAATGAAGATTATGGCGCCTCCACTTCCTCTGTCCTTCATCTTGCTCATGGAAGCGCCCTGCCTAGACTTAGGCGAAAATTAGGTACTTGTAGAGAGTGCTTTAAGGGCAATGACCCTGATATGGAAATTTGTAGCTACTGTTCAGGCAGTCTTTAAGGTCAATGATCAGCCCGGGTTTTTGTAGCCATAGCCAAAGTTAGTCCCCAGCTCTATTTTCAGATGCCGATGTCCGTTCAGCCTGTGCTGACGGGCGAACTCGGCTGGTCCGGCTTTCCCCACGCCTGTGAGGACGACTCTTATCGTATTTCTGTTGTCATGCCATGATATGCATTCTGGCATTTGTTCAGAGATTCAAACCAGTGGGCGTTCAAACATTCATCTCGAAACGTCCCGGTATAGGACTCGACGAACGCATTGTCAGACGGCTTGCTTAGACGGCTAAACTCAATGCTGACTTTGGTGTGGTATGCTCATAGGTCGAGAATCTGGCTTGTGATTTCACTGCTATTGTCACAAAAAGTGTACGCGGAACACGACTAGCCTGACGCAGCTGATTAAGTACCGATATCACGTCCGTGCCAGATTAACGCTGCCCCCAGATTGCTAAACACTCGCGGGTAAAACATCAACGATAGTCAGGCAGCGGAAGCGGTTGCCGGTTGCAAGTTGGTCTGCCACAAAGTCCACTCCATGCCTGATTCGGTCGCGATGCTGGCTTACGCTGCGTTCCTGTGACTTAGGCTTTCGATCGACGTCCGTGCCGATATCGCAGTGCTAGACCTTCTTCCCGATAGATCCGTTACATCACGCCTCGCTGTGCGGAAATCCTTCTCGCTTGAGCAGCATCCCTATCTTGCGGTAGCCGTATCGCATTCTTGTCGTTGCCAGCTCCTTCATCCGCAATCGCAGAGCGGTTTGTGGGTTGAGGCAGCTCTTGTAGCTGTAGACACGACGTGCCATTCCGATCAAACGACAGGCATGTCGCTCTGAAGTCGTGTAACGGTTCTTCGGGTACTCCACGATGGCGCGTCAGGGAGCTGTCTTGACCATTTTGTTGATGAAGTCAGTCAGCATTGCCTTGTCCAGGCTCAGTTTAGCGACGATCTTCTTCAAGCGCTCATTCTCTTCCTGCAATGGCTTGAGTTAATGAGCCAGATCTCTGTCTAGACCTGCATACTGCTTCTTCCAGCGATAAACGGTCTGCTCCGTGCTGCCGATGCGGCGGATCATTCTGCGCCGGCATTCCGACTTCCGCTTCCTTGAGCGCCACCACGATCTGTCCCACCGCGAATCGTTTCTTTCTCATGCAAAACCCCTTTCTATAAAGGCAAGTTTCACTGAAAACGAATTTTGGCGCTTCCTACATTTTTGCAGAGCCGGTCAAATACATCCTTCACGGGAATTTCCACAGAGAAAAATCTAGGTCACCGGTTACAAAAACACGACTTCGTGCAAAAAAAATTATGCCAAGTGTGTGGTAAAAATGCGAAAAAGACATGCAGATGGAGGCTTGCATTTTGCAAGTGTAGTATGATCTTGTCTTGGAAATTTCCACTTTTGCAAAGCGCGATGTTCTGTAAAGCGCAATGCAGGCAGCTCTTAAACAATTTCTTGTTGCTGTTAGATTTCCAAACGACAACCTATTTGGGATTGAAAATGAAAAAATCGCTTCTCGCTCTCGCAGTTTTTGGCGCATTCGCCGGTGCAGCTTCTGCACAAACCAACGTGACTATCTACGGTGTAGCCGATATCGGACTTTCCCGTACCGACACCAACGCTACTGAACCGGTTTGGGGCCTCACCAGCGGTCAGCAGAATGGCAGCCGTATTGGTTTCCGTGGTACTGAAGATTTGGGCGGCGGTCTTTCCGCAATCTTTACACTGGAAAACGGCTACAACATGGATACGGGTACCCTGGGTCAGGGTAACCGTCTGTTCGGCCGTCAGGCATTCGTCGGTCTCTCCAGCACGTCACTCGGCACTATCAAGCTGGGTCGCCAGTATTCGCTGAACCACGATGCGCTGGTCTTGCTGGACCCCTTCGTAACTAATCTGGCTGGTAACACCGAAAATGCAGCCCCTGGCTACTTTGGCGGCTTGCCCTACTTTATCGCTGGTAGCGCAGCAGGTGGCCCGGGAGTTGACATCCGTGTCGACAATGCCGTCGTTTATCAGACCACCAACTTCGGTGGCTTGACCGGTGCTCTGCAGTACGGCTTCGGCGAACAGACAACTGCCTTCACCAATGGTCGTCAGATCGCAGCTTCTCTGACTTACGCCAACGGTCCGCTTACAGCACTGGGTACTTACCTGACCGCACGTAGCACCACTGGCGCAGTTGACCAGAAGTCCTACCTGCTGGGCGGCACCTACAACTTTGGTGTGGCGAAAGCTCACGTTGCTTTCCAAGACAACACACTCGAAACCGTTGCAGCTGAAGCAGAAAGCCGTACGCTCATGTTGGGCGCCACTGTGCCGGTCGGTCCGGGTAACGCGTTGGCTTCCTGGATCCGCGCGGATGACAAGAACTCCGACGCCAAGTCTGATCAGATTGCTCTGGGCTACACCCATCCTCTGTCCAAGCGTACCAACCTGTACACGTCGGCGGCATGGCAAAAGACTGAGGCACCGGCTGCTGCAGAAGTCAAAGCGACTATCTTCAACGCTGGCATCCGTCACCTGTTCTAATACCGGGTCAGGCTTAGCCTGCTTCAGTATTCAATAGAATAAGAAAAGGCACCCCTGGGTGCCTTTTTCTTTGATGGCCTTCTTGGCGAGGATAGCAGTAAAGCGGCTGCTCTTTCACGATGGGACCGCTCTGAACATGGTGAGCATGGCCGCTGCGGGTATAGCAGTGCATGCCGTGCGACGGGAAGATGGTTCCGATCAAGCGCCTAATGGGTGACTGGCAGATTACATAAACGTAATCTGCCAGTCACCTTTGCGTCACGGCTATTTAGCTATTCTTTAATCCTGCTGAGGCGTTCGGTCTTTCAATCTGAACGGAACGTCTGGTTTTTTCAATCAAGGAAGAAAAAAATGGCTATTTCAACACTCATCTCTCGCTTGGCTTTTCTCGCACTCACCGCATCTGTCGGCGCATCCGCAATGGCAGCGCCCAGTGTCAAGGATGGTATGTTTGGCTCACCCGCGCCGGTAACTAGCGCGCAGCGCACCATTGCGTTGAACAAGAATTACGCAAATGTTGCACAAGGCGAAACGGTAAGGTTTGTGACGCCCCAAGGCGAGAGTTTCGTATGGAACTTCGACACTTGGACGACTAATACATTCAAGTTGTCGGCGATTGCTCCAGGCAATGTCAATGTTGGCGATGTGAGAGTCTACGTAGAGCCGAATCCTTTATACCGCGGCAGCAACTAATTAGCGTCCCTTCGTGCTGGGGGTAAGTCGGTGGTAGAGGGCGTATCAAGCATGCCCGGCGAGATGGTTTTACAGTACGCGTCAGCGCTTAACCGGTGCTGACGCGTTTGTGTTTCTGGCGGTCGCTACATTACCTGACATGGTGGAACAGCCCGGGCACTGAGGCGCCGACCGACTCACCTGCAGGCTCAGGAAGCAACTGCTGCGATAACCTGACCCAATCTGAAGTTGCGATGCGTGCGTTGGTATCCAAGTCGATCAGCATGAACTGCAGCCTGCCTTCCTTTGTAACACTTCTCAATTCGTACCGGCCCTGAGGCCTTAATTCTGCCCTTAACTTGGTAACGGGCGTCTGGTTAGCCAAATGGCTGCCGGTTTGGTTATCGTAATACCATGCAGCGATCACCGTAGGGCCCGCATCAAAAGTATAGGTAGTACCATTGTGGCCTCCACTACCTTTTGTGCGGCGCGATCCGTAGAATCCAAGTTTGGTATCTCCGACCTGAACAAGTTTATTCACACCCCAGTGCGAAGGTCCAGATTCCAGCTTAATACGCTGCTCCGTAATAGTCGACGATGCCGAGGTCTTTGCGAAGTCGGTCGACGCACACCCGATGACGAGTGGTAAGGTCAAAACCGAAACGATAAGTGGAAATTTAAGCACAGGTTCTCCAGTCAATATTGTTTCAGTTATGCAACGCCGTTGAAGATATCTTATCGTCCCGGGTGCCTGTTGTAAATTTTTACCTGGATGAATACGTCTTAACAAAACCAGTTGCGAAAAAAACAAGTAAAAAGCATAGCTGGCTTTTGCAGTTTATAGGGATTACCAAACAGGACAGATCTCTTCGAATATAGCATGGTTATATAGAGCGAATGGTGCCTTGAAGAGGGGGTACGCTCTACTAGCAGGCCGGCAAGGCAGAAGTAAAGATCCTGAGGCGAGCGTGGCACGGCCTTTGCATACGAAAACTTGAGCATTTTTATCTCAATTTTAAGGAGCGCGTAATGTTCAAAGCAAAGGCAATGAGAAGCATGTTTGGGGCAACAGCAACCATCGTTTTCCTCGCAGCGACAGCCACAGCGCAAGCGCAATCGGGCACTGCAGGTTCTGGTTACGATAAATCGGGTCGGTCTACTGGTGATGCAACTTCTTACCCTGGCGGAAAGCCACAACAGGGTAGCAGCGCTACTAGTGGTGCTTCTGGTTCGAGCAGCACATCCGAAGCGTCAGGCACGTCTTCCTCGAAGCGCAAGAGCAGCAGCAAGGACATGTCTTCTGGTTCAACAGGAGCCCAAGACAACACGGCCTCGGCAAGCGGTGGCTCGACCCCACGCCCGTCTGGCAGCGGTCCTACGGCAGCGTCAGGCACAAGTAGTACCGGTAAGGCTGCCCCCAATTCCGGACCTGCAGGTACGTCCGGTACCTCTACTACGCCAGGACGATAACGGCACCGGTCTGAGTGCCCTAAGAAAGAGCTGATATCGAGCTCTTTCTGAGTTGCAACGTGCATCGTAGCTCTACTCGGTGAGCTAGGAACCATTTCGGACCAACGAAAATCACCTGAAGCCTATGTAAAAGCTGCCACTTATGGCGCAGATTTCAATCACGTCTGTTGTCATCGCCTCCTATGCCCGCGACCCGCATGATGCAGCATGCTATTTAGCTCTGGTCGTAGCCGCACCTGCAGGTAGTAGTCAAGACTCACCGTAAAGGACTGAGTGGGGCCGTGATCTAATGCGGTACGTCCTGCAGCAGATTCACCCTGATCTGGGCCCACTTTGCTACGCAAAGGCGACCGACGACACAGATCATTGGCCCCTTACATCGTCAAAACTCCCGTCTGTACGCGCGCGCTCAGTCAGCACACGCGCTCTCATCATCGCCTGCCTGCTTGCTTGTTATTGTATTTATAAGCACCTCAAAATCTGGCTTGTCAGGCTCTGAAATCAACAGAAAATCCAGGCGCCTCCGAGAAGACCACAAACCACTCGAGAAAATCGCATGTCTTGCAATGTTTCAAAAATGAGTTCCAGTTAGAACGGGCGCATTATTTTGTTGTGTGTTTGCCACAATATTGCCCACATTGAACAGTGAATGCAAAAAAAGCTTGGCTCTTATTCTTCATCTTTGATCCAATAGCACTGGCTTCTTATTCTGGTAATAAGAAGAGAAGCCTGAAAGACATACTACCTTATCCGGCCGGTATGTCTGAGCAAACAAAAAATTTAGCTCGATAAACCTTTGGGGATTAATAAATGAAAAAATCGCTTCTCGCCCTCGCTGTTCTGGGTGCTTTTGCCGCCAGCGCTCAAGCGCAGACTAACGTGACAATCTACGGTATCGTAGACGCAGGTTTCGTCCGTGAATTCGGCACGGGTCCCGACACAACCAAGCTCACCAGCGGTATCCGCAACGGTTCCCGTCTCGGCTTCAAAGGCACTGAAGATCTCGGCGGCGGCTTGTCGGCGATTTTCCAATTGGAAAATGGCTTTAACGTCGATACCGGCACAATGGGTCAAGGTGGCCTGCTGTTCGGTCGTCAGGCTTATGTCGGCCTGTCCAGTCGCACCGCTGGTACTGTGACCCTGGGTCGTCAGTATTCCCCGATCTTTACCTCGCTGGATGCAGTGGACCCGTTCGGTACTGGCCTCGCAGGTGCTGCTAATAACCTCTTCAGCACAGTCGTTCGCGTGAACAACTCGCTGAAATACACATCCGCCAATTACGCAGGCTTCAGCGGTGAAGTGCTGTATGGTTTCGGCGAAGTCGCGGGTGACACGGCTGCTAGCCGCACCGTGGCACTGGGCCTGAACTATGCAACTGGTCCGATTGCAGTCACTTTCGCACACAATAGCAGCAACAATGCCACCGATACCAACAAGACCAAGCTGTCGCTGCTGGGCGGTACATTTGATCTTGGCGTAGCCAAGCTGCACGCAGCTTTTGAAGCTGAAAAAGATGACGCCGGTCTCGACTCCCGCGACTACTTGCTCGGCGCATCGGCTCCGGTTGGTTCTGGTAGTGTTATGGCGTCGTACATTCGCCGTAATGACCGTAGTGCCCTCAGCCGTGATGCTGACCAGATTGCTTTAGGATATGTGCACAACCTGTCCAAGCGTACCAATCTGTACACTTCTATCGCTCGCATTAAGAACGATAATGGCGCAACCTTCACCGTTGGCAACGCAACAGAAGGCGGTTCCACGAGCAAGGCGTTTAACGTCGGCGTACAGCACCGCTTCTAATTGCGCTTAGCTCCTCTCCCATCGCTGGAAGGGAAGGACAAAAAAGGCACCCTAGGGTGCCTTTTTTACTTAGTATTGCAGGTTGGGCTGCAGCCGCTTGGCTAGTCTTGCCAGCCCTAGACCGAGCGACGCGCTACGTTATTGACAGGGTAGTCCGCGGCTTCCAGCGATTTCGGGTTGCCTTGCGCAAGAGCTGCATTCAACCGATATTGCTTTTGTCGAAAATTCCCTTCGGGCCCGCACGGCCCGCAGTCCACATTTTCGAAAAGCCTTGTCGCCCGGTTAAGCGCCTCGCGCTGCTCGCGCGTACGAATAGCAATCAGTTTACGCTTGGCACGGACACGCTCGGCCTTGATATCAACTAAAAAACATTGGCGCTGATCTACAGTATGAATGTCCAGCAGCAACGCTTCGGTTTGCGATAATCCAAACACGTACGCCAACTCGACGCGGGCCTTCAGAAAGGGATCCACATTTGGCCCGAAGCAGCGCAACGCGTGTTTGGCCCACTCCGCCGGTTCGGCACAGATGACGATTTTGTCGAGCAGCCTCTTTGCTTCCTGATGACCCATGGCAGCGGCCTTATTCAGCCAGTAAGCGGCGCGGATGTCATTTCCAGGATGATCGTGTCGCGCCAGCCATGCCTTTTTCCCGAGTTCCAGCTGCGCCTTGACGTGCCCCGCTTCACCAGCCTTTTCAAGATAGCGTTGCGTTTCCTGCTCACCGAGACTGGCGAATTCGTTTTTCAAACTAACCTTTGACATCGCGTACCAGGCGTCAGCATTACCTTGGGCAGCTGCCTTGGACAGCCACTGCATGGCGGCCTTGTAATTGGCAACGGTCGCAATGCTTTTGTCACGCTGCGCATCGGCGTTCATGCGCGCGCAACGCAGCCCGAGTAACAACTGGGATTCAACATCGCCATGACTGGCTGCGATCTCCAAAAAGCGATCTGTTTCATTCACGTCTTCCCAATTCAGGATAGACATTGCGTACCCACAGCGGGCCAGCAACTGCAGTTCTTCCAAGAGATAGGGCCTCGCCACCTTTTTACGGGACTTGTAACCAATAGCGAGCTCACGCGCCATCGGCAGCGACCACTTTAGGAAACTGCGGTAATCCTGATGCGCCCATGCCATATCGGCCAATAACCCCTGCGCGGTCACCTGACCATTTTCAGCAGCACGGGTCAACCACTCGAGATGGCGCACTGTCGTGAACGTCCCCGTCGTGTCGACGAACTCCGCCGGCAGCGCCGTCCCGGCTTCAAGATGCATGGCTAGCCATTCCTGAGCTTCAGGAATATCGGCGCGTGCGGCCATTTCAAGCGCGTGCCACGCCTTACTGCGCACGGCCTCCGAGCCAATAAGAACGTGTTTTTCTAAGATCAGGCGCGCAAATACATACCCGGCGTTCCAGACACCGGCGTCAAACGCCATCTCGTACCAGCGCAGGGTGCGGCCGGGATCGGGCGTACGTAGCACGACGTCGAGCGGAATATGCTCGCCAATCAGTAGCCAGGCTTCCCGTTCATTCTGCAGGGCGGCTTTCTCAAGCCAGTAAAAGGCAGTCATATGATTGACCGTGCAAGTACCCTCCCCGTACAAATAGCGTTTACCTAGTGCCACCTGCGCAGTTGTCTTTCCTGCGCGTGCTTCCCGCATTAGACGTACTTCTTCAATAGATGCCATATTGCGTTATCTAAATAGCTTTCGTGATTAGAACGGCACGACCGGTCTGGAGGCCGAATGTCAACGATACCAGTACTCTCATGGCGCACGTCGGAGTATGCTGTCGTGAAACCGCTTCACTGCGCCATTCAGCTGGGAGGCTTGACCGGGAACCGCAACCGGAACGTCGTCATCCCGTTGAGGACACTTTCTACCTCTACTTTACCACCATGCAATTTCATAATTGAATCAACAATTGCCAGACCCAGCCCGGTGGACGACCCCGACCGACTGCGTGACTGATCCGCCCGGTAAAACCGGTCGAAGATCCTGGCGAGATGAGCCTGTTCGATTCCCGAGCCCGGGTTGGCCACGCCGATGACATTCGATGTCGAGCCTCGCTCCAGATACAGGCGTACCGTGTTGCCAGCCGGTGTGAAACGGATCGCATTGGCGACCAGGTTGCTAACAGCTCGGCGAAACAGTGCGGGATCGGCGGCGATGGTCCCTTGCCCGTCAACGGTAATTTTGACCTTTGCATCCTCTGCAATGCCCTCAAAATAATCTGCAATCCGTTGCAGTTCGTTGAAAGCGTTAAGCGCCTGTACCGAAAGGGCGACCTGTGCATTGTCGGCGCGGGCGAGAAACAGCATGCTTTCGACCATGCGTGACAACCGCTCATACTCTTCCAGGCTAGAGCTAAACAGCGCAATGTATTCCTCGTTGGAGCGTGGCTGCGACAGTGCAACCTGTGTTTGCATTGTCAGGTTGTACAGCGGCGTTCTCAAGTCATGGGCAAGGTCGGCGGAAAACTGGGACAGCCTTTGGAAGCTGTCCTGCAGCCTGTCGAGCACCGCATTGAAGGATGCCACCAGGGTTTGCATCTCTGGCGGGGCCAGATGCGCATCCAGCCGCCGCTCGAGGTGCTGGGCGGTAATCGAGTGTGCTTGGCTGGCAATAATTTTTAATGGCCGCAGCGCCCGGCGTACGGCGAGATAACCAAGCAGCGCCGCCAGGACCGACGCGCCGATCATAGCGGCGAGCACTTCCTGTAGATAATCGGCCAATAGCTGCGTACGCTCGGAAGCCGTACGCCCGACGACCACCTTGACAGGTTCAGCGGCCTTATCAAGCTTTGCCCATGCTACGATGGTACGCGCTGTCTTTCCCGAAGCATATTCCCAATTCCAGATCAAACGAGGGTGCGGTTCCTGACCGATGGGAACAATTTGCGATGGCGTAAGTGCACCGGCCGCATCATGGTTTTTCATGAGCGTTTGTCCATTCACATCGACCAGCATCACGATTAGGCCATGATGTCCCATTGCGGCATCGATGAAGCGATGTTTGTCTTTAATAATGGCGGCGGAATCGGGCGTCTCCAATAAGATATGACGGAATTGCTCAATTTTTTCAACTAGCTCATGATCGTCGCGTGCGGCCAGCTGGCTCGCCAGGGCACGATACAAATAGGTGCCCACACACGCAAGAATGATCAGCGTGGCGATTGCATACAAGCTTGCCAGCTTGCCTGTCAATGTCATCGGCAAGCGGGCAATCAATCGCGTTCCTCTAAGACATAGCCCATGCCCCTAATCGTATGGATCAGTTTGTGCGAATAGGGATCATCGACCCTCACCCGGAGCCGCCGGATTGCAACATCCACGACGTTGGAGTCGCTGTCGAAGTTCATGTCCCAGACTTGGGAAGCGATTAGTGAACGCGACAGCACCTCGCCTTTACGCTTGGCCAACAGATACAGTAGGGCAAATTCCTTTGCTGTCAGATCGATGCGGTCGTTACCACGCACCACACGGCGCCTGACCACATCGATCTGCATATCCGCGATCCGGATCTGTTCAGCCTCGCGGATCGGACCTCGCCGCAACAAGGTACGAATGCGCACGACCAGCTCTGCAAACGCAAAGGGCTTGACTAGATAATCATCCGCCCCCAGCTCAAGCCCCTTGATCCGGTCCTCAACTTCATCCTTTGCCGTCAGGAACAGCACCGGCGTTTCTTGAGTAGCGCGCAATTCTTGGATGACCTGCCAACCATCCATCTCCGGCAGCATGACATCCAGAATCACGATGTCGTAGTGGGCCGACTGGGCCATATGCAGGCCATCTACTCCCGTGCGAGCCCAGTCGACGACGAATCCGGACTCGCTGAGGCCCTTGCGCAGGTATTCGCCGGCCTTGGCTTCATCCTCAACGACTAGCACGCGCATGGCTCACCCGATGGCAATATGGTTGTGCAAAATGATCAAGAAAAGCATGATAAGGCGGCGTCCATGCTTGGCATGAGCGCCGTACAGGAAACCACACGTTGTTGAAGATCATCAATGCCTCGTGGTCATAGTCGGGTGGCAGCTTGTGGCAGGGAGACTCACTAATGGTGGTGGTGTGCATGGCCTGCGTGGTTGTTATCGTGTCCCGGCCCTTCACCGATGATGCAAAGTTCACCTTCGAGTTCGACATCGACGGTGACGTGTTCAAACGTACGCTCATCAAGCAACCGACGAACGTGTGCCTTGGCCCCAATCATGTCGTCCCGGCTAGCCTCGCGGGCCATGACCAAGTGCGTGGTCAGCACGTGAACCTCTCCGTCAACGGTCCAGCTATGGGTATGGTGGAGGGACAGCACCTTTGGATACGCGAGCACTGCGCGCTCGAACTTGTCGATATCAAACGCCTCCGGTACTTTCTGGATGAACACGTTAAAGACCTTGCGCAGGTTGCGGAGGACGTTCCAGAGCACGAACAGGGAAATGCCAATCGACAGCAGCGGGTCGATAATAGGAAAGTCCCACAGTGTCATCACGCCGGCGCCGATCAGCACTGCCACCCAGCCGAGTGTGTCTTCGAGAAGATGCCAGCTGACCACCTGCTCTGTCAGCGATGATCCGCGCTTGACGCGCAACACGGCCGCGCCATTGAAAATGACCCCGATGATCGCCAGTACCATCATGCCTGGAGCATCGACCGGTTCTGGGGAAAACAGGCGGCTAACGGCATTCCAGAGCACAAAGCCAAGGCCAAGAATGAGCACCAGCCCGGTAATCAGCCCACCTAGCAGCGAGTAGCGGCGATAGCCATAGGTATTTTTCGCGGTGCTGCCACGTCGGGACAACCTGTCGAAATACCAGGCGAGGCCGAGCGATATGGAATCGCCCAGGTCGTGCACGGCGTCGCTAAGGATAGCGATGCTGTTGGTGTACAAGCCGCCGATCACTTCAATGATCGTAAACGTGAAGTTGAGCAGGAACGCCGTCCTCAAATTACCCGTGCTTGCGTGCCCATGTCCATGGCCATGACTGCCGTGTGAATGTCCGCCGCCCATAATTGCTCGCTCTTGTTATGTTGGTGTGACACGCTTGCCCCGATCGGGGCAAGCCATGTCTAGAGTGGTTTAATTCAGCGTGAAGCGTACGCTCTGCGGTTTGCCGCCGCTGGTTACAGACGCGACCACCTTGGTGCCCTTCTCTACTTTGAAGTTGCCTTTGGCTTCCAGCTTATTGCCCCCGGCCGGAACCAGCTTTACTTCAGACTTGTCGGCGGCCGACAGCAGGGTCAACGTCGCCGATGCATTTTTTGTGTCGACCGGCTTGCCATGGTCGGTCACGTACAAGGTGATCGTATCAGGCTTGGCCACCAGCTCGTAGTTGACATCCTTGATGACGGAGACGATGCCACCGTACGCAGGCTTGGCGTCATGCGCGTGCTCGCTGCCTTTCTTGTCGTCGTGGCTATGGCCCTTATGGTCATCGGCAGCCGTAGCGAGATGGGTAGTCGAAAGGGCAAGTACTGCGATGGCGGCCGAAGCCAGCTGATGCAATTTCATATCTTCTCCTGATGGTGGTAAAGAGGTGTTAATGAACGGGATCCAATGGCTCCGGCATCTGAATGCCGGGGCCATTGGGTTAGGTGGGCAGTTGCTGCGCAACCGGTGTAGCCAAAACCGGCTGCACGTCCGCGTCTTCTTCCTTCCGGTATGCAATGCGATATAGCAAGGGCAATACCAACAGAGTCAAGGCTGTCGACGACAGGATGCCGCCAATGACCACGGTAGCCAGCGGGCGCTGGACTTCGGCACCCGTTCCAGTGGCAATGGCCATCGGAACAAAGCCTAGCGACGCCACCAGTGCGGTCATCAGCACCGGACGCAGCCGTGTCAGCGCGCCTTCCCGGACTGCTTCGTCCAGAGAGCGGCCTTCCTCCCTCAAGGTACGGATGAAGGAAATCATCACTAGACCATTGAGCACCGCAACCCCTGACAGCGCGATGAAGCCGACTGCTGCTGAAATTGACAGCGGAATGCCGCGCATCCAGAGTGCTACCACGCCACCGGTCAGTGCGAATGGAATGCCACTGAACACCAGCAAGCCGTCTTTGATATTACCGAACATGGCAAAGAGCAAGGTGAAGACCAGAAGCAGAGCAACCGGCACAACTACCTGCAGGCGCTGTGCTGCCGATTGCAACTGCTCGAACTGTCCGCCCCAGGTCGTCCAGTAGCCGGCAGGGACCTTGACTTGCTCATTAATCGCGCGCTCAGCTTCAGCGACGAACGAGCCGATATCCCGACCGCGTACGTTGGCGCTAATGACGATACGTCGTTTGCCATCCTCACGGCTAATCTGGTTCGGCCCCGGCGCCAATTCCAGCGTCGCCACTTCGCCCAACGGGATGAACGCAGGGCGGCCGTTACCGTTTTCGCCGCGGGGTAACGAAACAGGCAGGCGTTTCATCGCTTCAAGATCGTTTCGCAGACTATCCGGCAGGCGGACAATGATGTCGAACCGGCGGTCCCCCTGGAACAGGGTTCCGGCTTCCTTGCCGCCAATAGCGGTGGCCACCATCTCCTGCACATCGCCGACGTTCAGACCATAGCGGGCCGTTTTTTCGCGGTCGATATTAATGGTCAGCATTGGCAGACCCGTAGTCTGTTCAACCTTGACTTCAGCAGCGCCGGACACACGACCAAGAACAGTGGAGATTTTGGCTGCGGTGTCATTAAGCACCTCCATGTCGTCGCCGAATAACTTGACCGCGACGTCACTGCGCACGCCTGAGATCAGTTCATTGAATCGCAACTGGATCGGCTGCGAGAACTCATAATTGCTGCCGGGGACTTTTGCGATGGTTTGCTGGACGGCGGCCAACAGCTCGTCTCGAGTCTTCTTCGGCTCCGGCCACTGGTCCTGCGGTTTGAGCATGATGTACCCGTCCGAAATGTTGGGCGGCATCGGATCAGACGCAATTTCGGCGGTACCGGTACGCGCGAAGATCCGTTCAATTTCGGGATGCTTCTGCTTCAAAGTTCGTTCAAGCTGCTGCTGCATAGCTACCGATTGCGACAGGCTGGTACCTGGGATTCGCAGTGCCTGGATCGCAAAGTCGCCTTCATTCAAGCTCGGTACGAATTCGCTTCCCAAGCGAGTGGACAGCAAGCCCGACAGAATGACGGTGACGGCGGCGAAGGCCAGCACGACCGGCTTGTTGGCCATCACGAAGTCCAGCACCGGACCGTAAAGTCGCTTGGCGCCCTGCATCACAATGTTTTCCTTTTCGGCGACCCTGTTGCCGATGAAGAGCGCCACGGCTGCAGGAATGAAGGTAATTGACAGAATCATCGCACCCAGCAAGGCGATCACCACCGTCAGCGCCATCGGATGGAACATCCGTCCTTCCACACCGGTCAGTGCGAAAATCGGCAGGTACACGACCATGATGATGAGCTGGCCGTACAGCAGCGGACGGCGGGCCTCACGTGAAGCGGCAAATACTTCATGGAAGCGCTCGGCGCGGGTCAGTGGCCGCCCGTGGTGGGCCTGCGCGTGCGCCAGGCGGCGTACACAGTTCTCCACGATCACGACAGCGCCGTCAATAATGATGCCGAAATCTAATGCACCCAAGCTCAAGAGATTCGCACTGACCTTGTTCGACACCATGCCACTAAACGTAAATAGCATCGACAGGGGAATGACCATCGCGGTGATCAGCGCAGCGCGGATATTGCCGAGGAAGAGGAACAGAATCGCAATAACAAGCACCGCCCCCTCAATGAGGTTTTTCTTGACCGTATTGATGGCCTTGTCAACCAGCAGCGTACGGTCGTAGACCGTGACCGCCATCACACCTTCGGGAAGCGTACGATTGATTTCAGCCATTTTCTTGTCAACCGCCTGAGACACGGCACGGCTGTTCTGGCCAATCAGCATGAATACGGTGCCAAGAACGACTTCCCGCCCGTTTTCCGTTGCAGCACCGGTACGCAGCTCACGACCTATATCGACCTCGCCGATATCGCGCATCCGTATCGCCACGCCCTGTACGTTGCCGAGAATGATGTTACGGATATCGTCGATCGACTGTACCTGACCCGGCGCGCGAATCAGCAGTTGCTCGCCGCGTTTTTCGATATAGCCGGCACCGGCATTGCTGTTGTTCCGGTCGAGCGCGTTGACGACATCCTGGAGCGTCAGGCCATAGGAAGCCAGTCGTTCGGGGATGGGCGCGACTTGATACTCCTTCTCGAAACCGCCAATCGAGTTGATTTCGGTGACACCAGGCACATTGCGCAGCTGGGGCTTGATGATCCAGTCTTGAATTTCACGTAGGTCCATCGGCGTGTACGGTGCGCCGTCCGGTTTTTTCGCGCCTTCCTTGGTTTCCACCGTCCAGAGGTAAATTTCGCCCAAGCCTGTTGAAATCGGTCCCATGGCCGGCGTCACGCCTGCCGGCAGCCGCTCCTTTGCCTCCTGTAGCCGTTCGTTGACCATCTGCCGCGCAAAATAAATATCGGTGCCGTCCTTGAAGATGACGGTGATTTGCGACAAGCCATATCGGGACAACGACCGGGTCTGCTCCAGATTAGGCAGGCCGGACATGACTGTTTCTAGCGGAAAGGTAATCCGCTGCTCCGTTTCAAGCGGTGAATATCCTGGTGCCGACGTATTGATTTGAACCTGGACATTGGTAATGTCAGGGACCGCGTCAATGGGTAGCTTCTGGTAACTGAAAATGCCGATAGCGGCCATGCCGAAAACTGCCAGCATGACCAGCCATCGCTGCTCAATGGCAAAACGTATGATGCGCTCAAACATGGATAGGTCCTTTTCGCATCAATGAGTATGTTCGGCGCTGGCTTTACCCTGCTCCGACTTGACGATGAAGCTACCGGTGCCTGCGTACTTACTACCAGCCTTCAATCCCTTGACCACCTCGACCACCTTGCCGTCGGTGCGGCCGAGGGTGACTTGCTGGGGAATAAAGCCGCCGGGAACGCGAACGAAGATGGTCGGCTTATCGTTGACCGTCTGAATGGCATCAGTGCTCACTGCGACCGGTACGTCGGCCTGATTCGAGACAATTTCGACATTCACAAACAGGCCCGGGCGCCAGGACATGTCCGGGTTAGGCAATGACACCCGAGCTTTGGCGGTACGGGTTTGTTCGCCTAGCAACGATCCAACAAAAGAAATCGTGCCAGACGCTTTCGCATCGAATGCCGTCGCCTTGACGGTGACTTTCTCGCCAACGCGCACTGCATTCAGGTCTTTGGCAGGGACAGCCACCTCCGCCCACACCGTTGATAAATCCGAGATAGTAAAAATGCTGGCATCTTCCTTGATTGCCTCGCCGAGGGAGATGTGCTTTTCCATTACCATGCCGTCGAACGGTGCACGAATTTCATAGGCATTCAACGACCCGCCACCGCTAGCGCCGACACCAAATGCAGCCAGCTTTTGCTGTGCATTACGTACGGCAATGTCGGCTTCCTGCATTGCTTGTTGCGCCTGCAAGTAGTCCTGTTCGGCTGAGATCTTTTCCTGCCAGAGTTTCTTTTCACGTTCGTAAGTGGTCTTGGCCAACGCCAGGCGCTTCTGCGCGGCGAGTAGCTCGCTGCGCTGTTCGGACAGGCCCGAACTGGCAAGAACTGCCAACACTTGGCCCTTCTTGACCTTTTGGCCTAGATCGACCTTGACGCTTTCTACGACGCCGACCATGCGTGGCACGACATGCGCGGTACGGTCCTCGTTGTAGCGGATTTCACCAGGCAGCGTCAGCGCACTGTTGATCTTTGCCGGGCCAGCGCTATTGATGACCACGCCGGCCGTCTTTGCCTGCTCGTCGCCCATTTCAATGGCGCCTTCCATCTGCTCGAAGGTAAACAGATAGGGTTCGGTACTGGTCTGGGCAGCGATGGTCGCCTCAAAGACATGCGGCTCGGCCACCGGTGCAGTACTTTTTAGGTAGTCCTTTTCAGGCGCAAACGCCAGTTCCTGCTTCTCACCATCCGGGCGTGTCAGCGTAACAGAGACTTTCGCCGCGTTGGGTGCCATCGGCTTGTTCTTCTCAAACAGGTAGACCCGGAAGCGCGGCTCACCGCCCTCTTCAGACAGCACCACTTCCAAGCCAAAATCGCCCTCGGCAAACAGCTTTCCGCCGTGCGGACCTTTCGCCTGTTCTTCCTCGTCACCGTGGCCATGTTCATCGGCCTTGCCGCCCTTTTCCCCGGCATGGGCGTGCTTGTCGCCGCCTTTTTCTTCGGCGTGTCCGGCATGGTCGCCATGTCCGCCCGCAGCCGGCTTGGCATTATCCATGGTCATGATCAATGCGCCAAGCAGGACGCCGATGATGACGATGGCAAGAATCGAGAAGAGCTGTTTCTTTGTAAGATTTTTCATGATCTGCTTTTATCTCTGAGTCACGGGCACAGTTTCACCGAGAATGCGGTCGATGTCGGCAGCAGCGCGGTGCGCTTCGGACAGTGCACGTAGATATTGGGATTTCACTTGCAACAAGGTGCGTTGCGCATCGAGAACATCGAGGAAGCCAAACTTGCCATACTCAAAACCGGTGGCTGCTGCATCGTAGGCGCTTTGTGCGCCCGGTATCACTTCGTTTTGCAGCGACTGTGCTTCCTGCCGGGAGATGCTAAGCTTTTCGTAGGCCTGCGCGAGTTCGCTGTTTAAGCGAATTTCAGTGGCCGATAGTTCGTCGCGCGCCTTGTCGGCGCGCCGCAGCGACTCGAGTACGTTGCCACGGTTAGTGTCGAACACTGGCAGCGGGATCGAAACGCCCACGATGGCCTGATTGCGGCCGAGTTCTTCAGAACGCTTGACACCAAGGGTGACCGCCATGTCCGGGATGCGACGGCTGCGTTCAACTTGGGCCAGCGCCTGGCGTCGGTCAACTTCGTGCCGGGCTCGTGCTAGTGCGGGTGCGCTGGCTAAGCGCTGGGTCAGCGCAGGTTGCTCTGGCAACTCCGGCAGGGCATCAATGCGGCCGTCGACCTGATCAAAGCGCGGGAATGTGTTGCCCCAGGTGGCACTTAGCCGCTTTCGAACCGAGGCCAACTCGCTTCGTGCCTGAGCCAGTTCCAGGCGCACGCTAGACTCGGCGACCCTCGCCCGGGTTTCTTCTACCGGCGATACCTTGCCCGCGAGCACGCGCTTGTTGGCCACGGTGGTGGCTCGCTGTGCCAGCTCACTGGCTTGCTGGGCCAGGCGGATGCGTTCCTGTGCAGCGAGTACATCGAAAAAAGCGGCAATGACGTTGGCGCGGATATCTGCCTTGGTGGCATTGAGGTCAGCGACGGCAGCATCGAGGCCGCGTTCCGCCGCACGCATGCGGGCCGAACGCTTTCCACCGAGTTCAATCGGCTGGCTAATTTGCAGCGTGGACTCACGCGTTTCCCGGCGGCGGTCTTCCACACCAACCTCCAGTGAAGGGTTTGGTAGCACATTGGCCTGCACGACGGTCGCTTCTACGGCTTGAAGCTCGTACTGGGCAGCAGACAAGTCTGGGCTGTACCGCATAGCAAGATCCAACGCTGCCTGCAGCGTCAGCGAGCCCGCCGGTTCGACTGCGCGGGGAGCATACGCCTGCGCAGCGACATGCGTTTGATCTGATCCGGTCGTTAAGGTTTGTGCATTCCCCGACGCGCTCAACAGCACCAGACTGAACGGTAAAATATACCGATACATCAAATTCTCCTGATTAATGGGAAAGAATTTGACGAGACGCTACGCCGTGTTTTACGGTGTTTTACCTTGTAATAAGCGTGGCTAGTCGTCTCGTCGCGTTAGGCGACAAGATGCCAATCTGGCTTGTGAGGGCCGTCTGGAATGTGAGATGAATAGGAAGGCGAGAGCGGTGCGATGTGTACAACATCGTTGGGCGGGACGCCCGACACGAATGTTGCCAAAAAGGAAACCTGCGCAGAGAAATGGCAAACGCCACAGTCGCTGTGGACTTGCTTGCTCTTATTCGGCTCCTGCACCTCCTCATCCGTGCTCTGATGTTGATGGGTATGGTGCCCAATATGGGAAGTTTGTTGCGTCTCCTGTTCATGCTGACAATATGCCGCAGCCGCAGCCCAAGCATACTGGAGCGGTAGAAACGTTATCAGCAGAATAAGAAGGAGCTTTTTCACAGCTCGAATCATAGCATTAATTGTGTACTACCTGCGGCAAAGGAATGCCCCCAGCCTTGCCGAGCGATATCCTATTTTCTACCTCGTGTCCGGTCCTTGCGGGAGGCACGGCCTAGCTTGCCGGGAGGCTTGCGTTTTTTTCCAGATCGGCTGAACCAATACAAGGTCCCGAAAATAATTAAACTAGTAATGACAGATCCGATCAGGACCGTATAAATGACTTCGGCGGGGAACCCGGAAGTGGAGCGCATATGTTTCCCTATAAGCAGTTCTCGTAGGTAGTGTGCGGAACTATACCTGAACCCCTTCACTACCCCGGGCAAAACGGACCGGCGCGGCTAGCTGGCCAGCGCGAATCGCGCTAATCGAAATAGTCAGCGTGGCCGGGTCGGTAACAGAGCGGCTGCATTTGAAATTGAGGCCAAGCTGTTGGTCAGGTTGACGTCGACAAACTCTGCATTAAGAGGCCCAGTGTCACGGCGAGCGCCACTCAGAGCGGTCTGTCGTTCTGACCTGTGCACCTCCATGCAAAAGTCCGGCTTCCAATATCCGGGTTGGCTGAATGCTCGAGATGCCTAGCCACAAGGTTTGCAGCAGAATAAAGGCATGAGCTAATTGAGAAAAGATCGCACTTTTTCAATGCCTTTCACATCGGGCTGTCGATACGCGTTAGCGCCCTTTTCGATTTCAAAAGAGCAGACCGCCCTGGCGCTTCGTCCATCGTTTTCAGTTGCCCACTGTAGTTTCCAAAGAGTTGGCTTAAGCTATACTGGACATAATAAAGCTTCCCCGCATCAGTCCGAAGCGAGATAGCCGCGTCCACATCCGTACGGACGCCTATGTGATGCAAGCCGGGATCAACGTCAATAACGACATAGGTGAGTGGCGCCATCTCCGCGACCAATTGCTGATCGACAAAGACCTGAGACCTTTTAATAGGTTCAACAGTAAAGGGCCTCACCAAATAGATGCGGACTTTGTCTGGCAATGCTTCAAAGCGCTTGGCCGCGACATCTTCCTCAGCAAGTGCAAGCGGGACCGTTACGCATTGTCTAGTCCTTCCCTGTTGATTGCAGGGAGCAAAACCTTCCTTCATTGGTGCTGATGTACAGGCTGCCAGTACGGCAGATACGATAACCAAACTGATGCTTTTCATAGGCTTGCCCACTGTCGTCTACTGTTGTTAAAAGTATTGCTTCCATAGCAGGCAAACGATACTTACTTTATACACCATTGTTGTTGATTAATCTTTAGAGGTCCAGATCGCAATACGCCGATGAAGAGGAAGTGATTGGCAGAAGCTGCAGTATCAACCGTGTTCGCCTTTGAGCTCCCCCACCTTCAACCTGTGGCTGCTGCGTGCGCGGATAGGATAAGGAATCCTATCGCCAGACAGCGAGGATCCGCCGCGAAAATGTATCTTGCCGCATTGACGTCGCGATGATGCTTTGTGCGCTCCAGGCGCTGCAAGTCCACGCCCTTATTCAAAGACCTTCCTGCCTAGTTGCACGAGTGCAGCTTTCACGGGAGCAACGGGCCTTGGTTGAATACACGTCATTGACTTCTTCGAACCATACACCTGCGCGGTCGCCCTTATACAGTAGCATGACGCGTAATGCACTCCAGCCTGCGTCCAGCAACGACTTTGCCTTGTCAGTCATGAGCAGCGGTTGCGCATTCGCGTTACCAATGAAGATTGCACCACAGTTCCTGACGAGACAGCTGCTTAACTGATGATGAAACTCTTCCTTCGCGCCGCGATCCCGGCATGAATGGCCTTGAGGCGGGCATTCTTGTAGGTACGCTGTGCAAGGCCATGCATTTTATCCATTGCCCGACAAATCCGTTGCACGTCAATGACTGTGCCGTCATGGGTGGCGATAAAGCTTTTTAAGCCAATGTCGATACCGACCGACTCCGCGAACAATTGCATCTACGCCTAGAGCGCCTGCCTGGGCGTGGCGCAGAGGTTGATGTACCAGGGGGTCAAGGGCATCTTCGCTTATATTGCCCGAACCTGGATTGTAGCCATAAAGCCCGTAGCTGTCCCACAGGCTCAGCCAGTAGCTGTCACGTTACAGACGATTTGCGCCAAGCCAGACGACATTTCTTGTGTTGCAAGCGCCGAGTTACATACCCATAGGTGACCTGCTGCAACACAGCTGAACCGACTTACAGACCTTCCATACCAGTGCTGTCTAGATAGGACTGCGCTTCGGCGGACCTGATAAAGCGCTGCGCGCTCGAGCACCTCGATAGACTGTTCGTTGATGTAAATCCATGCGAGGTTAACTGCATGCAACAGCGGCCTAATGACCTTGCCATGGCGGTCTTGAGGCGAAAATGAAGGGTGCGTCTGGGACTTCGGCGCGGGATTCATACTGGAAAAATCTACAGGAAAATTGCGGTACTTATGTAGCTTATTCAAAGCAACGCTTTACGCCGTATCCCTTAACGACACCTGCACGAAGGAGCCTCTCGCGCATTTCGGTGAAGGCTACGTTACCGAGCGAGAGGGTACGAGGTTCTGCCGCGCGGGTGATTAGATCTAAACATCAAGTCTAAAAAATGCCCCGATGTGACATGAAAGACATCGGGGCAAAAAGGATGTCACCATCAGGATGGATGACAAACTTTATTATAGAAAGTCCTTGGCATTCCACGAACACTTATTTTCCATAATATGACCTTGTGCTTTGGCTGATATGGATAAGCCTCCCGTAATAGCGTTGTGTTAAATCATTGCTTGGTGAAGCGCTTAATGAGCTTTAGCATTGTTCGATAGAGTTCGTGTTGCGTGGGGCCGGAGACACGGCCACTGATGCCTAACGGCATTGAGGCATCTTCTTCAATAAATCTAATCTGAGATTGCTCGAAACCTCGCCAGCAAGAGGACCCATAATCTGCAAGCGAACGGCCGGGGGATGCACACGCCAGCGGGAAATTACCCGGTTGTCCAGTCAAGTAAGGTCTGCATAGCAGACATGTAAGCTGTCCTGTCCTATACTAATACAATTTCTTCGTATCACATCCAACTTTATTCGATCATTCCCTTGAGCACTCTTTCTTCCAATATTGATCTTCAACATGGCGCATGACCAGCAGCCCTCAGTAGTCCGTCGTCTTAATTTGGTTGAGACCGTGCAGAAGGCCATTGTTGAGGCGATCAAACACGGCGAGTTCAAGGTGGGCGAATGCCTGCCTACCGAGCAGCAACTAAGCATGAGATATGGTGTATCGCGCCCGACTATGCGTGAAGCATTGGTCCGCTTACGCGCGAAAAGTCCTTTTTTATCCAGACAAGGCCATCGCACTCACATTGATTTCCATCCCGATGTAGATAAGCCACGCCTATCCTTTTCGGACATTTCATGCATTGAAGATTTTAAAAAATGCTATGAATTCCGTTGCAGCATTGAAGCAGGCTCCGCCAGATTTGCGGCATTAAATAGGAACGACGATGATATCGAAAGGATTTGGCAAGCCTTTCATCTGCTTCACGGTCAAGTCGGTCATGACGAAATGCCGGTAGATGCAGATTTCGCTTTTCATACCTCGATCGCATCGGCGGCAGGGAACCCGCTCTTTCTGACCATGCTCACGTCAATACACGATCAGGTATTGTTCGTCATGGATTTATCACGCAAATTTTCTCATCCGCGACAACTACAGAGGATGGCGGCCGTTGAGGAAGAGCATCGTCGAGTAGTGGAGTCTATTGTCAGGAAAGATCCCGCTGCCGCCGAAGCAGCAATGCGACTTCACATTGATAACTCTGTAGCACGCGTTCTGGGTATTTAAACGTGGACGAACCCAAGATATTGAGACCAAGGAATCCCGCAGTGTGAATATTCATTGTGCTTCACCTGGGTCGGCCCACCGAGCAGTAGCATCTATCTGATTCCGTCGTCATCCGGCACCGTAGACAAAAAGATGGTCCGGCTGGGATGAAACGACGCAGGATCTGATGACCGGCCAATAGAGCGAGGTTTAAATGCGAAGGCTGTAATCACTGATTTGGCCCGTAGGAGCTTCACCCCTATTTTGCGGTATTGCTCGCCTCGAAGGCGATCATATTGGGAACAAAGCATTGGCCAGTTTGCTCCTATGTGGAGCACAACTGCTATTTATGCGGCGACGTTTTAGAACGATAAGGCCTCGCGCGGCACCTGCTCACCTTTTAGATACCTTGTATGCGGACACACATTCAAGCTAGCTTAGTTGAAGCTCGAAATGCAGTTGATCAACTGTTGCGCAACGAGACTGCGCTAGGAACTATTGAGGCGGCCGCAAATTTGCTCATGACAGCGTTCGACCGCGGGGGGCGTGCGTTCTCATGCGGAAACGGTGGGTCCATGTGCGACGCCATGCATTTCGCTGAAGAGCTGACCGGACGATTTCGCAAGAACCGACCGGGCATGGCGGCTATTGCCATCAGTGACGCGACGCATATTACCTGCGTTGCCAATGATTACGGCTATGATCAGATTTTCGCACGCTATATCGAATCCCATGGACGTTCCGGCGATGTGCTTCTCGCAATCAGCACCAGCGGCAAAAGTCCGTCAGTGTTGACCGCAGCACAAACCGCAAAAGATCGGGGAATGCATGTGATTGGACTAACAGGACCAAAAAATTCACCACTGCAAGCGCTCTGTGATATCCAGATTTGCACAGAAGCGGGTGAGTTCGCCGATCGAGTTCAGGAACTGCATATCAAGGTCATTCACATCCTAATCGAATTGATCGAGCGAAGAAAATTTCCCAGCAATTATTTATGACATGCTTTGTGCACGAACTTGGGCGACAAAACAACACCCATGGACGTTGACACCATTCATCCATTTTACAGAGGCTGCCTTCACCGGCCTTCCCCCACCCCAGTACACCTTTATCATTGTTAGAAAGCTATCCCGCTTCAGCGACGCGTACACCGTTGCCGTTTGTCCACCGCTTCTACAAGGTTGCTACGCATAAATTGCAACAATTGAGCTTCTGCTCCTTAGACCAGCCATGTGCATCATCAACTGTGCCAAGAAGTAAGTTTCATGAGAAGTTTCACCATTTAACAAAAGTGAAGACCTGAATTACTTGTTTGACAAGCGGTCGACCCGAGGCGCATGTCCCCTCCCCTAGGGCAAATAACGGCGGCGTAGAGCAAGCGTGAAGCCGACGGTGCGAATCCTGTCAGTCAAACAGCCGCTTTGAAAATCCGCTAGGACCGGATGCTGGAGATCGTCGATGTCTCCGGCCACCGCCATTCCTACAACGCATGCGACGTTGGGAGACCTCTTGCATCAGAACGCCTGAGGGTGTTGCGTTTACCGCCCATAAGCTTCGGTCTCGTGCTCTTAACGAGCACAGCGCAACTGCACTTGCGGGTAACCAGACATGACGATCATGATGCACTAAGTCGTCTGCTCATATCCATGTGACCTGTAGTCGGTAGGCGTCGCTACATCCAAGGAAACGGAGACGGCTCCTACTTCGTTTTATGGCAGGTAAGACAAACCCCCTTGCCGCTAAAAGTTAGCCCCCGCCTCGATAGATGTTACCAAGGTCAGTCGGGTGCTTACTTGTTGGGTTGGCAGGACCTGGCCCAAACGTGGAGCAACCCGCCAGAATTACAACTGTGATTGCGATAAAAAGCTTTTTCATTCTGTATTTTCCTTTCCTACGAATTTCAAATATAGGGTATGAGTGGCTAGTAGCTGAACCAACCGTGCGTCGATTACCTAGTTACTACAAATCACTGACAACAACAGCATGCACACACCGTAGCCCTGAGCGTTAAGTTTAGTCCGTACTCCTGTTTTTCCATACCTCCAAACCAAGAGAAAAATATGCTCCATCTAGGGATACCCAGCATGTCTTGAACAATTCAGACTTTCCCAGACGTTTCCGAAGCACACGAATAGACACGGCTCGTTTCGCCTGTGAAGGGTGGGAGTTCAGTTGCCAAGCGAAATGGCGACATCGCTTTGCATGCGGTAAAGCTATTCAGTCTACTTCCGACGTACGTTGGAAAGAGTTCTTCGAGAATCCCCGTTCGATGACAGTGGTATAAGTGAGGAAGCCTGTCGGCCATCCGGCGGGCCACCGGTCGAGCTGCGCAGGGCCATCCCATACATAAGGGGAAAAGTAACGACGGCGCGGAAATCAGGCTTCGGCTATTTACGAGCGGGACTGGAAGCACAGCGAGCGTCAACGGCGTCATGGCACGCTTGATGACACTACTTGCACTCGTGCAGAGAAGACAGCTTAGTCTTACTCTTTACGCAATTCTTTTTCGTTCACCCATATTTGTCATAGGAGCGAGGCGCAAATGAAAACATGAACGGGTCGATGCGCCAGTTCTTCCCGAAGAACATGGCCTTACGGCATCACTGTCAGAAACATTGATTTAGCAACATATAGCCTCAACCACGGACTAAGAAAGTTCCTTGGCTTTAAAACACCACATCAGGTCTTTATGAGCCAGTTACAATCCATTAACTAGCCGTTGCACTTCAGAAGTGAATCCGCTACGCAGGGCTCACACTTTTATTGCATTGATGTCCATGACTATCGCTTTGAGTACTGCACTTACCACATAATATCTGCTACCGATAATCCCCAACGCTTATTATTGTTTTTCGCAGTCTATTGGAATGGAACACGACAAAGGTGCCTGGCTTGGCACCTAGCCATACCGTCGGATCGGTTCCTAACTGTTTCACGAGAGTTTTGCTCTCAAATACTTCAGCTACGCTTCCGTCTTGCTTCACAATCGTTCGCAGCTTATGCGCGTCTTGGGGAATTATCTCACTTGCTAGCCTTTGTGAGTTGTCTAGCGAGAGCGGTTGGGCCTGATCCCATGTGTAGTACAGCACATGCGTTTTTCCTTTTGATGTGCCAAGAGCGTAACGACCATCATGACGGCAATGTGCATATTTGCATTTGACATCTGCTTCTCTAAAAAGCTTGATGGCTTCCTCGGGACCACTTCCAAGGATTGGAGGCGATATAGCCCCAGATAGAGCGGGAATCAGGAGAAATGCTGCAACACCCAAGTTATGTAAGTGCATGTTATCCGCTTTGTTGGAACTTTACCTTGATGATTTTCCGTAAAAGGCTTGCCAATGATAGCCGTGAGTCAAAGTGCCGCGCAATGGGAACCGCCCATTCACGCTATTAATATTGATTTCTACGATCACAATAACGATTCTGTTTGACACCGGTGTGACAAGTCAACGCGCATGATTGCGTGCTGGAACGACAATTCCGATTCCACAAACGCTCCAAATCATTATATGAATTGAACGTTGAAAGGATCACGCATACCAACAGTGGTCTTGGCCGCAAAGTCATTCAAGCCTACATCGCTTAGCAATAGCGTTGCCCCGACCTCCGGCCCTCTTTTGACCAACCACTCCCCTTGAGAGTACAACGACAATCAGTACAGTAGACCACACGGTCCAAAGTGTATGGGTAGGGAAATGAGCACCACGTGCCCGCTGGGCAAGTCCTAAGGTAAGACCCGGGATTAAGCTGACAACAAATATGGTGTATGCCCTAGCCGGGCGTTCTAGGAGCCGAAGCACAACAATCGACGCTATCCATAGCGTGCTGGAGGCATGCCCGGCGCGAAAGCAATGTCCAGCCGACATCTTTGGAGGTAGGCTATCGAATAGTCTGGGATAGTGAGCGTAACCGCGGTAGCGCGCAAGCTTCCACGGTCAATGGCGACTCGACAGGCTCTTTATCACGTTGAACGAAATCGGCACTAGCGCAGCAGAAGTGGCGACTACAACATGAGCGCAGCGCATGCGGTATTCTGGAGCGTGCTTCGATTGACTCTATCGGCATTTAGCGCCGCAACTGGCACCATGCCGATTCCAATCGTCAGTGATTTCATAGTCTGATTGCATGAATTTGTCCAAGAACCAGCGATCTCGAAATGGCAAATCATTCTTGGCAAAATCAACCACTACATCTGCAAAATAGATATCGACATCAGTGTCTCGGCCTTGTCATATCAACAACGCCGCCGATCTCAGTAAGGGCACCATCGCTCTTCCATATAAACGGTCTGTCATGCGCGTTCTGGAATAAAACGGCATCCCTCGACAACATCACGTTTGGGGTCGTAGACTGCTGTTTGTACGCGCATCATGCCAAGCATTGAATGAAAAAGGTGATCATGGCTGACAGGTTGAGAGGCGCGACTTTGCAAGCAGGCAGTACTGATGTTGCTAGTGGTGGCGAAGCCTTGGGACATCCATATCATCATGGGTACTTCCAACTGTTCACGTGGAGCAATCGCATTAGGCAGACCGTGCAGATAGATACCTTTTTCCCCAAGGGACTCGCCATGGTCTGAAAGG
The DNA here is from genome assembly GCF_035916955.1 of Noviherbaspirillum album. Taxonomy (NCBI): domain Bacteria; kingdom Pseudomonadati; phylum Pseudomonadota; class Betaproteobacteria; order Burkholderiales; family Oxalobacteraceae; genus Noviherbaspirillum; species Noviherbaspirillum album. Next base: position 383,138 of record NZ_JAWIIV010000002.1, on the reverse strand, counting down.
TAAAGCATGGCTGCTTCGTGCGTCTCTTGTGTCTTCAGGCGTTGAATCGTACGCGCTAGAAAGTGATCGGTGTACAGCATTGCGTTATCGTAGCTGTTGACGATCTGCTCGCGGCTACATTTTCCAAGATCCGGATCATCGCAAGTCGGGAGAAAGTGGCGGAATGCATCGGGGTAGCGGTGCGAATACGCTGGGCCATGATTGCCGATCTGGTGCAGAACAATAACTAGGTCACGCTGGTGGCGCTGAAGCTCCCGCTCGAAATCGTCAAGGAGGATCTCGTCAAGACAAGTTCCTGCCTTGCAAAATCGCGGATCCTGTTTGTCTCCGGGACGTTGCACCTCAAGTCCATCGCATACGCCCTTACATCCGGATTGATTGTCGCGCCAGATGGTCTTGACCCCCGCATGTTCTAGCACATGCAGAACCGATTCATGGCGCCTTATCTTCTTTTCGTCGTAATCCTTGCGCCCGAACGGCGAGAACATGCAGGGTACTGATACTTCGGTGTTCGTACCGCAGGAGACTACGCGCGTAAAATTGATGACGCCTTCGCGGTAAAGCTCGGGCGTGGTCTGCCGCTGATAGCCGTTCAAACCCCAGTTGGCGGCTCTTGCGGTTTCGCCGACGACGACAACGAGCAGGCGGGGCTTCCTTCCTCCAGCGGCACCAGCGGAGACCGCATCGGTCCCAATAGCAATTCGGGGCTGCCTAGCCTCATCGGATTCCGCTGCTGCCAGACGCGCGGAGGAGATGAGGAAATTGGCTGGCGTAATCAGATAGCGCATTTCCTTCTGATTTCTCATCAACGCCGACAGGTCCTGAAATCCGAGTATTAGGCTGCCACAGGCTATCAGCAGAGACGCCATAATAAATCCAAGACGGCGCAATATCGTACGTCCATAGGGTTGCTTGCGCAGTCTTACCTGCGTTATCAGCAATGCAGGCAACATGCCGTACACAAGGACGTCAGCAAACATGCCGAATGATACAAGTTCGCGGGCTTCCTTGAGATCAGTATGAAGGACGCTGCGCATCATGCTGATGTCAAAAAAAACCGTGTAGCGGTTCATGTAATGTGCTGCCAGCGCCGACAGCACGAACATTCCGGCAAGTATTGGTTTCGCTGTGCTCCGTACGATGAAGATGCTGAGGATCAGGCAATGAGCGGCTGTGATCAATATCGATGAAGCGGCGGCTTGCAGCCAGGTGGCAACCAAGCTCCAATCATGGCTTGCATTCCATGCTGACCAGAATCGTTGGTTTGCAAAGAGAGTGAAGAAAACACTCGATACGACGATACAAGCCTCTGTGCTGCAGCTAGAGCGCCAGTGCGAAAGCCAGGCGCGTATATTACGCAGAACGTTGCAGCAGTGCTGACATGACTGACGAATGTAGGTCGCGTTGAACACCTGGCACCTGCTGCAAAAGTAAAAGCAGCAGAATAAAAGAGATAACGTTAAGGCCGTGTTAAGGCTTTAGTGTCCCGGCGCAACAGGCGGGAATTCGAGAACAAACCGGCTGCCGCCTTGCTCAGGCTGTTCAAATCGAATGTCCCAACCTAAGTGTTCCGTGACGCGCTTGACAATGGACAATCCTAAACCCGTGCCTTCTGTTGAAGTTTCGCGGCCATGAACGAAGCGCTCGAACAGGCGCTGAGCTATTGACTCGGGCAACCCTGGTCCGGTATCTTCGATGACGATACAGCCGTGACGGAGCCTAACTGTTACGTCGCCGCATTCGGTGTGCTGGAAGGCGTTACGAACCAGATTTCCAACTGCAATGCCTATGAGTTCTGGACGTCCTTGAGCCCACACACCGTCAGCTTCCTCGAAGCGCCACTCCACCGATTTTCCAACTAGCAGAGGAGAATAGCGTTCAAGCTCAATACGGACTAGCGAATTAACGGACACTACTGTTCCTGCCAGCTTTTCCGGTGCGCGCGAAAGCAGGAGCAATGCACTCACTCGTTCGGTGGTCTCTGCGGCCACACGCCTGATTCGTTCGGCTATTTCTTGTTGCCCAGGACTATTGTTGAGACGTAATTTGAGCAACTCGGCAGCGCCGAGCATGATGGTCAGGGGGGTGCGCAATTCATGGCTTACATCACTGGTAAACAATCGTTCTCGAGACAGGAATTGCTGCAGCTCTTCAGTGCGGTGCGCAAATGCACGTGCAAGTATGCCAATTTCGTCATCCGCATCAACGCCTGGAAGCGCGGAGGGCCGAGTGCTAGCGGCTACCGCGTCCGCTAGCGCGGTCAATGGCGCCACAATGCTTCTCGCAGTTGCAAGTCCGACTATCAAGGCCAGTAAAAGGCTAGTAATAAAGCCAATACCTAATGAAGAGAAGATGACGAACTCTAGATGCTCGAACTGCGTCATGTCCTGGACTACCGCATACCGGCCACCATTGTGATCACGCACCAGCGCCTGAGATTCTCGTCCATGTAGAAGCAATTCTTGGATGCCAGGTTGCACGCTACGCAGTTCCTGTGGAATCCCGTCGCCAATGAAAATGCTTATACCTGGTGGCGGCACATATTGTTCTTGCCGACTATTGTGTGCGATCAGCACTTCAATAATTTTTTCGAGTCTATCGTCCATCACTTCGGACTCAATTACCTCAACGGCAGTATAGGAAACCAGGCAAAAGAATAGCGACAGAATGAACGCCAGCAGTGCGAAGGATTGAGCAATACGCCGTTTAAGAGAACGTTCAGGTCTCATTGTCGCAAACCAGTTGATAGCCGAAGCCGGGGCGGGTGATCAGCATAGGGCAATCAAAGGGTTTGTCCAGTGCTTGGCGCAACGCGTGGATATGCGTGCGCAGGGAATCACTGTCTGGGGGATTTTCACCCCAAATCGCTTTCTCCAGCGTCTCACGGCTCGCCATAAGCGGTGCGCAACGCATGAGCGTATGCAGGATCTTGTACGCGGTCGGTGTCAGAGTGAGGTTAGTGCCTTCCCGGGTTGCGGTGCCAGCTCGTATATCCATCCTAATTTCACCGAATGTCAGGACGTGCTGAACTTGTTCATTGCGCATGCGCCGGACAAGCGCCTTGAGCCGTGCATCGAGTTCAAGCAATGAAAAAGGTTTGACGAGATAATCGTCGGCGCCAGCCTTAAACCCTGTTACTTTGTCCTGTTCAGTATCGCGCGCGGTGAGCATCAGAATCGGTACCGGATTGTGATGATCGTCACGCAGGTGACGACAGACCTCGACTCCATCCATTCCTGGAAGAGACAGATCGAGAATAATGGCATCGTAATGGTTGCGTATTGCCAGTATCAGACCGGCATTTCCGCTACGGGCTACATCAAGGGTATAGCCGAGCGGTTCCAGAAATCCAAACAAGTTGGCGATGATATCTGGATTGTCCTCGATGATCAGAGCATGCATACTGTCTTGTCAATTGATGGGCCTACTGAGTCGCTGGGCAATTTTAGCTTCGCGCCAAGAATGCCGATGTGGCGCACGAGATAAGGGAGTGCTCTAACAGCCGGCGTCACGCCTGCGATAAAACATTTTTGTTCACCCGAAGTTATGCGCAATTAGCACGATTGGTTGATGTTAGGCCCACAACGATCGTCCACTTTCCTTATCAAGAAGCACCTCATGGGGTGTTGCGCCGCACTTCCGTCGACCGCGCTGGAAGCCAACTGTGATAATAGCAGCGCAGCATCGCGCACGACTCTCTTGAAACAGCTCGGCCCGGTTTTGTTGCTGCGCGGTTTTGCCAGAAGGTTGAGAGGCGTTTAACGCGAGTCTACTCATGCCGCAACTTGGGTAACTTATATTTCTGCTCCCGGTAGAGCAGTGAAGGCATGATCACATGCGCCATTGCCTTATCGACCTGGGCCTTCTCCGCTGTTTTCGTATCGATGTTCAGTTCACCGGTCAAGGCGTCGTAGCGCCCCGACAGTGGAAGCTGTCCAGGCCGCAGGATCGTGGTCGATGGACCTTCCAGCCACGCAAAGTAATTGTTGAACTGAATCAGTGCACGTCCAGGTGTTGTACTGTCCCTTGCAAAATCTCGGCCAGTCATGGGGTGCGTGCTGGATACCCCCATCAGCGAGAGCAGTGTCGGACCAAGATCGATCTGGCTGGCGATAGTGCTTACCCGCTTTGGCTTGATGTCTGCACCGAGGATGAGTCCAGGGATATGAAACTTCTTGATTGGTACCAGGCTGTTGCCATAGACCCGGTTGTCATGGTCCGCCACAATGAGGAACACTGTGTCCTTCCAATAGGCTTGCTTCTTTGCTTCGGCAATGAATCTGCCAAGCGCGTAATCTGCATACTTGACCGCATTGTTTACCGTTTGCTTGGCTGGGTCATGCAGCGCAATTTTTCCATCCGGGAATTCAAAGGGTTCATGATTCGACGTGGTGAAGATCAGGCTAAAGAATGGTTTTCCTTGGGCGTGCAAATCGGCCAAGCGTTCCAGTGACTTATCGAACAAATCTTCGTCCGAGGCACCCCAACTGCCTATGAAGGCTGGACGCATTTCCCGAATATCAACCACCCGCTTGAACCCATTCCCGGTAAAAAAGCTTCGCATGTTGTCGAAATGCGCTTCGCCACCGTAGACAAATTCAGTGTGGTATCCCTGTTGTCCAAGTCCCTCGGCGAGCGTATAGAAATTTTTCTGGGCCAGCGAGAGTTTGACGACGCTACGCGCAGGCGTTGGCGGAAAGCCTGCGACGACAGCCTCGATGCCGCGAATCGAACGGGTACCGGTCGCATACAGCTGCTCAAACCACCATCCCTCGTTCTTCAGCTTTTCCAGCTCTGGTGTGACGGGCACCCCGCCTAGCGATTCGACAAACGTCGCCCCCAGGCTTTCTTCCAATACAATGACCAGGTTGAGAGGCCGGTCACGCTTGACGGCCGCCTGCTGGAAATGAAGAGTAGGCAGTTTTGGATCCGTAAAGGAATAGTCGCGAAGCCAGTTCGCCGCTTTTACTTCGGGGAATACCTGCGCGGCTGGAAACGCACCGTAAATTTCAGATGAGACCGCCTCTCTTCGCATGGAATATACCGCCTCCAGGACTGACCATCCTGAATTGATGATCAACGAGTTGACCATGGAATCGCCCGTGAGAGCGAACAATGCGGGATTTGCAGGACGGTGTCCGGTCGTAGAACGAATTTGCATGAAGACGACAACACAGAGAATCGGCCATACAAGTAGCAACTTCTTGGCTGGCCACATCTGTGCGCCGTCTGAGGCATGTTTTAGCAGATAAAAGATCGCAAGGCCCAGCCCGATCGTGAGGCTGACACCGGCTATCAGCGCGGTACGAAAACCGTTCCACAGCGTTGAGAATACCTCTTGAGGATACGCGAGATACTCGACGAAAAGGCGGTTCGGCCGAACGTCATATTGCATGATGAACTGCGGCGATGACAGCTCCATAAACAAGATGAAGACGAGTGCGATCGTCCCCCAGGAGACAGTTGCAATCTTCCAGAAGCGGGTAAAGTGCCTGTAGGCGAACAAGGGGGCCAGCAACACTGGAATCGCCATGAAGTATCCGACGAGGATCAAGTCTGCACGTACACCCTGGATAAGAACCGTAGTTGGGACTCCCGTAGCGTTTACACGATCCCATTGCCATGCGACGAGAGCGATTCGAGAAACAGACAGAATTGCAAGTCCGATAAGTAGCGTGAGAATAATGGTGCTGAAAGGACCGGCCGATTTGCCTACTTGTATGAACCAAGCTGCAAAAGTCCGATGTCTTGTTTGCTCGTTTGGTATTGTGTTAATCATTGTCGGAGGGATCATGAAGTGCGACGAAGCCGTAGGCTTTGCCGTGAATGGCATTTTTATAACTGATTCTCTAGTTCGTCACGGGCACATGCCTGTAATTAGATGGAAGTAGAAATTTCAGCGATTTCGAAACGATGACTAGAATAGCTAGGCCGATGTTAAGAACGCGTTAAGGCCGGCGCCAAATGTCGGACAACGCGCTCCAATTTTCTCAATACTCGACAGCACTTTGCGGGGACCTGCTGGAGACATTGGCCTTCCCGCGAGCGTGTGCAGGCCGATGCCGAGGTGGCAGCACTTCGTCATACTTGCCGTCCACACCCCGTTTTGATCCGCTCCGCGCCGATCAGCAGTCTCAGCGGGGCACCATAGAACGGCTTGTTCTCAGGTGTGATTCAATGGAATGAGGGGCTTGAGCAATAAGGTGAAATGCAGACCTGCCCTTTTTAGCATCTGCTACAAATTGACGGTTGCCTCAGGCATCATGTGAGCCGGGAACGTGACTGGCAATCCGATGCTTTTCAGTACTAGATCATTATTCGCTACATTTCTGGGCATGGTTTTCCTACCCGTTCAGCCAGTTTTCGATCTTCAGCCCCGGATATGCTGTGAAGTCGCGTTCGTTATTGGTGACAAGGGTGACATTAAGAGCGACGGCATGTGCGGCGATTAGCTTGTCCAGCTGATCTTTCTTACGATCACGTGTCGCCTCGCGGATCGGACCATATGCCGACGCAGCGCTGATATCAAACGGAGCCACGGGAATATCTTCGATTAGTGACCTAAGGTTAGATCGCGCTCTCTGACTATTCTCGGACACCGTAACACCATACTCGAGTTCGGCATAGGTAATTGCTGACACTACGACATCGCCGACATAACACTGAGCAAATCGTCTTGCGACCTGCTCAGGCTGGTTTTTCATTAGGTAGATACACATATTCGTATCCAGCATAAAAAGTGCCATTACAACGCATCCCGATCTGCTTGCTGCTGATCGCCGCGTCCGTCTGCCATAAAAGCTGTGCTGAATTGAGCGAATTTCTCCAGGACATTGCCTAGTGAACGACGTGCAGGGCGAATCCTAATCTCATCGCCAACACGCTCGATCTCCAAATCGATATCGGTGCGCTCGTAAGCCAGTTCCGACGGAATACGAACCGCCTGAGAATTGCCATTTTTGAATGCTTTAGTCTTTTGCATACTACTTAATTCGAATGTGTGTACATGGATGTATCATACACTATCCATCCTCCTTGGTAGCTACGTGTGTGTACACACACCGGCTAGTTTTTTGGATTCGGCACTAGACCGTTAGGGATATACAAAAAGTGGTCACGGCCTTAGCCAAAGCACTCTTGACCGTTTGGTACGATACGGCCATTTATTCACGATGATCATAAATTGCAACTTTCCTTGAAGAATGCACTGGGCTTCTATTCAGAGCGTACGCTCCGATGGAAGGTATTGGCGTTGCAGCAGTTTGGCGTAGAAGTGAGTATTAGAAAGATCCGTCAATTGGCAAAATGTCTGGCGATGCCAAGAACAATCCGAGAGGAAACCTTAAGCAAAGTGAGTTTAGTAAGCAATTTCACGCTGCGCTTGAATATGTGTTTCATTAGCTAATGCGGTGAGTACACCGCATTCCGAAGATGCACCCGGTACAGCACAACGGCTACGAAGTCCTTTCAGTTGTTCCTGAAGATCTTGCAACGCCTTCATCTGGTTTTCGACCTCTACCAAGTGCTTGTCGAGGAATGCGTTTACATCACTGCAATTAATGCTAGGGTTGTCGCGGAGTTCAACCAACCGCTCGACCTCTTGTAGGGTCAGTCCCAATGAACGGCAGTTTCTGATAAACAAGAGCCGCTCCAAATCCTTGGTAGCGTAGATGCGGTAGTTCGAGCCGGTGCGCTCCGCCGTTCCCAATAGGCTCTTGCACTTATAAAACCGAATGGTTAATGTTTTACAACCTGCTGCTTTTGGTAATTCACCAATCTTCATTCTTTCCTACATTAACCTTATACCTAGTATAGGGTCTACCGCTGTCAATGTGTAGAATCGCTGGGAGAACAAAATAATGTCTGAATCGAATATCCGTCGCCGCAAGAGTATCTTCTCGATACCAAAAATGGATTGCACTTCGGACGGAAACCTCATCCGCATGGCGCTTAACGATAGAGACAATGTCGAGTCATTATCCTTTGGTTTGAGAAACCGTGAGCTGGAAGCACTCCATAGAGGCGAGACCAACGAAATTATCAGCCGCCTTGAACCCTTGAAGCTGGGCGCGGTACTGCGCGAATCTATGGATCTTTCCTCGATGGACAAGACGGAACATAGGGAAAGCACCTTCTACATACCGAAAATGGATTGCCCGTCTGAAGAAAACCTCATCCGGTGGCACACGGCAACGAATTTACTGTGACTTCATTGACGTTCAATCTGGGCCAGCGGGAGTTAAAGGTAACACATCAGGGCGAGCCAGAGACTGTCCTTGCTCGACTCCAACCTCAGTAGCGTCTAACGAGGCGGGGGTTAACTGATAGCGGCAAGGTTCTTACCGACCTTGCTGTAGAACGGAGCGGGAGCCGTCAGCCTAGAACAGGTTGACGGCTCCCGGAGTATTTCATATTTGAACAGACGAATCAGTGCCTTGCGGTCGCGTCGTTTGGTTGCGAAGGATTGATGACTTGAGCGGCGACCAAAGTGATGGCTCCAGCCACGATTGCGCAATCAGCGAGGTTGAAAGCAGGCCAATGCCAACCGGCCCAATGTAAATCTATCCAGTCAATCACCGCCCCTCGGACAATTCTGTCGTAGAGGTTGCCGGCGGCACCGCCCGCGATCAGCGCGAACGCGATACGTAACGTCTTCGTCAGCGAATCGTTGAACAGTATTCCAGTCCCAAGCCAAGTAATCACTGCAACGGCAAGTGCCGAAAAGAAGTAGCGCTGCCACCCGCCGGCGTCGCTCAGGAAACTAAACGCAGCGCCGGGATTGAGCCAATGCCCGAGATTGAAGAACGAAGTGATCGGTACCGATTCGCGTAGCGCGAAGGCGTGGAAAATGGCCTCCTTGGTCGCAATATCGAGTGCAAAGACAATGATCGCTACAGCAACGGCCAGTCGCCTGACAACTTGATTGGATGGTGTCATGGGTCGCCTACCTGAGCTGCAGTATTCTTCTCGCGCCGTTCAGCACGATGACGCCAATGATCGTTCCGATAACCAGGTCAGGATAAGGAGACTGCGTCCAGGCTACTAAAATGCCAGCAGCAATCACTCCCAGATTTGCAATGACGTCGTTGGCCGAAAAGATATAGCTGGCCGTCATGTGAGCGCCGCGGTCTCGTTTCTTTGATATCAGCACCAAGCATGTGACGTTCGCCACCAAGGCAATCAAACCAACGCCCATCATCAGCGTCGATTCCGGTTCACTGCCAAAGATGAAGCGACGGACAACTTCCGAGAGGGCTCCAACGGCCAAGATGAGCTGAAGCCAGCCAGCAACATGAGCAGCTCTTGATTTCATGCTTGCAGCCTTGCCTACCGCGTATAGGGCAAGACCGTAGACCGCCGCATCAGCGAACATGTCGAGGGAGTCTGCAATCAGGCCAGTCGACTGCGCGAACAGCCCGAGAACCAGTTCGAAGACGAACATCAGGCCGTTGATCGCCAAAAGAATACGAAGGGTGCCCGCTTCAGCTGCATCTTCATCTTTCGTTACGGCAGTTCCCTGTCCAGCGCTCACAGGCACTGATTCACGAAGCACAGCACCCAGATTCAGTCGGCCCAGGCGTGTTAGGACAGCATCTGCGTCACCACGGTGAACGATGACAACCTCGCGCATGGACAAGTCAAAGGAAAGCGACCTGATATCCGACAGGTCGCCCAGGGCCATCCGAATCATGTTTTCTTCTGATGGGCAGTCCATCTTTGGAACGGCAAAAGTACTCTTGCGGAAATTGCTGCGGGTCGCCTGCGAAAACAGCACTTGCGATTCTTGAAGGACGGTACCCAACTTCAACGGCTGGAGCCGGGCAAGGATCGGGTCGGGCGCACCCTGATGCGTAACCGTCACTTTCCGTTTGCCAAGATCGAATGCTAATGACGTTACACTGGACTCATTGCCGAGTGCCATCCGGATGAGGTTTTCCTCGGATGGGCAATCCATCTTCGGTATCGAAAAGATGCTTTGCCGGTGTTCTGCGTTGTCTGAGCTGGGAAGCTCTATCGATTCGCGCAGCACCGCACCGAGCTTCAAGGGCTCCAGGCGGCTAAGAATGCCTTGGGGTTTGCCTCGGTGAAGCGCTTCCAGCTCGCGCTTTTGCAAGTCGAACGACAGTGACTCAACATCGTCTCGGCCGTTGAGCGCCATCCGAATGAGGTTTTCCTCCGAAGGGCAATCCATTTTGGGTATCGCAAAAATAGTTCTTCGACGAGTGCTATTCATTTCAGACGCCATGTGTTGTTCTCCGCACGATTTCATACCTGAGCCAAGGATAAACCTTATACTTGGTATAAGGTCAATGGAGGAGCCATGAAGATTGGTGAACTGGCAAAAGCAGCAGGTTGCCAAACTGTAACTATTCGCTTCTATGAACGCAAAGGTTTGCTGGGCGCCGCGCAGCGCACGGATGCCAACTATCGCCTCTATGGCACCAGAGATCTGGAGCGGCTTTTGTTCATCCGGAACTGTCGTTCATTGGGGTTGACGCTGCAAGAAATCGAGCGGCTTGTCGAGATTCACGATAACCCAACCGTTGACTGCAGCGATGTGAATGCGTGCTTGGACAAGCACCTTGTTGAGGTCGAGAACCAGATGAAGGCATTGCAGGCCCTACAGAAACAATTGACACGTCTTCGGACCCGCTGCGCGGTACCCGGAGCGTCATCAGGGTGCGGTGTACTTTCAGCGCTGGCTAACGAGACCTCCGTTCAGGTGCAAAGCGCCGTAGATAGGTGACGCAGGCCAATTGACGGCGTCACACGAGGCTGAAACATATTGCCGCCTGCGTCATACTCCCTACAGAGACGAACCCATTCTGAAGACCAAGACAGTACTAACAATATTTGTGCTTATCCCTTTGTTGGCCCTCTCTCCCCATTTTTCTCTATAAGGTGAAAGTACTTGAACCGAGAATCCCTGGAAAAAAATCAGATTCCGATCTATTTTGCTGCCGTCGTAGCTGCCGCCGTCGGCGGTCTTGCCGCTCCTACAGCGTCCCAGAATCTAGACGTGCTGGTCACTCCCGCCATCGCGGTGCTGATGTACGCAATGTTCTTGCAAATACCCTTCCTTGACCTCAAGGATGGGATCAGTAATAAGAAGTTTATAGCTGCGATCCTCGTGGCCAATTTTCTATTCGTTCCTCTATTGGTCTGGATTTTGACGCGCGGGCTCAGTGAGCATCCGGCCATCCTTGTTGGGGCGCTACTAGTGTTGCTGACTCCCTGCATCGATTATGTAGTGGTGTTCACACATATTGGCAAAGGCGACTCGAAACTGGTTTTGGCTGCTACGCCGGTTTTGCTGCTGCTCCAGCTAATTCTGCTACCTATTTATCTCGGGCTGATGATCGACAGTCAAAACCAAATAGGGATCGCCATAGGCCCGTTTGTTGAGGCATTTCTTGTCCTCATTGCGGCGCCCCTGATCTTGTCTGTCGCAACCTCTGTGCTCGCGAAAAAATCGGACGTCATCAACAAGTGGAATGCTGGTTGGGCATGGTTGCCAGTACCTGCCATGGCAGCAGTACTGATCGTCGTTATTGGCTCCCAGATCAGCGCCGTAGTGAGCGAGATCGATCGGCTTATCCCGGTAGTTCCGGTTTACATCGGCTTCATGGTGTTAGCACCGATAGTGGGAGCGCTGACCTCGCGCATCTTCAATCTACAGGCAGAGGCCGCCCGCGCGGTCACCTTTAGTTCGTCCACTCGTAACTCTCTGGTGGTACTGCCACTGGCTCTTGCTTTACCAGAGGAGCTTCGAGGAATAGCCGCAGCCGCGGTAATCACTCAAACCCTAATCGAACTGGTCAGTGAGCTTGTTTATATTCGCCTTATCCCTGCCCTTGTGTGGAGAAAAAGGAACTCACCGATGGCAACGGAGCATTAGCGCACAAATATTACGCCGGGTACGAAAACAGAGACTCGACGGCCCAAGGTGTTTCTTGAGCCTATTCCGATTTACCTTCGCTTGAGGCTAATGAAGCCGGGAGTGTCGGCGGGAACACCCATCGATGCACCGCCTCCGCATCCGGCGGCGCTGGCAGGTCCCGCGGTTGACGACAGGTCTTCAATAATCGTGCAATCCTTGGCCGTCCCGCCGCAGCAAGCCGTGTTGCAGCTATCGACAAAGGCAACCAGGCTCGCTTCCAGCTGCCGAAATTCCGCAATCTTTGCCCGCACCGCGCTCAGGTGTTCTTGTGCGACGTCGCGCACTTCCACGCAGGAACGATCCCCTTCCTCGAACAAGCTGACCAGGTTGCGCACCTGCTCGATCGGAAAACCAAAGTCCCGACAGCGCTTGATGAACAAGAGCCGCATGTGATCAGCGTCGCCATAGTAGCGACGCCCGTTGGCGGCCCTGGTTGCGTGGGGTAACAGCCCAATCTCTTCGTAATACCGAATCGTCGGCACCGTACATTGGACCTGCTTGGCCAAGGCACCAATGGACAAGTTGTCATCTTTCATCGACTTCCCTTCAAAAAGATCTTGATCCTCAACTTACTTGAGGATGTACAGTGAATGCAAGTACTTTTTTACCAGGGTACGACAAGGAGAAATCGATGAAGAATGTTTTGAGGAAATACGGGCTACTCGGAGGCACTGCAGCGGCATGTGTCGCCTGCTGTACCGCGCCGCTGTTCATGGGACCGCTGCTGGCTTGGTTAGGAGCGTCCACGCTTGGGCTGGTCGGCTTGCCTTGGTACCTGCTCTTGTTGACGATACCGGCACTGCTGATGCTCGCACGGAAAATGGGCAAGCATAACGCCCAGGCAGCCGCTGCCACCGGTGGTGATTGCGGTTGCAGCTCGCCATCGTCAACTGACGAAAGGAAGACCAATGGTTGCCAATAAACCTGCCCCCATCGCCTGCACGCTGTCGCCTGCGGAATTTAAACACCGCGCTGCATGGATTGCGCAACTGACTGAGACGGCGCTGATGGCGCATCGAATTCACGGTGGTACCGCGCATCTGCTCTACCGCGTTGAGGCAAAAGAAGCGGTCGAACAACTGGTTCGGCAGGAGCAAACCTGCTGTGCTTTCCTGCAGTTTGAGATGTCGGAGACCCCGCTTGGCGTAGAGGTCAACATTACCGCTCCGCCTGAAACACACAGCGATGCCGCAGCGCTGTTCGCCCATCTGTTGCCGTCTCACAAATCGAGCGTCAGTTCAGATTCAGCACCTGCTCCACAGATTCGAGGATGCGGCTGCGGCAGCGTTTGTGGAAGCTGACATGGAACTTATACGTATACCTGGCGGATTGGCGGTGTCCTTCTCCGGCGGGAGGTTCGCTGCTCCTGCCCGCTCCTGGGTTGTGGGCGTCTTCCTAACTCTGCTGCTTGGACTCTACGCTACGCTTGCGCATTCCCGACCCGCGGAGGTCATGACTGAGCACGTTCGGGCTGAATTGGTCGCGCATGCGCCCGAAGGTATCGCCGCAGGCCAGCCTGTTTGGTTTGGTCTGCGGATCCGGCACCAGCCCCATTGGCATACGTATTGGAAAAATCCAGGTGATTCAGGGTTGGCAACGAGCCTGACGTGGACGCTGCCGGCCGGATTTGTCGCTGGCGAAATCGCGTGGCCGACGCCCAAACAATTGCCGTTCGGCCCTCTCATGAACTATGGCTACGAGGGAGATCTATTGCTTGCGGTACCTGTCACGGTACCAGACGGCTTTACAGGGGCATCATTGCCCGTGTCGCTGCGCGCGGACTGGCTAGTCTGCAAAGACGTCTGTATCCCTGAGTACGGCGAGTTCAAGCTTGAGCTCCCGACACAGCCGATGACCGCTCATGCGGCACTGTTCGCCCAAGCCCATGCGAACCAACCGCGAACGGTGTCGACATTGAGGGCCGAAGCTCACGTGGATGCCGACAAGCTGGTAGTGGCTATGCAAGGCGTACCGTCATCACTGCAAGGGAAACCGGTGCAGCTGTTTGTGGAGACAGCCGGGGTCGTTGAAAGCGCAGCTGCGCCCATAGTTGAATGGAATGGGGACCGACTCGCGATGCGTCTGCCGTTGTCAGCGCAGCGCAGCGAAAGCCCCGCTTCCATGCATGCCGTGTTGACCGCTGGGCATCAGTCATCCGGCATTCTCGTGAGTTTCGATGTTAAGGGGCCATGGCCGCAGCCTGGATCGGAGGCTTCACCTGCAGCCGATTCGCTTCCCGACAGTACACCCGCCACACCTTGGCTGTTGAGTCTGGTATTTGCCTTTCTCGGCGGCGCTATCCTCAATCTCATGCCGTGCGTGTTCCCGGTTCTGTCGCTCAAAGTGCTTGGCTTTGCCCAGCATGCGGGTGATAGGCGGAAAGTCGTTGCAGGCGGATTAGCTTATACCGCCGGCGTGGTGACGTCGTTCCTGCTTCTGGCGGGCTTGCTACTGGCCTTGCGCGGCAGCGGCGAGCAGTTGGGATGGGGATTTCAGTTGCAATCGCCGATGTTCGTCGCGGCATTAGCTGTGTTGTTTAGCCTGATCGGCTTGAATCTGGCCGGCCTGTTCGAATTCGGTAGCGTGCTTCCAAGCGGCATTGCATCGGCGCGTGCCCGCAATCCGGTCGCCGACGATTTCCTCAGTGGCGTGCTGACGGTGCTTATTGCCTCACCCTGTACTGCGCCGTTCATGGGTGTAGCTCTTGGTGCGGCCTTGACGCAGCCGACGCCGCAGGCAATGGCCGTCTTCGGCGTGCTTGGCCTTGGCATGGCTGCGCCTTATCTGACGGCCAGCCTGTTTCCGCGTCTCGCCCGCCTCTTGCCTCGCCCCGGCGCCTGGATGGCGCGCTTCAAGACGTTCATGGCGTTCCCAATGTTCGCCACCGTTGTCTGGCTCATTTGGGTTCTTGGTCAGCAGATTGGCATCAATGGCGTGGCCGCCATCCTGGCATTGCTAGTCGCCGTGGCGTTTGCTGCTTGGATGTCTGGTATCCCAATGCGCACCAACTGGAACAAGCTGGCATCGATGGGGACCACAGGCGCCCTGGTGGTTGCTGTTTCGGTCTGGGCGTGGCCGTCGCTGCAAAGCGAGCCGTTGACGGATGTATCCGGAAAGGAGGCAACCACCTCGGCTTGGCATGCGTGGTCGACAGAGGCAGTAGAACGTGCAAGGCAGGAAGGCCGCCCGGTATTCGTTGATTTCACCGCAGCCTGGTGTGTCACCTGTCAGTACAACAAACGCACCACACTTTCCGACGAAGCGCTCCTGAAGGAGTTTGCGGCGAAAAACGTGCTGCTTCTGCGTGCCGACTGGACACGCCGGGACGAAAGAATTACTCAGGAGCTGACTCGCCTGGGACGCAGCGGCGTGCCGGTGTATGCCTTTTACGCTCCAAGCTCAAACAAGCCGAAGCTGCTCTCCGAACTACTCAGCGTTGCGGAAGTGCGCCAGACGCTAGAAGTTCTCAGCAAGTCAATTCCGCAAACCAATACCCTATAAAGGAAATGTTCATGAAAGCCATCGTTGCAACGTTTATGTTAGCCGCCGCTGGTACAGCATCAGCGCAAGCCGTCGTCGGACAAACAGCCCCATCGTTCACGGCGACCGACGTCGCTGGGAAGACGGTATCGTCTTCCCAGTTCAAGGGCAAATACGTCGTGCTGGAATGGTTTAATCCGAGCTGCCCGTTCGTGCAAAAACATTACAACAGCGGCAACATGCCGGCAGTTCAGAAGTATGCCGTCGACAAAGGCGTAGTCTGGCTTTCCGTGCACACCACTTATGAAAGCACCTCCGAAGAGGCGGCCGCATTGGGCAATTGGATGAAGTCGCACAAGGCGACGCCTTCTTCGGTCCTGGTTGATGCGAAAGGCACGATGGGCAAAACCTATGGCGCCAAGGCGACACCGCATATGTACGTCATCGACCCATCAGGCAAGCTGGTGTATGCAGGTGCGATTGATAGCAAGCCGACTGCCAATCCGGCAGATATTAAGACAGCGACGAACTACGTCGTGCAGGCTCTCGACGAGTCGCTGGCTGGGAAAGCAGTGAGTAAGCCGGTGACGCAGGCCTACGGCTGTTCAGTGAAATACAGCTGGACAGGGTTGTGGTAGTACGACGGAGGTAATGCTTTAAAGGCCATCGTCAGTGTGTGGTCACCTGACCAGTAGGCGTGCCACACCTACTGCAACAGGCATTTAGTTCTCCGTGTTTTCTCTGTTGCAACGTAAGCACATTAAAAGCCGCCTTGCTTTTGTTCGATACTTCAACTATCATTGAATAAAATAATTCAAGGATAATTGAAATGGAAGTGAAGAACGTTGTTGCTGCTCTCGCAGCACTCGCTCAGGAAACCCGTCTGGCGGTATTCCGGCTGCTCGTCCAGGCCGGTCCAGGCGGGTTGCCTGCAACCCAAATTGCCGATGGCGTCGGTATCGCCCCCTCCTTACTCTCCTTCCATCTCAAGGAACTGCTGCATGCCGGCCTCATCTCGCAGACCCGCGAGGGGCGCTCGCTGATTTACGCCGCCAACTTTGAGGCGATGAATAGTGTGCTCGGATTTTTGACCGAAAACTGCTGCGGCGGCAATGTTTGTTCTCCCGTTCGTGTTCCCAACTGTTCCGAAGAAGGAGCTTGCTCATGAAACGCCTGCACGTACATGTCTCCGTCGACAATCTCGACGCCAGTATCCAGTTCTACACCGGCATGTTTGCGGCCGAACCGACTGTCGTCAAGACGGACTATGCAAAGTGGATGCTCGACGACCCTCGAGTGAACTTTGCGATCTCTCAGCGAGGCGCACAAACTGGCCTGAACCATCTTGGCATCCAGGTGGAATCGGCCAGCGAACTGAGTGAAATGCAGTGTCGCCTCGGTGCCCTGCGGCCCGGCGTGACAAAAGAAGAAGGTGTGGCATGCTGCTATGCCAAGTCGGACAAGTACTGGGTAAATGACCCATCGGGCATCGCGTGGGAGACCTTCCACACGCTCGATAACATCCCGGTGTTTGGCGAGCCCAACAAGACGTCCTCGCCAGACGCGGCCTCGACGACGGAGACTGAGGCCTGCTGCGTTCCCCTTGCCAAGCCGCGCATCAAGCTTTCCACAGAGGGACCGTGCTGCGTGCCAACTACGCCGAAGACGACTTCCGGAGCTTGCTGCTGAACCATGACTTCGCTTCGAGTTGCCACCGCCCGAGATCTGCCGGCGCTCCGCGATCTTCTTGGGAGCGCTCACCTGCCATATCAGGATCTGACAGTTGCCCATCTCGCTGATTTCCTGATCGCGGCAGACGAATATTCCATTCATGGCGTCGTCGGGTTGGAGCGATACGGCGACAACGCACTCTTGCGTTCCCTCGCCGTGCGGCCGGGAAACCAGTTCGCGGGGCTGGGCACACAGCTAGCCGCTGCTGCAGAGGAGCATGCAAGAGGAGCAGGCGTAGCAACCCTCTATCTGCTTACCACAACGGCCGCCGGGTTCTTCGAACGGCGCGGGTATGACGTCATCGCGCGCAGCGAAGCACCGGCCACATTACAAAAAACCACTGAGTTTTCCAGCTTATGTCCGTCACAGGCGATCTGCTTGCGGCGGAACCTCCACCATCAACCTTAAAGACAATCATGACTGACAAGACCTTCAACGTGCTGTTCCTTTGCACGGGCAACTCCGCACGTTCCATCATGGCAGAAGCCCTCGTCACGACTATGGGCCACGGACGCTTTCAGGGCTTCAGCGCCGGTAGCAAACCGGGTGGCAAGGTCAACCCCTTTGCGATCGAGCAGGTAAAGAAGACCGACTACCCAATCGACACTCTGCGTAGCAAGAGCTGGGACGAGTTTGCCGTGTCGGGCGCGCCGCATATGGACTTTATCATTACCGTGTGCGACAACGCCGCAGGGGAAGTCTGTCCGATCTGGCCTGGACATCCAGCGACTGCCCATTGGGGTTTCGAGGATCCAGCAGCCGTCGAAGGCTCGGATGACGACAAGCGGGAAGCATTTGAAAAGATTTTCAAGCAGATCATGGCCAGGATGAACGCGTTCGTGAGCCTGCCGCTGAACATGCTGGAGAAGCATGCGATCCAACAGGAAATCAAGAAGATCGGCGATACGCCTGTGACATCTGCTTGATTCGCTCGACCGCCGTGTCTCAGAGAAGACGCGGCACTTTCCATTACCTTGACCATAATGACAACAACTCACTCTACTGCTGTTGCTGGCGGCGCTGCGCCGGCAATCGGATTCTTCGAGCGCTACCTCACCATCTGGGTAACCCTTTGCATCGTTGCTGGCATTGTCTTGGGCAAAGCATTGCCCGCGGTCTTTCAGGGAATTGCACAGTTCGAGATCGCCCAAGTGAATATTCCGGTCGGGATACTTATCTGGGTAATGATCATTCCAATGCTCATCAAAATTGACTTCGCTGCGCTATCGCAGGTTAAAGGGCAATGGCGTGGTATCGGTGTCACGCTCGCCATAAACTGGCTGGTGAAGCCGTTCTCGATGGCCTTGCTCGGTTGGCTGTTCATCCGCCATGTGTTCGCCGCGTGGCTTCCGGCCGATCAGCTGGACAGTTACATTGCAGGTCTCATTCTTCTGGCTGCCGCTCCATGCACGGCCATGGTTTTCGTCTGGAGTCAGCTCTGCAAGGGCGATCCGTATTTCACCCTGTCCCAGGTCGCGTTGAACGACGCCATCATGATTGTGGCCTTTGCCCCGTTGGTGGCATTGCTGTTGGGTCTGTCTTCCATCACTGTGCCATGGGATACGTTGATCACGTCCGTCGGTCTTTACATCATCGTTCCAGTCATTCTCGCCCAGCTGATCCGTAAGGCGTTGCTGGCAAAGGGACCGGGACATCTTGAGCGCGCCGTCGGGAAACTCGGCCCATTCTCGATTTCAGCGCTGCTGCTGACCCTCGTGCTGCTGTTTGCATTCCAGGGCGAGGCGATCACCGAGCAGCCGTTGGTGATCGCCATCTTGGCCGTCCCCATCCTGATTCAAGTGTTCTTCAACTCCGGCTTTGCCTATTTGCTCAACCGGAAATTAGGCGTTGCCCATTGCGTCGCCGGGCCATCCAGTCTCATCGGCGCGTCCAACTTTTTCGAACTTGCCGTCGCTACCGCGATCAGCCTGTTTGGCTTTCAGTCCGGCGCCGCACTGGCCACCGTTGTCGGCGTTCTAATCGAGGTCCCCGTGATGCTGCTCGTCGTTAGTGTCGTCAATCGTTCGCAGGGCTGGTACGAAGCAAAGGCATAAGCACTATGGACATCAAGATTTATCACAATCCCAGTTGTGGCACGTCCCGCAATACCCTCGCACTCATCCGCAATACCGGCGTCGAACCGCAGGTCATCGAGTACCTGAAGACCCCGCCGAACAAAAAAGACCTCGACGAAATGATTGCAGCTGCTGGACTGACGGTTCGCGAAGCCCTACGGGAAAAAGGTACGCCGTACGCCGAACTTGGTTTGGAGAATCCCAATCTCACCGATGACCAACTGCTGGAAGCCATGTTGGCCAACCCGATTCTCATCAATCGTCCATTCGTCGTTACTCCGACTGGCGTTCGGTTGTGCCGGCCATCTGAAGTTGTGCTGGACATCCTTCCACTGCCCCAGAAAGGTTCCTTTAGCAAGGAAGACGGGGAAGCTGTTATCGACGCTGAGGGCCGGAGGATCAAAGCAAATGGCTGACCTGTCGCATCTCCCTAACATCAGTGCTGCGCATGTCGACATCCCTGCTCAAGATAAGCTGGATGCGCCGCAGGTGTCGACTCACGCACCACGCATTCTCCTGCTGTACGGCTCGCTACGCGAAAAGTCGTACAGCCGCCTTCTGACACTGGAAGCGGAGCGGATTTTGCAGCACTTCGGCGCTGAAACCCGAATCTTCGATCCGCACGGGTTGCCCATGGTGGACAGCTGCGCACCGGACCATCCGAAGGTGCAGGAACTGCGTAGCCTTTCCACTTGGTCGGAGGGGCAAGTATGGTGTAGCCCGGAGCGTCACGGCGCAATGACCGGTGTTTTCAAATCTCAGATCGATTGGCTGCCACTGGAAATGGGAAGTATTCGTCCGACGCAAGGCCGAACTCTGGCGGTCATGCAGGTCTCAGGTGGCTCCCAGTCCTTCAATGCTGTCAATCAGTTGCGGGTTCTTGGGCGGTGGATGCGGATGGTGACCATACCAAATCAATCATCGGTGGCCAAGGCATATCAGGAATTCGATGACAATGGCCGAATGAAACCGTCTTCGTACTATGAACGCCTCGTTGACGTAATGGAAGAGCTCTTTAAATTCACCCTGCTTGTGCGGGATCGCTCGGACTACCTGACAAGTCGGTACAGTGAACGCAAGGAAGCCTTTCCGGAACTGGCCACCAGCCTGGCAGCGGCTGCGATGGATCACGAAACTGGCCACGACGAGACCAAAGACGAGCTGGAGTAGCTGAGGTGAGCGGATGTGGTTGCGACGCTCTATCCCATGGCAGTGTCGCGAATGCCCTGTAACGCATCCTGGTGTCGTTGTTTGTGCTCTATTGTCATTGGCAATTTCACGATCAGCGCAAGCAATATCGGTACACGTCCGCATTCACTGAACAGCTTTACTGGAGCGATCATGGTGTCTCGTCCGGTGATAGCCCAATAGGGTAAATGGCGCGCGCTGACAGTAGCGCTATGCCAAGCAATGCGCCCGCCTTGCTGATTTGCCAGCGCTATCTCCATGAAGCTACACAGTGTCGCTATAGCGTGCCGCCCCAGTACGTGGTTTGATACCCATTGTTCTGCACCGCGCGTCCAGCACGAAGGGCAAATGGGTGCATGAGCAGACATCCATCTCGCCAAACCCCAGGGTTGAGCTTGTTGTGGAGCAAGCAGGCTAGATGGCGTGCCGTTGCCTTCCCAGTGCATCCGCCAGCGTAGGAATGCCTCCGCCACAGGACAAATGGTTGCTGTGCTGACTCCTTCCAGGCGCCAGTCAAGACAGTATCCCGCTGACGTTATACAGCACCGGTGGTCCCGTAGAACATGCCGCCACAGGTATCGACGCACCGCTCCATAGACCAGGTAGCCGGCACGAAGTCGTTCATCCCATGCTTTTTTCGTCGCGGACGCCGCTACTTTGTTCCGGACTATGGCAGGCAGAAGAACGAGTTTGCGCTGCGACTTACATCGAATAGGCAACTCGGATGGTCCCTTGGTTTCAACCGTCAGGACGGGGCGAGCCCCTGACGGTCGTGAAGTCCACTGTTGTTCCCCTAACGCACGCCATACGCTATCAATGAAGGCCGGATAGTCGGCGGCAGAACGCTGCCAATTGCTGCTGGCAAATACAACGGGGCCCAGTCCGGCGCGTATTCGCTGGCGATTGATGTCCTGCCGAGTTGGCAAGGTGCGGTCTTCAAATGCACACAGGGCAGCAAGATCGGAAATCCAGCTTGTCATTGGCGGCAGCGCTGCCAGCAAGCGTTCCTTGGGATCGCGCAGCGCTGGCGCAAAATCAGCATGGCATGCAGGACAGCGGAAGGGCTGGGCAAAGACCGCCGCTTGCAACTGGTAGGGAATGGATGCGCCGCAGGCCTGGCAACACGTTCGGATGGGATTGCCGTGAACTGGGCAGCTGCGTATCAGCTCCAACTGAAACGCTGGTGAATGAAAGCCGGTTCGTGCACACTGCGGACACCAGCAAAGCATGTCCCGGAACCGTCGCCGGCCGTTTGCGAGCTGCTCTGGCAAGAACGCTTGCTGGATGTGCTGTGTCTGCAGGCGCAACAATCGCGCCATCTGCGCCAGATCGAACATCGCGCTGTGACGTAGGTCCACGGCCGGCGACCGGACGATCGCGGTCTTTTTGCCGCAGTCCCTGCGAATGAAAATCTGGGCGATTTCCGATGCGTTGAGCGCATTGAGCATCGCAAACTTGGAGAGCAGAGCATAGACGGAATCAAAACCGTGTATCCAGTCTTCGCGCCAACACCAACTCTTCTCCAGATGCAGCGGTTCGTCGACCAGGATGCGCGCCACTTTCATCGCTCAGGCCTGTGCCGCCAGATCATCACTGATCACCATCCGCAACTCTTCCTGCGCCGCGACAAAATTCGATTCTTTAATTGCCAGCTCCCAGGTCGAGGGCGTGATCCGGAAACCGTAGTCATCCTGCTCTGCACTTTCGCCCAAGGCAATTTCAACCGAGCGGGCAAAGTACTGCATGGGAATTTCCAAATCATAGGAAAACCCTGCATCATCATGGGCATCCTCAAAAGCATCCCACAGGGCCGCCGCCTGGTCGACCAGCCGGAATCCTGTGCTGTAGGCGGCCGGTAGGAAGAAGCGCGTGTACGGCCAGTCGCTCTTGACGGGAAAGCGTGCTTCGTCATAGCCAGCCAGACAAGTGGCCAGGTCATCCGCGGACAACAGGCCATGGAACTGCAGTTCGTCAATCATGAAGCGCGACACGATCTGCGTCTCACGACTCAGGCGAAATGCACTTTTCTGATTCAGTAGCTGCGGCTGCCCGACAAGCAGCGTAATCATCCGGATGCCATGCCGCTCGAGCTCATCGTGGACGTCACGAAGCCATTCATACTCGATGACGTCCAGTCGCTGTGCCTCGTCAGCGAACATGATGAACCAGTTGTAACCGGAACGACTCACCAACTCCATGATCCGCTCATTGAGCCGGGTCCGCTTCTTCGGAATACTGCCCATGAGCGCGCCCGGGTGGCCGACTGCTTCCAGCAGCAATGAAAAAAACGCATCGTCCGACTTTGATTTCTTTTTCTGACAGCCAAAGCTGAGAATCACCGCCTTCGGGTAATCCTCATGCAAGACGCGCATCACGTATCGCACACCATAGGTCTTGCCAAAGCGTGGATGAGCAAAGACGATGCCGCCAGGGGTGCGCAGACGGACCAGCTTTTTGACGCGCAGGTACATTTCCTCGATGGAGGGAGTCGGCACGATGTACTTTTGTTCGACGACAGGATGGCGGTCAAGAGCCACAGGACGATGATAGGTGTCGGCCAAAGTATCCTCCCGATTAGAAAGTAATGGTGCGCCTGATCTTCAGTATTCGCGCTTGGGGCGGTCCGGCAGCGGCCACGGGTTCGGTCGGTTTCTTCACCGCGGGGACCACATTCTGTGAGCGCAACTCTTTGCCTGGTGGCGATACCGCGTCTGATTGCGATTTCGTGACTGGTGTGGCCACGCCTTCATTGGCTAGCGCCTTGCGATTCGAATTCGCCTTCGCCAAATCGGTCGCTGCGCGTTTGCTGGTTCTTGCCTGTTGACGTTTGTATTTTGCCCAGCACTCGACGGGGTCATCGCCGTCCCGGTACTGAAGCTTGCCGGCCCGCTTGAGTCGGAAAATCTCCTGCCGCACGCGCAGCGAATGCGGCGTGTAGCACCACGGGCGGGCTGCGGTCAGAATCCCAAGCTCAGTACCATCCTCAAAAAAGGCTTTCACGGTGCGGATGTCGCGCACATCAAAATACACGCGAAGCTTTTTACCTATCAATGCGGAGCTGCTCGACAAAATCGGGCTGCTATAGCGTACTTCTTGGAAATTGATATGCGGACGGTTGGAGACATCGTCGCCTTTGATAGGTTTGATTCGCGCTTCTTGTAGTAGGCAAAGATTTTGTTGAACAACTCGCGGTAGCGTACGCAAATAGCCGGTATCCCGCGCGAGTAGCTGCGCCATCGCCTCAAGGGGCGTCCGATTGGAGATGCCGCTGTGGGAAGTGCCGTTGTAGTCGCCTACCAGTACTTCCACCATATCCTCAAGTTCCTCAAGTTCGACAAGCAGGCTGATATTTCCGTGCGGGTCATTCAGCAAGCGTTCAATTGATTCCGGACTGCTTCCCGTCGTGCCGGGCAAGCGGTGCGCAAAATTGCGTGCAAGGAGATGAAAGAAACGCTCGACAAATGGACGCTCGTTCGGCTCGGCGGCTGCCCCATTGTCAGGCCAGCACCCAATAATCTGATTTAGGCGGGTGACCGTATCAACCGCAAGGTGTGATTTAGCTCCGTCAAAGCGAAACCATTCCCAGCATGCATAACGCGTTTGGGGGAGGACTGCAGACGGGAATCCGCCTCCGGTACGTATGGTTAGGCCCGGAATCTTGTAATGTCGCGGCTGAAACGGTGTCAACGCCGCCTGCAGAGCACCAGCAACGTCGTCCTTGTTGTACTCCCTTGAAGGGCGAGTTTGTAGCCAATGACGGCACGGCTGGCAACATCGAGCAAGACCAGGATCCAGATGCGAGTCAGTTCCAGCATGGTCTCGAAACCGAGTGGATCCATAAGCCGGACAGTCAACCGCAGATCGATCTTGTGGCCATCGAACTCGACAACTTCGAATGCGCGGGTTGCGGGTGGTGACTACGGCACGAGCGGCGGGTCGAAGTGCGTTCCCTCTGGCATTGGGTCGTCATGGATTGGGATGAGTGCGCGGCTCTCCGTTTTTTGCAAGTAGGCGGCCAGCGAGCGCAGGCCAGCCATCGCTTGACTGAATGGATACTCGTGCGGTCCGATGCCAACCGCGCGACATTTTTCGAGAAACGCTTTGTGAATCCGGGCAAGTGCCTTGTGCGCACGGCGTGCCTTGCCGTGGTGACGACTGCGCTGCTTGATATAGCGACGCAGCAGTTTTTCCAAGACGGGTTGCTTCTGCAGCAACAAGGAAAATGCACCAGCCAGACCCCGACCGTGCAGCTGATTATCGCTGTTGAACATGTGCATTCGCTCGTATTGCTTCAGTCTGGCATACGGAATGGCCGCGCGCATCCCGTAAATACGGCCGTCGGAATGGGTAGTCAGGCACCGATCGATAAGGCGGTAGACTGTCTTTGGATCAATGCCAGTGGCAACATTGATGTCGGCGAGGGGCACTTGCGGGTTCTCGATGTACAGCTCAATGGCCCGCCGGCGTGAGAGAAAGCGGGTTCTGTCGGCTTCGCCTAGTGCTGAGACATCGACCGATGGCCAGACGGACAGATCGCGTAGCTCGTCGGGGAACGAGTCGCGACTGAAACTGGTTCTACCGAAAGGATGCGTTTTCATGCACCCACCAACATGGACGCAGGGCCCAACGGCTGGGCGTCAATGTCAACGCAACGCAATCTTCCTGTATGGATTAGACTGAACGTAGCCGTTTGAATCAGAACGGGATCCTCGTCTGGGCATAGCTCCATCAAGGACGATAGCGATTGTGGCTCGGCCATGCAGCCCAGCACGCGCTTCAACAGCGACGTCGTCAGGTAACGGCGGTTGGCTGACAACGTGCGCACGATGCGGCCCCAGTTGTCAAGGAAGTGCATATGTGTGCAGCGATCCATGGGCTCGACATGGCGGACGAACAGCCGTTGCGAAGTAGCCCAGGCAGAAAAGGCAGGCAACGTTCTTTCTCGTTCGTCCGATGGCGGGTTCGCTTTGTTGGGCTCGAGCAGCCAGAGCTCTTCTCGAGCGGAGTAGGCAACCCAAAAGTCAACGACCCGTTTGGGCGCAGTGTCGGGGATAGCAACCGGACGCTCGCAGTAGTACAGAACGAGTGGATCGGCTTCCAGCTGAAGCCATGTGTTGAGCGCTGCTGGCCTGAACAAGGTGAGATTACGGTTCACCTTCGGGCCAAACACATCGTAGCGATGACTTTTGTAGGGGCTGAAGTTGCTTATTGCTTTAGAGAACCGCAGGTTCGTCACTATCGCCACTCCAAGCCGATTACTACGGCTGGAAGAAGTGTAGGAGAGAGATTCGGGAATTGACAGATTTACTTCCAACTTTAATGAAGTAAATGTGCCAAGGCAAAATGGTATCGGGTAACTAATTCAACGACTTGCGAAGGTTGTGCGTGGGCAGTTTTACTTCACCGGACGTGGATGAAGGCGACGCCCGCCGCCGCGCCGAAAACGAATTGGCGGAGGTCCGGAGGGACGTTGCTGAGAAAGAAGCACGCTTCAACAACCGGATCGCTGAAATGGAGTCCCGCATGGACGCCATGCGTCAGGAGCACGCCGCCGCCCTCCTCGCTGAGCGTCGTGCACGGACGGACGAAGTGGAATTGGTCCACCAGACTCACGCAGGCGAACTGTCTGACCGGAACTTGGAAATATCAGCATTGAAGGGTGAAATCGCACATGCCAGAGGTGAACTTGCCATGCTTCTTGCAGAGCGTGCTGAGCTCACAGGGAAGACTGCCCAGCTTGAGAAGGAAAACGCACGGCTCAATGAAGGCCAAAATCGTCTTCAGAATGAACTGCGGACTGCAGTACAAGAGCGTACTGCGGCCGACGCCCGGTCGACCGCGCAGGAGGAGTTCAGGAAGGCCGAGACAGGACGTGCGGAAACTTTAGGGACGCAGCTTGCAACAGCCCAGAAGGAAATTACGGAACTCCAAAAGATACTTGCCATCCTAAACAGCCCTACGTCGAACGCTCAGTCGGTAGTGCGGCTGAACGACAACGCCGGGTGAAACACTGCACAGGGAGGCATGAATCATGTGGAATGATAAGAAGAACGGTTGGGAAGAGAACGGTATGTTCATCCCAGCCTTTGACTGGCTTGCCTGGTACGCAGCTCCCACTCAGTTAGGCCCGTCACGGTTAGATTTTAGGCCGCAGGACTTGGCTCTGGCTTTAGCCAACGCTAGATGTAATCATGGACGGGCCCCAGCACGATCGGCCGACATGCGAAGCCTTAATAGCTTTTTGGGTGTTCCCAATGCCGCTCCTGAGAACCTTCGTAGTGGCCAGACGAAGGATGCAGAAGACCTGCTGGAAGAGGTACGTAAGCAAGTGCGGCCGGAAGCCCCCTCTCGGTTGGAATGCTACTTTGTGAGCGCCAGCCATGACGTGGCCCAAATACGACTAAACGAACTCCGTGGTGAGCGGGGCATTTTCAGGTGCAGGATCTTAAAGGACGGTTACGTCTTTCCCGGAGATATTCGCTTGTTTCAACGTGTCTGCGATTCTCAGCGTCGAGAAGACGCAGAACGATACTGGGTTGGCGCGGATCTAGAGACGACCGATCCGAGCCATGTCGAATACCTGGTAGGCGGATCACTTTACTTCCCCGACTGGGAAACGATTCCAGACCTCGATCTAGGCAAAATCATTGATTACCAAAGCCTCCGTGAGTTCTGCCGAGAGAATAATCTTTCGATGGACGGATGGTTCGGGCCCAACGGTCCGATTCGTTAATATTTGCGTTAGGGTCTGACACTGCCTGACAAACCAGGGGTCGATTCCACCACCACATCACCAAGGGTTCGTAACCTTTCCCAGCAACAGATCTTCGTTGTGCTTAAATTCCCTTGACTCAACGAGGCGATCCAGTTTTTCTTGTGCACCCGGCGTTCCTCGTTTGACGGCTTTCCGTGCGGCCCGTAGCTGTGCTGATTCTTTGCGTTTAAGTGTTTTATCGCGCTGGCGACGTGTTTTTGACATAGATTACTCTCCTTCGAAAATTAAACGGGAATTTGCTCGGTACGGTTACGCACTTTCTGGCTTACAAGGCCATCTGGTCCTAATCTATGCGAGCCACATCCGAACAACCGGGTTGCTGTAATAGTTTCGAACGGTTTGTTTCCCAAGGCTGGCGTAGCTGCAGCATCCTGCCCAAAGCAAAATCATTCTTGATATTCGCTGTCGGTTTTGTTACCACTGTGGGTGATCCTGTGGTGTAGGCGTCGCCATAACGCTCACGAACCTGGCTCTCGAAGGCTTTAAGTTCGCTCTCGCTCATATTTGCCGGAAGTGTGCGGCTGATCTCAGCCACGAAAAATTTTGCATTGCCATCGGCCATCACCGGCCGCATCGTGAATCTGATGAGCTGTCCATCGCTTGCCTTGACCCTTCCGGAGACGGAGTCAGGTGTGCACACGGTCTTAATCCGTTCGGATACTTCATTTGCATTTTTCCTGGTCAGATCACCACCGGTGTAATAAAGCTTTTGCCCTTTAGAGTCCAAACCGAAGATTGTCCCCGAACCCTTGTGCCAAGAGAAGGGGAATGTCCCGCTTTCATCCAAGCTAATCTTTGCTACTTGGCTCACATCCATACCAAGGCAGACCTGTCCAGCACAGATCTTGTCAGGAGTATTTGCAAAGGCGCTAACACTGCATGTTGCTGCCGCCAAGACGGCGAGCGATTGTGATCGAAACAAATTTACGGAGTGAGTCATTTGTATCCTGAATAGTTCTAGAAAAGCAGATTGTAAAGCGGTAGTAATCCGACTAGTTTACCTTCCGCGCACGGCATACGATAGGGCATCGCTAGCAAAAATAGAACGCATTGGTACGCCCATTCTTTCATAGACAAACTGCACTTAAGGTATCACCAACCTTCGGAGGCGCGGTGCTGTGGTCGTGGAACGAAAGACGACCGTGCACGAACGCTCTATGGCCATATATCGTTACGTGCTCCGCATACTGGATCGGGCGGTTGTGTCCGTCGACGAAGAGATGAACCCGTCTTGGGTTGAGTGAGATCTCCACACCCGTGAATTCCGGGGCATCCAATGAAAATTCGCCGTCAATGGAAGCCATCGGGTGCTTGGCCTCTGCACCTGAGGCAATCTTCTCTCGAGCTACCTGACCGACATTGAACCAGGCATTGCGAAGTCGGACACATTTCAGGTATGTCAACGCTTCGCCGTTGTAAAGCCCCTTTCCGCGGGTATAGCCGTCGGACTGGTTCCCTGCATGAACAGTCTGGACGGGTATGCCCCTCTTTGCCAACGGAAGATGCAGACGAACGCCAACGACCTGTCCCGCGACCGGACTACGTCCTTTTGCGAGGACGCGACGGCTACCGGCATCTGCCGCTAGTGCCTCGGCAACGATGTCATCAGCGACCATTTGGATGGTGCGGTTGTCGTACAACGGATGGTCAGCTGCGTCCATTGAGGACGGCGCCCCGCGGCCTGATTCCGGAGACGCTAACCAGCCGAGTAGATCACCGCTGCCGAGTCCCACCTCATGCCTGTATCGCATGTTCGATCCTTGGTTGTCTTGGTGCTTACGTCGCTTATGCGACGAGCAACAGCTTCTTGTCGTCGTAGCGAGCCTTACCGGCACGCACCAGCGATAATGCGGCGCCGCGGATTTGCGGTAGGGAGAAGACTTGTTGGCTCCGACTTTCCAGCTCGGCCAAGATCCCCGGCACGTTTAGCGGACCAGTTTGGCGGATCACGTTCTCAACATGCCACGCGGGACCTCGGTCAGGAACCAGACCGATGGAACGAACGTGATACTTGACGCCCATCTCGTCAGCGCGGCGCATGAGCTCCTCTGCATCGCGGTCGTCGTGGCGCGCTACCAGTCCTATCAGGATGCCGACGAAGCGGCCGCCGTGTGCCTCGCCAGATAGTGCTAAGCGATGCGCCGCCTCATGAAGAATGACCCACGGGTTTCTCGCCCATCTCGGCAAGGTGATCCGGTGATCGTGGTGAGCGAGAGGCCGGCGCTGGCCACGTGAGGGCCGTTCGATCTCGGGCATCTTGACCCCTGCCCTGCCCAAGCGGCTGCGCTCTGCTCGCCATATCGGCTCCAGCCACGCCGCACACTCGTCGAGTGTTGTGAAGACCGGTCGATCGGTAAAGGCATTAGTTACTGCCTTCTCCCAGGCATATACGCGTGATCGCTGATTGTCGCGTGGTTTCTTCATCCTACAGTCCCTCAGTTTTCCTATTGATCCGTTCATCACCGCTGTGCAGAGCCCCTTAAACTCATTCACATGCTGCATAGGAAAAGCTTACGCGGCCGTGCCAACCAATTCTGAGAAACTTCTGATTACACCAGTACGTTCCACGAGGGTTAGGTTCTTAAAGTGGATGAACACGCAAGTAACGCGCGTCTATCTGTTGTAAAGGCGCATTTCAAAACTAATAGTTGTCCTGTATCCTACGCGGCGTGAAACTGTTGGTAGCTGCGCATGGAAAACTTCGCCTTAGTCACGAGTATTCTTCTTCCTTTCCTGGTTGTGATCGGTGCTCTGCACCAAGCCCTCAATCGCTGGCTGGCGCGGGGCAAGCTGTCGCGTTTTTCGGCGATTGCGATTATGTGGACAGCAGTGCTTGGACTACCGACGGTGATTACATGGTGCGTAGTGCCCATGTGGTTCAAGCTATACACAAGCCAACCATACCTCCAGTCGGCAGCGTGGGACATCCGATTGGCTACGATGACGCATATCGGCATGATTATCGCGTTCCTCTGCGGCGCTGCCGGCGGATGCTTCGCAACATGGCAGTACGCTTCCTATGGGCGTTAGAGGGAGCACAGCTCAAGGCGTGGCGCTCTCCCTCTGATCGCGCATATGGCTACTTTCAGTCCTGCATAACGCTACTAGCCCCACCCCGGCTTTTGATTACGTTTCCAAAGCTATAGCCTTCACTCATACCAACGACGTGTGGATGCCACCTTGGAAAACAAAAATATCACCACCTTACAAGACACTAGCCTTGCCGCTGTGATCTCGCTGACTTTGGTCATCGTGGTCGTTCTCACTGGAGATCCACTGTACCTCGGAGTCTGGTATTACCTGGTCGTCCCATCTGTGATCGTCGGGATCTGCATCGCGATCCGGCCAGCCCCGATGTTCCTCACCGGAGCCGCTACAGCAATCACCACCTCATTGCTTGCGTTTATGGTCGTCAATTGGACTGCGGCCAAGCCGGAGGGCCTGTTGGGGCTAGGGCATATCTTCTCGCTGCCAGGTGGAGTTTTGGCGGCGATAGTCTCTGCCTTCGTTGCTCGGTCGACGGCCGGCGCTAAACCAGTGACACAGTTCATGCTCGGCTTTATGGGATTCGGGCTGGGATATTTCATGAATCAGCTGGTCGTTTGCAATACCGTGATGTGGTGTGGACTTCTTTCTGCACCGGTTAGATGATCGAGTCCTGATATGCATACGGTCCTCATCGCCCCAAGTTGATGTCCATAACGGATGGTGCTATTGAAAATCGAAGCCAATCCACCGGACGATATGGTTCTCGTTGACCATTCCTGAAGAAATCGTCATGCATGAACTGAAAATACCCCCCCAAGTGGAAGGCGACACAAAAGCCATCGAACTCGCTCGCGTTTGGTGGGCAGATAACATGTCTCACGCGAGTTTGCGTATGGGCGGTCCTAATACGACTAGGGACCGGGCACTCGCGGAAATCGACGAGTGGGGAGTTGTCCTTGGAGGGATGGTGAGACTGCTAGCGCAAGGGTATGGAAGGTACGAAGTTGATGAGACCGAAACCTTGGTACGTCTCAAAGCTCATTTTCTCGAGGCGCTTAGGGAGATAGATCCGATCCTGGCGGGCCGCCACCATGACGAGCACTGATTCGCAACAGTCCTAGTAAAAGGTGATTGTTGCTCTTCATTCAAGGTTTGCACAGAATGTGTGGATAACCTTGTGGGCAAGATGCATTTGATTTTCCTCAAGCGAGCTATGGCGCGGCATCGAGACAGATTGCCTAAAGTTTCAGCAGTTTCATTTGAGGATCTGGTCCGGTGACTGAGGCTCTGAAGGGCGAATGATCAAGCGCGTGCAGATGCCGGTAAGCCAAAGATTCTGTCGAACGTCCAGCTGAATACGAAGGTATAGCAGAGGAAGAAAGCGGCCAACCCGATATTCATTGCTAGGGCCTGCATCAGACTCACCTTCAACCACCAGGCCATCAATGGCACGAAGATGAGGAGCAGGCCGCCTTCAAAACCTACTGCGTGGCTAATGCGTCGCTTGATGCTGCGGCCGCGTACGACCTGACGGGATTCCCACGCTTCAAATGCACTGGTGAAGACGTAATTCCAAGTCACCGCAATAGCAGAAGCCGCAATCGAAAGCACCGTTGCTGACCCCAGGCTGCTGCCCGAGATCGCTGCAAAGCTCACGCTGCAGATAGCAATGGCGATCGCCTCATAGACACTGACATAGACAATTTTTCTCGTGTAACCCTGCACCGTTTCGTCCCGTGAGTAATGCCAAACCATTTGCCCGTTCGTTTGGCAAAGATCCTATCACTGACCTAGAACAGTTCGCTAGTCTTAGGGCTATCTGCTTTCCAGCAATCCTTGGTCAAAAGCTCAGCGTCAAAAAGGTTTGCGCGGGTTTGTGTCAGCGCGAGGCGGGCCTCCTCACTAGATGTACGGGCAATGTACATATCAAGGAGCACGATACTTGGATTCACGTCGAGCAGTTTCGCCACTCTTACAGCAACTTCGTCGCGGAACTGCACGCTTCCCTTCTCGTACAAACGGACCGAGTGTGGCGATGCCCCGATCAGCCTAGCTATTTCGCTTGGCTCCGTCAGTCCAAGCTTGCTCCGAAGTGCCTGTAGATAATCTGAAGTGAACATAAATTTATCCAGTTACATTGCTAGGTGTTTCGTCAATCTCAAAGAGACAGTCTCTTGGAGTAAGGCCTCGCGCGCATGCCGAAGTAATTTCAACGCCATCAATGCCGAGTTCGTGCCACTTCCCACCTTGTGCGGTCCATTCACCGGCGTCGTAAGTTGGACAGGTATCGAATGCATGCCAACATCCGCCGGCATCCATAGCCACGTAGCGTGGGACAAAGTTTGGCGGAAATGGGATCTCGTTTATGCCAAGATCTACAGCACTCCTTGCGGAGCCGATGGCGACCGGACTATCTGTTGCGAACATACGGATACTTTGGAGTTGCGTGGCTTGGTGCGGAACGTAAGGACCAACGACAGAAGGTGTGAGACTATCTTTCCTTTTGGAAACTACATCATCGCAGCTTTGGTCCGTGTATTCAATATCCGCCTTGAGTGTCGGCCACTTCCATGCCACTTCGGATGCCATAGTGTTGCTAAGATGCGGCGGCAGGATGTTTCACCAATTTGAAATGCAAAGGACGCACGATGGTAGATATCGAATTTGAGAAAATCGACGAGCGAATCACTGTTCGTTTTCGGCGCGAATACAGATCAGAGGTCCTGCAGCGGTCCTATATGACCAATGAGCTAATCATTGTCGTTCGGGAGACCTACCTGGACGACATCAAGTCCGATTTTGCGGCTTACGCCCTCCTCTCCGACACGGAACAGAGAGCCTTTATTGATCGGCTGCGACTGGTGCCACATTACACAGGACCCATGCTTGAGTCGCAAGAGGAGCGATCGTAGGCTAACCCGACGGTCAATGAGATTTTTCGAATTTGTAGGCCTTTACAGTTCATTCCTTCATTCGGCTACCGGCGGTTCGGCTTTTGGGCTTTGGTTTCGTTTTTTACTTTCAGAGGCCCACTTAGCTTGCCATGCATGGACCAGCTCTCTTGTGAACTTAAAACCCGCTTTTTGCATTAGCATTTCCGGATCATCGCGGCAGAGTGCTCTTACCCGTTCTGTGCCTTCACCAACGGAATCCAATGCCCAAAACAAGTTATGAGTGCGGGCCCCGGCGATCTTCAAAACCTCACTGGATCCTTGAAGGTAGCCCAGCAGCCATGCTTCTTGCAGCTCGGGTTTCTGAGTGATCCAGGTGCGGCAGGTTATCTTGTGAACTGGGGTTGGGGTGACTGCAGCAGCATTGCTGCCAGTAATGAGGGCGACACAGCTTAGGACGAGTCCAAAAGCTTGGGGCGAGATGCCCCTCCTCAGTGCTGTGCTCATCGGGCTTTTCATTTTTATTTCTGTGTGCGTTTCCAGTGCATGTTCAATTGTAAATCGAAGTTGAGATGCACCGGATATTTTCATCACGACCGCTTTCCATTGTCTCTACCACATGGTGCCGGCGGCACCGAAAATCACACCTGGTACAAATAGACCGATAAACACGACGTCCCTCAGGCGCTCGAACGGTAATCGGATAGGTAACCATGGTTTCATTCCTTTGGTCAGGACAAAGGCGGTGCCTTGCTTCCGTTTAAGGCTTGAGCTGCTTGATCAAATGTGTATGTTGTTTCATACGGCTGCCCCCATTGCTCCATCATTACCTTAGCTTTATTGACAACCAAGGCGTCTGCCAGGTCTGCTGTACGCATTCCGTCTGTAGTCTTAACTGAAGGCGCATTGACGTAATCATTGAGCGCTGACCACACAGCCTGCTGGCTCTCGAATACGACGTTGGGTTCTTCCAGCAATCCCATGACGACAGCTTCAACATCGTCCTTTGACGCTTTGTAACGCTTTCCCCTCAAAGTCCAGATCGTCTCGACTAGCACTACATCGGTAATCAGGATTTGGCTGGCCCGGTCAAAGATCATTCGCGCCCGCTTTGCTTGTGCTTCGTCATCATTGAGCAGACGGCGCAATAGGACATTTGTGTCGATCGCAATCATGCCGCGTGCTTTTTCCGCTGCGTGGGTTCGTGACGTTGTGAAATGATGTCTTGCATGGAATCATCGTCAGAATATTTGGCATCAGCTTTTAAATGTTTCAATTTGCCATCACTGCTGCCCTTGACCTTCTTTATGATCGTGATCCGCCCCCCGTATTCAAGGAACGACAAATCATCGCCCGGCTGCACTAACAGCCGGTCGCATAGGTCTTTAGGCAAGGTAACTTGCCTCTTTTGGCTTAAGGTTGGCATGGCGATGTCCTTACTAAGTGACGTATAGTAAAGATACGCTTGTCTTTACCGAAGGTCAAGTAGTAAAGAATAGGTCAATGGAAATCGCGGCTCTTGATGTTATTGAGATCCCCAAGCATGGCTGTGTGATCAACTAGCATTTTGGCAATTAGATGCGTTGAGGCACCATCCCGTTGCCAGACGCCGTAGACGGTCAGCAAGGTAGCGTTCAGCACCTCCTTTTTCTGCTTTTCCACCAAGCTCGGCCAGACAATCACCTGTGTTGTTCCTGTCTCGTCTTCTATGGACACGAACATGACGCCATTGGCCGTGCCAGGGCGCTGGCGTCCGGTGACGATGCCTGTGGTTCTGGCCAGCTTCCTGTCTGGGAAAGTCTGCAGCTCTTCGGCCGAACTGAGATTCATGGCGGTGAAGCGATCGCGGAGCAACGCCAGCGGATGCCGACGCAGCGTCAGGCCAGTGCTGTGGTAATCAGCGACGATATCCTCCCCTTCTGTCGGCGCCGGCAGCTCAAGCGATTCTTCATAGATTGGAGCGTCGCGGAGCAGCTTTGGCATCGGCCGCATGCCGGCGACTTCCCATGCTGCCTGGCGGCGGTGGCCAGCCAGTACGACTAGTGCATTGGCTTTTGCCAACGCTTGAAGATCGTGTGTGGACAGGTTCGCCCGCTTGGCCATGTCCTCCACACTGGAAAACGGCTGAATTGCGCGTGCCATCGTGAGATTATCGGCGCCTTCGATGGATAATCCCTTCACTAGGCGCAGTCCCAAGCGCACAATCGGCTGCCCGCTGCCATCGCCGGGATACTCTTCTCGTTCTTCGAGCGTGGCATCCCACTCGCTCACCGTGACATCGATCGGGCGCACCTTCACGCCGAAGCGTTTCGCGTCCTGAATTAACTGGCTGGGCGTATAGAAGCCCATCGGCTGGCTGTTCAGCAGCGCGGCGAGGAAGATCGCGGGTTGGTGACATTTGAGCCAGGCACTCACATAAACCAGTAGCGCAAAGCTCGCGCTGTGGCTCAACGGGAAGCTATACGAGGCAAACGCCTCTCCGAATTTGGCCATGCGCCTCGAATAATTTTCGTCATACCCGCGCTCGAGCATGCCGGTCACCAGCTTATTCGTGTACTCCTCCAGCTGCCCTTTCTTTTTCCAGGAGCCGAGCGCGCGCCGCAGCTGGTCGGCGTCATCCGCCGAGAAACCGCCGCAGGCCATGGCGAGCTGCATCAGCTGCTCTTGAAAGATCGGAATGCCCAAGGTCGGCCCGAGGATCTCGCGCACCTCCTCGCTGGGATACTCGATCGGTTCGAGGCCCTGCCGCCGGCGCAAGTACGGATGCACCATCTCGCCGTGGATAGGTCCCGGCCGCACCAATGCCACTTCCACGACCAGGTCGAAAAAGGTTCGAGGCTGCATGCGCAAGAGCATGGAGCGCTGGGCGCGCGATTCGATTTGGAAGACCCCGACCGTCTCTGCCTTGCAAATCATTTCGTACGTGGCCGCATCTTCACTTGGCACATCCTGGAGGGTTAAGATCTCGCCGGTGCGGTCACTGATCATGTCCAGCGCCCGCCTGATTGCGGAAAGAATGCCAAGCGCCAGTACGTCGACCTTGATGAACCGGAGCACTTCGATATCGTCTTTGTCGAACTCAATGACAGTGCGGTCCGCCATCGCGGCGTTCTCGATTGGCGCCAGCCGGCACAGACTGTCCTGCGCGATCACAAAACCGCCGACATGCTGCGACAGCTGGCGGGGGAAGCCAAGCAACGTTTCACACAGGGCGACTAGTTTTTGGACGATGGGGGACTCGGGATCGAGTCCATGCTCCCGCAGGCCTTCCTGATCGATGCTGTTCCCGTTCCACCAGTTTTGCGAGGACGTCAGTGCGTTCAGCTGCGCAAAGTCCATCCCTAGAGCCCTACCGACGTCCTTTATGGCTGACCGCGGCCGAAAGGTAATGACGGCACCAGTAAGTGCGGCTCGATGACGGCCATAACGACGGTAGAGTTCCTGGATGACGATCTCACGCTTTTCGTGCTCGAAGTCGATATCGATGTCCGGCGGCTCGTTTTTCCGACTTCGGCTAACGAATCGTTCAAAGAGCAAGTTCATGCGCGAGGGATCGACTTCCGTAATGAACAGGCAATAGGCCACTACCGAGTTAGCGGCGCTACCCCGCCCTTGACACAAAATGCCCTGCCGGCGCGCAAACGCGACGATATCGCCAGCCACGAGAAAATAAACTTCAAAGGCGAGCTCTTCTATCAGAGCCAGCTCGTGGAGGATCAATTCTTGGATTTTTGCCGGGATTCCGTTGGGGTAGCGCTGAGACGCGCCCTGATAGGTCAGATTGCGCAAATGACTGGTTGCCGTCTCGCCGGCGGGCACGATATCGTCCGGGTAAGAATAGCTGACTTGATCCAGCGAGAACGTGCAGCGCGCAGCAATCTCTAGTGTCTGCTCGAGGAGCGGGCGCGAATAGATTTGCGCGAGGCGGATCCTCTGCCGCAAGTGCTGTTCCGCATTGGGATGGAGCTCCAGGCCGCACTCGGCGATCGACTTCCCAAGCCGGATCGCCGTGATGGTGTCGTGAAGCGGCTTGCGGGAACGAACATGCATCTGGACATCGCCGGCTGCCACCAAGGGAAGCTTGGTCGCGTTCGACAGCGCCGTTAGCCGCTCCAGCCACATATCATCATCCGGCATCTGCAGCAGTTCCACAGTGATCGAGGCGCGGTCTGGGAAGGCGGTGGCAAACCACGCCGCCTGTTCCATCAACACTTCATCGGGCAACGCCCGATTGCCGATGTAGACGGCGTAGCAGCCCATCATATTACGCAGGTGCGCCGCTCCATGTCGTGGCTTACCGTTGAAGACAATGTCCTCGCGCCGCAGCAGGTAGCTCCCTTTGGGCGCGCGGCGGCGGCCAACAGTCAACAGCTCGGCGATATTGCCGTAGCCATCTCGATTCATGGCCAGCAACACAAGCTTCAGCCCGCACTCCAGGGTGATTTCGGTCCCGATGATGAGGTGCAAGCCGTGTTTCTTCGCCTCGACGTGGGCCCGTACGACACCGGCGAGGGAGCCTTCGTCGGTGATGGCCAGCGAGGTGTATCCCAGCTTGGCCGCCCGTGCGACCAGCTCCTCCGGATGTGAGGCGCCACGGAGGAAGCTAAAGCATGTGACGCAGTGCAGCTCCGCATACGCCGAAAGAATCGAGAAAATCTTGACCTCCTACGCGAAGAAGCCATGCAGGAACCAGCCGGGTTCCTCGTCGTCGGCGCTGATACGTGCGCGGTATACCCAGAGGACCAGGTGAAACGACTCATTGAGCGCAACGAAATAGTCGCGGGCGATCACTTCGTCATCCCACCACCCGGTTTCGATTCGCTCCGGACCGATCAGTAGCCTCAGCGGTGCACCGTAGAACGGCTTGTTCTGGCGAGTGACCAGTGGGATCGGTGCTTTTAGCAACCAGGTCGGCCGCGGTGGGAAGGATGTGCCGGACAATCCGCTTTTGGCGGTCGCTGTCTTTGCAGGAACGGGAGCGACATGCACAGTGCATTTTTCCGGCCGATGGTCCGCCGTGATGGCGATGCGCGTGACGGCATCCGGACCAAGGCGGCTCGTTAGGCGCTCTATCAAGCGGCCGAGCATTTCAGATTGACTGGCGGCCGTCGGAAAGAGTTCAGTATTCGGCGCCGCTCGCTCCTCAAGCTCGTCGGCTGACAGCGTCATTTCAATGACCGACGATTCAAGAACGACCTTCGCTAGGTGCTCCTTCATTAGAAGCGTCAAGTGCTCAAGGTCCCGGCTGGCCGCGCCAAGCTTGATGTCAATCCTGGTCGTTGGACTCTTGCCCAGCCGGACCGTCTCATGATGCAGCAGCAATGAAAACTGGGTGACTGCGCTGAAACGGGCCGTGAGAAAGCCGGTCATTTGCATGAGTAGACGGCGGGCGGAATGCAATAGCAGTTCCGTTGTCTCGACACGGGCGCCGAGTTCAATGCGCTGGCAGAACCGCTCCGGCGCTTCGTACCACGCCATGAGCTCCGGTTCACTCCCGAAACAGCGATCCAGTTCAGTCAGCGCGGCCTTGCCGAAACGCTTGACGATGCTATTGCGCGGCAATTTCCTGAATTGGCCGATCGTCCTGCACGCAATTGCCTTCAAGGTTTCAGCATGAGGAGCCAGAGACTCGATGAGCGTGATAGGAAGCGCGTCAACGACGTTCGCGTACATGTCCTGGTCGGCCATGACACCATCATCGTATTGCGCCAGCCACCATACGGCCGTCGCCGTCGGCGCCGCGGCGATACTAGCCGTCAGCCCAAGCTCTTGGAAACCTTTTCTCAGCCGGTCGACGATAGCAGCTACCCCGCCGAACAGACGGAGGCTGGCTGACACGTCGAGCAGTAGTCCGGCCGGACGCAGCGAAACTTCGGGCGTGAAATGGAGCGCCCAAAGAGCCGCTTCTGTCAGGGCCTTTTCCTCTGCCTCGATGTCGCGCTGCACCAGCATCACGTTTGCAGAGCGCGTGCGCGCGCCAGACTCCGACATGCCAGGAACGATGCCGCATTCCTCAGCACAGCGACTGACCCATGCAACTCGCTTGGATTCGGTGATGACTAGTGGGACGGTGGCTCGCAGGTTCTCCTGCAGCGCCTCAGGCCAGCGTCGGAACGCCAGATCGAGGGGCAACTGGGGATGAAACGAGGCTATCCACATAGGGTGTCTCAACAGGTACGACGGTGCTGCGCTGGGCTCGGTCGAGCGCGCGCTTCATTGATGGCGGAAAGAACGCGGGCAACAAGACTGGAGCTGCAGCTGCGGGTCCGCGGCGCTTGAACACATCCACGGTGAGTTGTCCGAAAGGCGCGGGCTCGCACTGCAGACGCAACGGCGCCGGCGACGGCTCAAGTCTGGTGTTGGCCGGACGCAGAATGAAGGTGAGCCCGTCGGCGCCGGCGGCGACGACCTGCAAGCGACGAAGATGCTCGGCCTTTGCTGTGGGGTGCCAGCTGATCAACGCACCTGCGCTGCCACTTCTCAGAACCTGCTCTGCTGTCCATAAGCGATCGGCAGGCTTTTCCACGTTGATGATCAACACGTTCCTGACATCGATGCCGAACTGATCGAGCGCGGGCGCAATCAAGTCATGCGGAGAACCCAGCAAGACAATGGCTTTGCCGGCCTGAGATAACGACTTTAGAGCTGGAGCCAGGATACGAAACTCGCCGCCACCCTGATGGTTCCAGAGGATCTCGGTGAGCGCGGATACGTTCCAACCGTTCCCGGGCAGTTCCGCGTCCAGGCCGGAATAGCCGGTGGAAAGGGTCGTTACCCGAGATCTGCCAAGTGCGTCGGCTCGCCAGAGCGAGTCCCGCAGTGAATCCGCCAGCGCAAAAAACCGGTCGCGCTTCTCTGCTGCTGTACTGTCGCTTCCCGATATAATGGACAAGATTGCCTCTTCGATAACTATCCGCAGTTGCCAAACGAACACGAAACACATGTATATTTATACAGTGTTTACGGCAGTATAGCGACGCGAGGAAAGAAGTAAACCGCCACCTGCATGCCAATTCTTCAGCCTGCAAGCGCTCGGAACTAAAAGTTGATCATTCTGCGAACTAAAACCTGTCCAATTAGCTGTAGCACTACCCGGGCATCATTTAGTTCATGGTCGAACTAGAACTCGATTCGCGTAGCTTTTTAGCCACATGTCTACATTGGGCGAGTGGCGAGCATAAGAATTTGCATAGCGGCGCGTTCAAAAAAGCGGGGCCACTGAGTGAAAAGAAATGATTGACCGCACTCACGCTCTGCAGATGACGTGGCAAATCGTTCCGATCAGTTAATTCGCGCCGATATCACCTATACTCTTCTGACGAAACGCGGCTTTGTGTACCCGTTTGCGATGATGGACCGAACCAGCTTGCCGGCGCTGTCATGGCTCTACTTACCGCAATCGGATTTCTATCCGTATAAACGGTAGCACCTCTTTTTTTACACGATCCCATCGCAGCATTACAGGTTAGCGAAACTTTGCAAGGGCAGGATCATCCATTCTCTGTTCAGGCAATCCAGTTATCTGCGGGATTTCGGAAAGGCGCGGCATGCCCGCCTTAACGTTGACTTTGCCTTGTCTGTCTTTCCAGATAATTCCCGGCGTTCCGCCGATTCCAAATGCACTCATGATTTCCCCATTACTCCGGATTTTGTCGGCGATATCCGGCTTGGCAGTTGCCGAAAATTGCGGCGACGCTATCCAGGCTTTGCCGTGGTTTTCTTCCATCTTACGGAATGCAGCAGTTTGGTCCGCCGTGGCGAGCACTTCTATCGCTTTGGGCATGCTGGTCGGCCCAAGAGTGTCTACGAGGATCCAACGCACCTGCAGGCCTGCCTTTTCATAAGGCTGCAAGGCTTTCCATGTGTAATGGCAGAATGGGCAATTGGCGTCAACAAACACATAGAGCAAACTCTTCGGGTCAGACGTGGTGCCTTCGACTACGTAGGATGATTTTTCCAGTGTCTGAAAGACCGCTGCCATATCTGGCTTTGGGACAAACTGCGCTTCATATTGCTCAGACAGGTTCTCCCCGTTTTCCCCGATCAAGGCGCCGGCCAACAGCGTCTTCTTGTCCGCAGTGGTGAAAACGATCGAATGACGTCCACTCTGCGACAACACCCAACCGGTCAAGCCGGATGCCGCAGGAAAGGTTTTGACGACTTTTAAGCCAGCGTCTACGGCTTCTTGTATCGCTTTCGGGTATTTCTCCGTCGAGCAGGCGCTTAATGAGGTGGTTGCCAGCACAGCAGCCATGGCAAGGCGGGAAACCAGAGTGAATCCGGTTTTTTTCTGATTAGAGGTTATGTTTGACAGCATGCAGGTACCCAAGTAGCAGTTAAGTGATTAGATTGGTTGATCTTATGTGCCTACTTCTGGCGGGCACGCGCCAAAGATTGAAGAAACTTTGCCGGGTCCTGA
Organism: Noviherbaspirillum album; assembly: GCF_035916955.1. Lineage (NCBI taxonomy): Bacteria > Pseudomonadati > Pseudomonadota > Betaproteobacteria > Burkholderiales > Oxalobacteraceae > Noviherbaspirillum > Noviherbaspirillum album. The sequence goes on along the minus strand of NZ_JAWIIV010000002.1, from coordinate 341,650 downwards.
TACCCGATGACGCGGGCGCCGGTGACTTCGCTCCCGGTCTGATCGAAAAAGACAATGCCGGGCGGCCCAAACAGCTTGAACCGCTTGAGCAAGGCCTTGTCGTCGGCATTATTGGCCGTCACATCAGCCTGCAGCAGAAGCATCTCGGCGAACTGCGTTCTCACCCGTGGATCGGAAAAGGTGAATCTTTCCATCTCCTTGCATGACACGCACCAGTCGGCGTAGAAATCAAGCATCACTGCCTTGCCGGGACTCGAGGATAAAATGGCATCGAGCTCCCCGATCGACCGGATCCGCTTGAACTCTGTGGCATGAGGCGCTTGGCCAGTGAAATGGGCAAAAGGTGCCAAGGCATCCCGGCCACCTGTCGCCACTCCGACAAACTGAACCAGGCCAGCCACCGCGAACACTAGTGCCCAGGCCTTCGCCAACCAGCCACCACGACCCCGCGAGAACAGCCAAACAGCGTATCCCACGCCAAGTGCGCCCCAAGCCAGCATTTGCAATGCCGCCGGAATCACTGGCGATAGCATCCACAGCGCCGTCGCTAGCATCAGTACGCCAAAGAAGCGCTTCACGGAATCCATCCATGCGCCTGCCCGCGGCAGCAACACACCCGCAGACGCGCCGACCAAAAGCAACGGAATGCTCATGCCGACCGCCATTGCAAATAACGCACTCCCGCCGATCAAAATGTCGCGTGTATGGCTTATGTAGACGAGCACACCTGCCAGCGGCGCGGCCACGCAAGGGCCTACGATAAGCGCCGAGAGCGCGCCCATAATAAAAACGCCGACCAGCTTTCCGGCCGCCTGTCGTTCCGAGACTTGCAGAAGCTTTGATTGGATGGCGGATGGCATCTGCAACTGGTAGACACCAAACATCGACAGCGACAGCAGCACCATTAGCAATGCGAAGGTGCTGAGCACCCAGGGGTTTTGCAAACTAGCGGCCAATCCTTCTCCTGCAAGCCCAGCCGCAACACCGAAAAGTGTGTACACGATCGCCATCCCAAGCGCGTAAACTGCTGCTAGCAGCAATCCGCGTGCACGGCTCACCTTCGCCTGGTCGCCCACGATAATTGACGACAGGATCGGGACCATTGGCAGTACGCAGGGCGTGAACGACAAGCCAAGGCCAAGTAGCAGAAACAACGGCAATATGACCAGCAGGCGCCCGCTATTAAGCGATCCTTCAATCCTTCCCATTTCCGTGTCCACCGATGGGCTGGCGTTCGCGGACGTAGCACCGGTGACCGGAGTCAACCGAGCGGTGGACTCCATCGGCGAGTAGCACAACCCCTGATCGGCGCATCCCTGGGACGTGGCCCTTAAGCTGAAAGGCCCGTGCGCTTCTACCGGTATCCGGATCGTGATCGTTTTGCGGTAAGTCTCGACCTCCTTCTGGAACGTCTCGTCGAACTTTACCTTTCCTGCCGGGAGATGGGGTGCGCCGAGCTGCGCGCCCACTGCGGTGAAGTTGAACCGCTCACGGTACATGTAGTAGCCGTCAGCGATGGCGTAAGTAACTTCTGCTGTCCCTGCATCGACCATTCGTGCAGAAAACCTGAAGGCCACTTCTGGCGCAAGATAGTCATCCTCGGCGTACGCGACTGGCGACAGCAATAAGACGATGACTGCAAGCAGCATAATCACCATACCAAGCAGACTTTGTCCGTCTCTTTTTTTCATGATGCCGATAAAAAACGTTCTGCTTACTTTTGTTATCAAACTCATCCCACATGGGTCGGCGCTAGCATTGAGCATCAGGCACGCACGTAGCACCAGCCGTCACGCTGCATCTCTGCAAGCGCCAGAATCGATGCCGGTACCGTCTGCAACGGGCTAGGAGCGATTCGCTGGATGCGCTTTAGCGTGTTTTCACATATCAGGGTCAGGCAATCCGTGTCAGGCCGTGGTGTGTCCAGCACCGCAGCCACGCCATCGGCATTGACAAGAATTCGCACCTCCGCACCAGGAGCGGCTTGTCGCAGGTTGGCAGCATTGTTTCTGGCTCGATTAACAGCTTCTGCAGTTGGCGCATGAATCAGGACGCGTAGCGGTTGGGATGTTGGTTCCATATATTGTGATCGAAATTTTTAGTTGAGCTGTTCAAGTCTTCCCGATCCAGATGGCGTACGCCTAGCGGCTCTGCCCTTCTGACGCCTTGCTGGGCGACGATGTCGGAAAGGGCCGACTGCACCATTTCCTCAATCGTCGGATGGTAAAACGGCATTTCGAGCAGGCTTTCTGCTGTCTCGTTTCTTTGCATTGCCCATGCCAATAAATGCGCAATGTGTTCGCCATGGACAGCAAAAATGCTCGCCCCCAGCAAGTTGCCGTTGATGCGATCCGCGTAGATCCGGACAAGGTTGTCTTCCGTGCCCATTACACGGGAACGTCCATTGCTCTGGCCGGACGCGGAACCGATGATGATGTGCTCCGGGTCGAGCTGGTCAAACGGCGTGCCGACGAAAGCGATGTCCGGATCGGAAAAGACGATTGATAGAGACACACGCCGTTGGAACCGGATTGCTGCACCGTGTCGCGCGGCATTGAAGCCTGCGATCATCCCTCCATCGGCAGCCTCATGCTGCAGAGGTCGGTCTGCGGTGACATCTCCCGCGAAATATAAAGCGGATTGTCCTGCGCGCAGGGTGGCTGGATCAATTTGCGGCTGCCCATGTTCGTCGAGCGCAACACCTGCGGCTTCGAGATGCAGGCTATCGAGTGCCGGCTTCCGGCCAAGCGCAGCCAGAATCCAGTCGACCTGTTCAGTCGCCACACCATTTGAAATTCCTATACCAACCGCCGTCCGAGTCACATTGATAGGCTGTCCCAGCCACATGGTCAATCCCTTGGCGTGCTTGAAATGCTGTACCGCTCGGGCGCCGATCTCGGGATCGGTAATGCCAGCAGGCATGCTTTTGAGATCACCAGCGACGATTCGCACGCCAAGCCTTGACAGCGCCAAACCGATCTCCAGGCCGATGGCACCGACCCCCAGAATGCCGACTGCGCGCGGCAATGTTTCAAGTTCGAATAAGGAATCGGTAGTCAAAATCCGTGCCTGAATGTCGCGCAGGAACGCCGGCACGATCGGCGTGGACCCGGTTGCGATCACGAATGCTTTAGCCCTTACCGTTCGGCCGCCTACGGTTACGGCATCGGGAGCAATAAAGCGTGCCTGGCCCATCAGTAGTCGTTCCCCTGCGGCGGCGACAGTTCTGGTTGCCGCCCCACTGGCGAGCGCGTCACGCGTGCTTCGCGCGGCGCGCCAGAGATCATCTGGCCCGGTGACATCCAGCATTTGCCGCACGCCGCCGCCGATAAAGGCCTGTCCCTGCCATAACCCCCCAGCATGCAGCACAGCCTTGCTAGGCATGCAACCGACTCGCGCGCAACTTGTGCCAAGTGGTCCATGATCGATCAAGACATAGGTTTTACCGGCACGTTTGATCTCTTTTAATGCACTCAGCCCTGCAGTCCCAGCACCGATAATTGCGACATCAACGTCAATATCAGTATTTCGCACCGTATCTCCTAAGTGAGTTGACATGTATCGGGAATGACGTCATCGACTATCGCTACTCCGGGTTGCGCAGCAATTTGATGCTCTGTTCCAGAGTGGCAGCAGATAGTTCGCCAAGACGCCGATCAACAAGTCTTCCCTGCGCGTTAAAAAACAAAGTGGTTGGCATTGCAACTGATCCGAGTTGCTGGCCTACTTGCAGACGCGCGTCGAGCAAGACATTTTTGAGGTCCAGCCGTTCAGACTCCAGGTAATGCCGCACCGCCTCCGCCGCTTCCCCTTGATTGGCGAAAATGAAATTCACGTCGGGATGACGGACCTGCGCGTCACGCAAGACAGGCATTTCGCGACGGCACGGGGGGCACCAGGTTGCCCATAGATTAAGCACAATCGGCTTGCCCGTTAGCGTCTGTAGTGGTACTGGCGTACCATCAAGGCGCGTCAACGTGACTTGAGGCATCTGCGCCGGCGGCGTGTACCACACTGCTGTGGCCACCGTTGCGGCCACCCAGAACGACGCGCCGGCGGTCACGGCAAGGAGTACTCCTTTTCTTTTTCCCCGCTCGCGCCAGGCATACCATGCGGTCACGGCGAAAGCGATGAGCAAACCCACCGGGACAACAAACCCGCCATCACGGATGTCGAGCATGCTCAATAGGTTTGTCTTGTAGATGTCGATATATAACAGTACGAACGCAAGTCTCGCGCTGAAAAGGCTGGCTAGCGCAATCTTCCAAAGCAGCGGCTCAATATCGATTTGTCCGGACCGTCCAGCCCACTTTCCTACAGCCACGCCAATCACTCCAGAGCCAAGCAGCACGAGGGGAGGAATCGGAAGGGCGAGCGGCCCAATGTTAATCACGTCCATTTTTATTCGCTGTCATTTTAGTCGTGGACAGGGCGCAGCATGGCGTGACCCTGAACTCCTATGAAAACGCAATCGACATGGCGAGTTCACTCATATACGAGGGTCGCCGCTCCCTAACACCAGCTCAACCGCGCTCTGTGCTATGGGAAACTTCAATTACAGTACGCGATGCTACGCCTTGTACGTTAAGGAAGCGTTAACGCCCATTTAATCGCGAGGTCTTATACTGAGCTTCTTTTTTGAACCTGTTTCACCTCGTTTGAACCATGCGTATTCTATTGATCGAAGATGATGCTCTGGTAGCAAGTGGAATTGTTGCCGGATTGCGTTTGCATGCGATGACCGTTGACCACGTCACTACTGCCAAAGCGGCCAGAACTGCGCTTGATACAGGTCATTTCGATGTTGTTGTGCTTGATCTCGGCCTGCCGGATGAGGATGGCATGGCCTTTCTAACGCGGTTGCGCGGCGCAGGGAATTCCCTGCCGGTTCTGATACTCACTGCGCGCGATGCGATCGAGCATCGGGTGGCAGGCCTGCAGACAGGAGCCGACGACTACCTGCTCAAACCTTTTGATCTCAGCGAGCTAGTTGCCCGGCTACACGCGTTGCAAAGACGCATGGTAGGGCGCAGCACAAACTTGATTCGGCATGGCTCGCTTTGCTTTGATCCTGCGAGCCGCATTGTGACGCTGGACGGTGTGCCTGTCGAGCTGTCTCGACGAGAATTGGCTCTGCTCCAGGCATTACTGAACCATCCCAGGCGCGTACTGACCACAGAGCAGGTCAATGACAGCTTGTATGGTTTTGAAGAAAACGTAGAGAGTAATGCGATTAGCGTCCATATCCATCACTTGCGGCGCAAGCTGGGGCCGGGGATCGTCGAGACGGTTCGTGGGGTAGGCTATCGGCTTGGGGAAGCCGGGCCATGACGTTACGTTTGCGGCTGATGGTGATCATTGGCGTGTCCTTCACGCTACTGTGGAGCGTGACGTCGGTATGGATGTTCCTGGATGTCCGGGCGGAATTTCGTGACGCCCTGGATGAACGCTTGGCAGCGTCTGCGCGTATGGTCGCCGGTCTGGTTTCACAGTTACCGGAGGTTCAGGGAGCGCCGTCCTCTGTGCCGCAAGCCATGCTTGACGTGGCTACCAGGGACGGCGTCGCGTGCGAAGTCAGAATGCAACGCGGTGGACTTATTGCCCGTACGCACAATAGCCCGCAGGGACTCGGCATGGTCACGTCCGGGTATAGCACTCGTACTATCGATGGGTTGGAATGGCGAAGTTACACCCTTGAGCAAGGTGGTAAGCGTGTTACGACTGCCGACCGAGTCGACAAGCGCTTGGCCTTGTTGCGCAATATTATGCTCGCAACAGTGGTCCCCTTTATCGTCGCCATGCTGGGCAGCCTTGTTGTGCTATGGTTTGGCATTCGGAGGGGATTGGAGCCACTTGAGTTTATCCGGCAGGCTTTGGCCGATCGTAAGCCTGATGCAGCGACGCCCCTTCCAGCGGCGAAGTTACCGGCAGAACTGGTGCCCTTGATTGAAACTATCAACTTACTGCTCGGCCGTACGCAGAGCGCGATTGAACGGGAGCGCCGATTCACGGGTGACGCAGCTCATGAATTGAGGACTCCTCTTACCGCAGTCAAGACGCATATTCAGGTAGCCCGGCTCACAACGAACGATGAGCAAACTGCCATGTCTCTTGAGCATGCGGAGGAAGGCGTGCAGCGGCTGCAGCATACGCTGGAGCAACTATTGACCCTCGCACGCGTCGAAGGCCCGTTTTCCTTTGAGGGCGAGAAAACCGCAAGCGCCTTTGAAATCGCGCAGATTGCCTTGAATGAAATTCCGCCCGAGCCTAGGAAACGCATCGTCATCGACACGGTAAATGAGCAAAACGGACTGGCACTGCCACCGGTGCTCGTGGTAACGGCGCTGCGCAATCTCTTGGACAATGCCCTGCGTTACTCTCCGTCGGATTCGCCGGTTATCCTCCGCCTAAGCAGTTCAAAGGACACCTTCTGCTTTTCAGTGCTGGACTTGGGGCCGGGGATGGACGAACTTGACCGTGATCGTGCAGCACATCGCTTCTGGCGTAAGGGAACTGGCCAAGGGAGTGGACTCGGTTTGTCCATCGTGGAAGCCATTGCCAGGCGCTTTGGTGGCAGCTTCCGTTTAGTTAAACGCATGGAGGACGGGATGATGGCGCAAATCGAGCTGCCCTTGGTGAAATCGCCAAGGGCTTCAAGCACGACGCTTCAGCACTAACGTATATTGCACTGATGCAGTTTCGACCATTCCCGTCGTGCCTTTTGCTTTATCACAGTGGAGCATGAACACATGTCCGCATGGCCTGTCTAAACCAAAAGTTTTTAAGGTGAAGGCAGGCCCACTATGGCAATTAAATATGGTTTTGGAAAAATGGTTGACTTCTCTTTCGCACAAACAATCGACCGGGTTACCCATGTCTTGCAAGAGGAAGGCTTTGGCATACTGAGCGATATTGATGTGGCAGCTGCACTGAAAAAGAAGCTCAACAAGGACATTCCTCCGTACCGTATTCTCGGCGCGTGCAATCCACCGTTGGCCGACCGCGCCATCGCGGCCGAGCCATCCATCGGCTTGCTTTTGCCCTGCAATGTGGTGGTGCGTGAAGACGGAACCGGAGCCGTGCACGTCGAATTCATGAACACTGACGCGGTCCTGCAGCTCGTAGACAAACCCGGCATCGCTGAACTGGCAAGCGATGTACGACAGCGTCTTGAACGCGTCATGGCAGCCGTCTAGGTAACTTGGCTTAAGCGTATTTATTGTCGGTAAAAAAGCATACCTTTGAAGAGTCTCTTATGAACAAACTTGTCTTCGCTATGGGCGTGGCAGTCGTATTCGCAACTGGTTGCGCTGGTATGAGTGGCCAGCACGAGCCAGGTGGACCTCATGAAATGCAGGCACAATCCGGCCATCGCGGAATGGATGGCATGATGTCGAGGATGGACGGTAATGGTGATGGCATGATCTCAAAGGAAGAGTTCATGAAAGCGCACGAAGCCATGTTCGATCAAATGAAGGGCTCCAATGGCATGATCTCACTGCAGGATATGCAAATGCGCCGGCAAAGGATGATGGAGCAAAGAACGAAATAGCCGACCTGTTTTGGTCTGGTCTCAAGCACCTTGCGGCAGCCCCAGGTTTTGATTGGCCGGGACGGCGATGTCGATCAGTTTCGGCCTGGGCAGGTTCAGGTTGCCCATCAGTTCGATAAAGCTCTGCTTGTCCCGATTGGCCAGGCGACTGTTATTTCGCTTTTCCCAGCCTATAGTCGACACCGATTGCCCACTGTAATCGTGCCCAGGCCAGACCAGGTTCTCGTCGGGCAAGGTAAACAACTCGTTCGTGACACTGCCATACAGCGCACCCGCGCTACCGCTTTGGAAATCGGTGCGGCCACAGCCATTGATCAACAGCGTGTCGCCCGTAAAGACGTTGCCGTGCCAGACAAAGGACATGCTGCCGGCGGTGTGTCCGGGCGTATGTAACACCTTAATTTCCTCGTTGTCGCCGAAGCGCAGCACATCGCCGTGATGGAGTTGCACATCGGCTGGAGGAATGCAGCAACCGCTCGGCACTGCTGCCTTCGCGCCCGTCATCTCACGCAGCTTGCCTGCTGAAGTGACATGATCCGCGTGGGCATGCGTTTCCAATACATAGGCAAGCTTAAGTCCCAACCTATCCAGCTGAAGCGTATCGCGTTCCCATTGCTTATCGACCGGGTCAATGATCACGGCTTCCCTGCCGCTTGCCGCACGCAGGATGTAAGTGAAGGTGGACGATTCCGGGTCAAACAACTGAATCGGATGCATGCTTCATTCCTTTCAAATAAACAAACCAGTCGGCGATCATGCAAGGCTCTTCACAATCATGCCAATTGCCACCATGCCAGATACGCCTGCAAAGCCCTTTTGCAATTGAGGACCAGCCAGGTATACGGAGACACGGCGTCCGGCCAGCATGCCGGCGAGCGCGCCGCCAGTAAAAGGCATGGCAGCGTCCCAGTTCAGGCTGCCCGCCAAGGCACTGGAAGACACGCCGCTGATCGAAACCAGTGCAATGACGGCCAGCGAGGTGGCGACAATTGATTGCATGGCCAGATCGGTGCTGCGCTTTAGCGCTGGCACGATCACAAAGCCGCCGCCGACTCCGAGCAAGCCAGACAACAGCCCGGCGACCGTGCCTGACACGGCGAGCGCACGGGCGCAGCGGGTCGTCCAGATAAACCGACCTGTATCGCTGCTCCGAATGCACGGCAGCGCCGGATCATCTTTCACCCCACTGTTGGCCTCATCTGTACCCGCTTGGCGGAAAGTCCTGTATGCAACGATAAGCAGGATGAATGCAAACAAGACGCTCAGCCAACGGTTGTCGATCAGGCCACCGAGCCAGACCCCCGCAGGAGCAAGCAGCATGCCGGTCGCTGCCATGAGCAGTGCCGCCTTATAGCGCACGACGCCCGCCTTTAGACCAAGCGCGGCGCCCAAGGCGGCCGATATACCGACCGCCAATAGGCCGATTGGGGCGGCCTGTGACAATCCCAGGCCAGCGCCGAAAATCAGCAAAGGAACGGCCAGTATGCCACCGCCGGCACCGGTCAGAGCCATGATCGCACCTACCAGCAGCCCCAGTCCCAGCATCAGTACCATGATAAAGATCCGATTAATGCATCAATGTGGAAGCACACTTGGAGCGCATTGTCGCGAGATGTGCATACGCCTCATCTGCGGAATTAAGCCGCCTTTTGTTGCCGCTGAGCGGCCAACCGATCTTGGATTTCATAAATCGCCATGCCTGCAAGCATGGCCGTCACAAAAATCAGCGGCTTGCTACCGCCTTGGGCAAGTGACGCCAATGCAGGGCCTGGACAATATCCGGCGAGTCCCCAGCCAGTACCGAATGCCAATCCACCCAGCACGAGCCGCTTGTCAATCTGTGTCGCGGTCGGCAGCCGCATCACATCGCCCAGCCATGCCTTGGTGCGCCCCTTGGCAAATTGAAAGGCAATACTGCCAACCAGGACAGCTCCTCCCATGACAAATGCCAGTGATGGATCCCAGTTGCCTGCCAGGTCAAGAAATCCGATTACCTTGGACGGATCCGTCATACCAGAAAGAATGAGACCTAGGCTAAATACCAGACCGGTGATGAACGACATAACGACTTGCATGATGTGCTCCTTAGCCAAGCAGGTGACGAACAACATAAACCGTCACAAAGCCAGCCAACATGAAGGACGCGGTGGCCACAAATGAGCGTGGCGAACGGCGCGACAAGCCACAAACGCCGTGACCGCTCGTGCATCCCGACCCATAGCGCGTACCGACACCGACTAACAAACCGGCGGCAATCAAAGTCACTGTGCCAGCGTCGATCTGCACCTCCGGTAGCGGCGCAACCAACCCAAAAGCCAGCGGTGCGACCACTATCCCGAGGACAAAAGCGACACGCCAGGCGACGTCACCGGTGGCAGGGCGCAGTAGCCCTCCAACGACACCACTAATGCCGGCAATTCGCCCGTTAAACAGGAGAAACATAGCCGTCGCCATTCCGATCAGTAGACCGCCTGCAAGCGAGGACCATGGGGTAAAGTTTGTCCAATCAATCGTCATTTCCTGCCTCCTTTACTTCCCTTGCCGTCCCCGCAATACAGTTCATAGAGGACTTTCATAACCGCTAACGCTTCCTTGCTCGTGATGCTGTAGAAGATTTGCTTGCCCTCGCGCCGCGTGCTGACCATCTGCTCATCGCGCAAGACGGTTAACTGCTGTGAAAGCGTCGGTTGCCTGATGCCGGTAAGTTCTTCCAAGTCGCTTACGCAATACTCGCCCTGACTCATCTGACATAACAGCAGCAGACGGTCTGGATTGGCCAATACCTTCAGCAAGCCGCAGGCTTGTAAGGCAGCCTTTTGCAGTGCTTCCAAATCAATTTTCTCTGTCGACAGTGCCATGTCTCCATTTCCACGCTGATTCAACCCAATACATTATATTATTCTTGAATATATTATTCAATATTTTGTTCCTGCTTTTTGCGCGGGGCGTGTCCTCAAAACGATGCCTACCTAGGTTGAGCATAAAGCGTTCCAAGCCACACAAAGGAGAAATCATGCCTAGATGAACAATAGTTGGTGTTTAGCACCATCTGGTCTTAGCGTAATTACTTTCGTTCTGCGAGCGTTGATCCATGCCCGCTCTACTCGGACTGGCGATGCGGTAGAGAAAGCTAATCGACAGGCCCAATCACGTCAGTTCTTGCGCTGCATGTTAGTTCTCAAAAATTTCCGGGCAACCAAGTGCTTTTCCGCATACACGTTCCAGAGGAGTGCTATTCAAGCCGCGCTCATGTTGCAGTCACCCCATGAAATAAACAGTACCTGTTTAAAAAAGGTATAGAACTTTCGACAATCGCTAAGAGTCACAGTTTCAATAGTTATAGATTGTGTTTGGTGAGAGTTTTGGCAGCATCGTGTTTGGCACGTGAGTGGCAAGTTAATTAAGCCCGTATAGCTGACGATTACCATACTGGCTTCTTCCAGGAAGGCGCAACGACCATGAACAAATTTACACACCCGTTTGTTGCTGCGATATTTTTTCTGTGTAGTGCATTGTCCATGGGCACCGCGTCAGCGCAGTCCGCAGTGGGATTGAAGATATACGGCCCTGGTGGCCCCGCCCCGGCAATGAAAGAGGCCGCAAAGACGTTTGAACAAAAAATCGGTACTGCAGTTGTTGTCACATCCGGCCCCACGCCAGAGTGGATCGACAGTGCCAAGAATGATGCGGACATCATTTATAGCGGGTCGGAAACGATGATGACCGATTTCGCACAGGCAATGGAAGGTCGCTTCGACGAAACGAAGGCTGAACCTCTGTTTCTGCGACCCTTGGCGATCCTGGTTCGTCCAGGCAATCCAAAGAAGATCACAGGATTAGCAACCTTGTTCAAACCGGGTTACCGCGTGCTTGTTGTCAATGGGGCAGGCCAGAATGGAGTCTGGGAAGATGCGGCTGGTCGCAAGGGTGACATCGCTTCTGTCCGGGCACTCCGCAAAAACATTGTGAAGTACGCGAAAAACAGTGCAGCGGCGAAGCAGGAATGGACCAGCGACCCTTCACTGGATGCCTGGCTGATCTGGAACATCTGGCAGGTTGCCAACCCTACGTTGGCCGACGTGGTGCCTGTTGAAAAGGATTATGTCATCTACCGCGACACAGGCATTGTGGTGACCAAAAAGGGCGAGCAAAATGCGGCCGCGAAACAGTTCGTCGAGTTTATCAAGTCTGCCGAAGGCACGGCACTCTTCCAGAAATGGGGCTGGATGACCACTTCAGAAAACGGGAAGAAGAAATGATGTCATGCATATAGGTAGGACATAACGTGACCTCAGGAGACAATCATGAGAAAACTAGCAGGCTTGGTATTTGTCACGGCTGGATGTATTGCTTTGCCGAGCGTTCATGCCCAATCAGCAGCCGTGCGCCCGACTGCCGAATTCAAGGTGCCGGCCGAATCCACGATTCCCAGCGGTCCACAGGGCGACGCGATCCGTAATGGCAAGCTCCTGCTCACCGAAACGCATCAGCGCCTGCCCAACAATGTTGGCAATAAACTGACCTGCGCAAACTGTCACATTGGTGCTGGCACAACGCCGAACGCGTCACCGTGGGTGGGTATCTGGGGCGTCTTTCCGGAATATCGGTCCCGGGGTGGTCAGATCAACTCCTTGCAGCAACGGGTGAATGACTGCTTTCAACGCTCGATGAACGGCAAGGCACTGCCATACGATTCCAAGGAAATGAACGACATCCTGGCATACATGCAGTGGTTGTCGACTGGTGTGCCGACCGGTGTCAGTGTCAAGGGGCGCGGCTTTGGGCCGATCAATCGCGAGTTAAAGCCCAATGCTGACAATGGCAAAGCCGTGTACGCAGCAAAATGTGCCAGCTGCCATGGCGTTAACGGCGAGGGCATGAAGGATGCGAAGGGTGCCTATACCTTCCCCGCCTTATGGGGCAAGGATTCATTTAACGTCGGCGCCGGGATGGCGCGCACCTACACCGCTGCCGCATTTGTCAAGCACAACATGCCGCTGGGGCAGCCAAATACGCTAACCGACCAGGAAGCTGTCGATGTGGCTGAGTTTTTCACGCATCAGCCTCGACCTGACTATGCGCCAAAAGTCAAAGACTGGCCGAAAGGTGACAAACCGAAGGATGCACGAAGCTGAAGTCTTAAAGAAGGTCAGACGAAGTTGTCGTCAAACATCCATTGAGGAGAACGCCATGTCCTTAGATTGCAATGTTGGAGGCGCAGATAAAACCCTGCGCATCATCATCGGTATCGCGCTGGTGGCATTTGTCGTGCTGGCACAAGTCGAAACTTTATGGAAGGTGATTGCTGGCGTCGCGGCCGCTATCGCGCTCGTTACAGCTTTTGTGGGATTCTGCCCTTTGAACCGTCTGATAGGCGTGGACACCTGCAAGAGGCGCGTATAAAAGATTTTGTCAGATTCAAATTTATACGCCTTGACACTCTTCCTGGTGCTCGCGCCGATCTTTCCAGCACTCAGGTTCCAGTACCTCCAGCAAAAAATTGCCTGCTAAACGGCCGCCAGTGTCCCCTGGTACACGGACATCAGCCGATGAGGCTGGTCTAGCAGTTATAGAGCTGCGCAATGTAGTCATTACACGAAACAAATCTCAAGGAGCCATGATGCTTTCAGACACTACCCGACGAGTCGAACTCAATACATCACCCGTTCTTACCCAAGAATTTGAATCTCAGTTAAAGGAGAACCTTTCGAGATTTGTTGGGGCAGATCGGCAAGCCATTGATCAACGCTTGCAAGAACTCGACCGCGAGTGGGATATCGAAAGGGCCATTGAGAGCGAAGCGCCCACGATGATCGGCTTGGGAATCGCATTGGGCATATTTCATAACCGAAAGTGGTTCGCGGTGTCGGCGATGGCAGCAAGCATGGTCATCCTGCATAGCCTGCAAGGCTGGTACCCGCTGCTGCCGCTTTTCCGGCGTCTTGGGTTGCGCTCGCAGCAAGAGATTGAGCAGGAACGCATGGCTTTGAAAGTGCTGCGCGGCGACCACGAAGCCTATCAGGTTCGTACCATTCATTGAGGAGGCATCCATGATTTCCGATACTGCGACACGAGTGGAACAACACACTGCGCCACAAATCAACGAGCTTATCCACCATGAAACTCAGGAGCGCATTGCCGCATTCGAAAGCAATAACAGAAACGCCCTGATCACCCAACGACTAAAGCAACTCGATTCCGAGTGGGATGTTGAACGAACGCTGCAAACGAACTTTGCGATTCTGTCCCTGGTCGGATTGGCGCTGGCAACCAAAGTCAACAAGCGCTGGTTCGCCTTGGCGCTCGGCGTTCCTGCCTTTATGGTGCAGCATTCGGTACAAGGCTGGTGCCCGCCGCTTCCTGTATTGAGGCGGCTCGGCCTGCGCACAGCTAGGGAAATCAACGAGGAGCGTTTTGCGTTGAAATCTTTGCGTGGCGATTTCAGTCAGTTCTCCGACTCAAATGATCCTGACGCGTTATTCAAAGCAGTCAGGTCGTAAAACGTCAAATCGATACAGATGATTCTTTCCAGTTGAAATCTTCATACAGCGTGACAACCATGATTTTCCGTCAATTGTTTGAGCCTTTATCCAGTACCTATACGTATTTATTGGGATGTGAAGAAACCGGCCAGGCGGTGCTGATTGATCCGGTGATTGCATCTATGGACCGTGATCTGACAGAGCTGCAAAGGCTGGGATTGACGCTCGCCTACAGCGTGGATACGCATGTCCATGCCGACCACATTACCGCTGCACTGGAATTGAAAAAGAAAGTCGGCAGCCAGATCGCCGCGCCTGCCGCCGAACAGGTACCGTGTGCGGACTTCAATCTCGAAGAAGGCAAGCCGTTCCAGGTGGGCACAATCGTTCTCCACCCCCTGCATACCCCGGGTCATACCTCCGGGCATTTCGCCTACAGCTTCAATGACAGGGTGTTTACCGGCGATGCACTATTAATCGAAGGATGCGGACGCACCGACTTTCAGCAGGGCGATGCTGACGCGCTCTACAGGAGCGTCAGAGAAAAATTGTTCGCTTTGCCGGACGATACCTTGGTATATCCGGCGCACGATTATAAAGACCGGTATGTATCCACCATCGCGCAGGAAAAAAAGCGCAACCCTCGTCTTGGACAGGAAAAGACCTTGGAGGAGTTCAGGGAAATCATGGCTAACCTGAACTTGCCATATCCGAAGTTCATCGACTACGCCGTGCCGGGCAATAAGCAATGCGGTGTTTGCCCATGTGACCTCCCCGAAAACCTGGAGAAGTACTGCCAGCAAATGACAGAAAGCCCTCAAGGCTAAATAACGAGGTAACGCATCATGGATCGTTTCAAACAATTGGAAGACAGCATGCTGCTCGGCCCCCAGCCGACCGAGCAGGATTTGGAGCAAGCCAAGCAGCTAGGCATCAAAACGGTGATTGATTTCCGTCTACCGAGTGAGACGCCAATGCCTAACGCCGAGGTAGCGGCACGATGCGGCCTCGGCTATGCCAATATCCTGGTCAACAAGGCAAGCCTGTCCAAGGAACAGATTGATGAACTGGACCGTGTCATGCGGGAAAAGGAGGGGCCGTTCCTCATTCATTGTGCCAGCGGCGCGCGTGCGGCCATGTTGTTGGCGCTGAGCCGGGCAAAGAAAAACAATTGGACGGCGGAACGCACGTTCGAAGAAGCTCGGAGCATGGGATTCGACTTGCAGACTTCACCGGAATTTGCCAAGTTCGTGGTCGAGGCGACGACAAAATGAACGACGCCAGATAGAAGCAGCATGGGAAAGCGTGGTGAGATTTGGGTGCTGATGCAGGCGTTGTTGCTGGTGTCATTCATCGCTCTGCCTTCAGATGCGGTCCCCTGGTCCTATTCCAAGGAATTTGGTATTGCAGGCTGGATCTGTGTCGCATTTGGCTTGCTGTTGCTGTCATGGAGCGCGCTCAACCTCGGACGCTCGTTGACACCATTTCCCCGCCCCACAGAAAATGGCGAACTGATCACCAGCGGCGCCTATCGAATAGTCCGTCATTCTATCTATCTCGGCGTTCTGCTTACCTGCCTCGGGTTTGCGCTGGCGACCGCTAGTTCCGCCCGTCTAGGCCTGACTCTTGTTTTGTTCGTCTTTTTTGATATGAAGGCGCGCCGGGAGGAATTTTGGCTAAAAGAACGCTATCCAGATTATGGGCTCTACCAACAACGCGTGAAGAGATTGATTCCGTGGCTTTACTGAAAAGGAGATGATCGATGGCAGCTGCAATAGACCTGAATAACGCCCGCCGTTTTTCCGGACGGTTATCGTGGGCCGGGTATCTATTGGGCTTTGGCCTGGGCGGCTTCTTTGACGGCATCCTGCTGCATCAGGTTTTGCAATGGCATCATCTGCTGATCAACGTAGAAGGGCCGGTCTTCGAGGACATGAAGGTACAAATCCTTGCCGACGGCCTGTTCCATGTACTGATGTACATCATTGCCATAACTGGCCTATGGCTGTTATGGAAAGCGCGGAAAGAATACGCCGAACGCGCGGCGGACCGCCTGCTGTTGGCGAATGCGTTTATTGGATTTGGTGTTTGGCACATCCTGGACAGTGTCCTGTCACATTGGATTCTGGGGATTCATCGTATTCGGGTCGATGCTGACAACGTCCTGTTCTGGGATCTCCTGTGGTTCGTTGTGTTTGGCTTGATTCCAGTTGCTATCGGCATCATGCTCAAAAAGCGCACACAAACCGGTGGTAGCTCTGGCTACCGAAGTAAAGCAACCGCACTGAGCCTGGCTCTGGCGGTGACAATCGCCGGACCCATTGCCGCTTTGCCGCCATCGGACGTAACGACCGTCATGGTGTTCTTCAAGTCAGGGACTTCTCCCAATGAGATATTCAAAGCAATTGATGCTGTGGACGGTCGTATCCTATGGGCAGCGGGTTCAGGGGACGTCTGGGCACTCGATGTAAAGGATAGGTCTCAAACCAACGTGTTTTACAAGCATGGAGCTTATCTGGTGAGCAATTCGGCGTTGGCCATTGGTTGTCTCGCATGGTCTTCTGTTGGCTCCTAACTTACCTTTACGTTCTAGGAAGTTTGGTTTTTATTGCAAAACGCCAGCCGCGGTTGACGATCTTGCCGACTTAGTCCATTGATAGATAACGATGAGGGTTGCGTTCTGCAAAGACATTCAAGTTTAGAAAAGGAAGGGATTAGATTTCGATGCAGGTTCGCCCCGTTAGATTGCCTGCTTCAGTCCTTCGAAGCAAAACATAGTATTGACGCCATTGATAGGTTGTATCGTCAAAGGCATCTATAGGGCGGTACGGCCGATCACCGGACACCAACACTTGCCGTAACCGAGTCTTTGAGCATAGATTTTCCCGTTCGGACGGAGCCGTCATTGGCACCATTGCTATTACGTCAGCGATTACCGGTTCGCTGAAATTTCGTTCTACGTCACCCTGAGCAAATTTGATCCTCGTCTGTAAATAAATCTTGCTCTGGTCGGTGAACGAAATAATTATTGTGCACTTTCGTAGTGCTGTATACAGCTGGTCGAGAATGCCGAAAAAGTTAAGGTAACTTATACGTATCCGACTTGAGTTTTCCATATTCGTACCGGGTGCGGAAGCGAATTTCAAATTAGCCGAGGAAAGCGTAGCCCTTGTGCCCACGCATCGCCTAGGTCCCTCAATCGATGTCTTCCAGGACAGGTAGGTCAACGCCACTGGGCAGACCGCATCCGCATTTAATGAAAGCCTTTCATTGGCGGTCAGCTGTTGCAAAGCAGTGAGACATCTTTCGTGTCCCTTGAGGTACCGTTTTAAAATTTGGCGCCGGATGCTCCGGTAGCTTCTTCCCAAATCAGAGGCCATTAAAACTGGCTGCGCTATGCCGGGGTATGGAGCCAACTCTGCTTTCCAAACTGCCACTTTATATGTCTTGTTGCTTCTTCCTCTGGTCCATTGCGAAATAACGGGCCACAGCGCTCTCGCGTATGCAAGATTCTGTTCCCGCTGCCTTCGCTCCAATGTTCCGCCTGATCTGGGTTCGCATATCCTTTCAATCACATCAGCGAATGGATTTCTACTTTCCGACACTATTTTCCACCAACTTAAGAAAGCGTTACAGGAAGTATCTACAGCTGCGCATTTCGTAGCGGTGAACCAGGCATGGGCATGTGGCAGTGTATGTATGGGCGGTTTGAAACCACAACGAGAGCACATCGTCCCTCGTTGCATTAGATATGGACTTGCGCAGAGCCGGCATCCGCGACTTAATGAAACATTATGCCATGGACATACTTGAATAATGGCCAAGTCAAAAAGTGAACAATGATAGCCAAGGGAGAGGCATGCTGGGCAGTGACGGACGGCATAGTGAGGCTTGCGTGTTTTGGTATGTACTTGAAATCCAAGCCGGTCCAAGAAGCCCGTTTGCAGTTGAGTGACCTCAACGCCGAGCAACTCTGAAAATTTTGAGAAGTCGACCCAATCACTCTTCAAAAATAAGCGCGGATGCACATGTTCGACGCGACCATCCGACTTTTGAATGAGCCTCACCAACTCGATGAACGAGATGTGATTTAACGCCAGCACCTTGGCTATGATTGACCAGGACGATTCGAATGGTAGTGGGCCACTTTGGTGCCAAGTTAGTCGGTTTTTCAAAAAATGATCTCATTATCAGTTTAGACAGAGACCTTCGGTCCCTGCAAGATCGCGCTAAACGAGGCAAGGTTCGATGCGTCTACGGCCGCCTCGATGTCCGGATCACTCAAAGTGAAACTTGTGCAATCCTGATCTCTACTAGCTAACAGGAGAAATTCCACGCTGAGACAAATGTGTTCCATCGGAATGGCGCATTTGCCACCGAAACCAGCAACATTTGTCAATTCCTCCCATATGCGCCGGTAATATCTACTTAGTCGAAATCCTGCGCTATATGCGAGTGGAAGAAAGAATCGCGTATAACTCCAGTTCGAGCCTTCCGGAAAATCAGAGAGGTCATCATACGCCACCAACAAGTCTTTCAATTCAGTGGCAGATGAGCATCCTTCGAACGCAATTGGCTCACTGAGAAATCGAGCAATTATCTGTAACTGTGACGCGGTCAGTAACGCCGTTCTGCGGTGCAGTATCTCCGGTTGTGCAAACGCAATCGTCGTCATCTTGATTTGCCTAGCAGTCAAGGCATTGTGAAAGACGACCAGCTGCTGGAGGTCTGTTTGGCTCAATAGATGGGCTTCATCGATAATGAGCACAAACTGAGACCCGCCTCGTTTAGATATTTGCAATACAACGTCCGTGGTGGCATTCCTGAACAAGAGATCGGCTCCGGAGCGGCTTGCCAAAACGTGATGCGAAGCTTCTAGGAGTAAGCGAAACATGTGCATTTCCGATGCTCTTGCCGAAGCACGAGCACTGACGAAAAGGGTATACACACTCGGAAACTCCTCGATCAAAGTCGCCTGTATTTCTAATGCGGATTTCGTCTTCCCCATCCGCGGAGGAGCATAGAAGACTACGCTAGTGCGGCGAGCCCAAACGCGTTCCCGAACGATGTTGTAGGTTCTGTTCATCATGGGCGTGGGCAGTGTGTACTCCCTCTGAACGACCGGATGAGTATCTATTGCCGCAGGGCGCACATCAAAGGAACTGCATGCATCGTTAGGCGATTCCTGGTCTGAATTCAGTCCTATCTGCGACATTACATCTCCCGGCTAGATTTTTTCGTACCAACCTTAAGCATGTTCAGCCTGCGCAACCACTTCTTGCCTAGCTATTCCACCGCCAACAAACTTCCATCGATGTCAGTGCATTTTACGTATAGACACCCTTTTCTCTAGAATTTGAGATGTTTTCAAATCACGTACGGTTGCGCACTTTCCCTATGAACGGTACCGAGCTCGCCAGCAATGAGCGTCGTGTGCTGACATCGCTTACGGTTGGAGTCACAACAGTTCCTCCCGACGCTGGCTCAATCCGTAAAACGGCCGGCTTTTCCATCTCGCTCGAAATTCTTGCCGCCTCAGTGACCTGGCGTTTATTGATCTGGGGTTGCCCCTTTTTCAATGGCTTTGTCGGCGTGGACAGATAGCGTAGGTAAGCCTGCACAGGATCATCAAACTCAGCTAACACCAGGGTGCGTCGATACAGGAGACTATTAATGGCCTGCCGGGTACGGCGACTATGCTTCGTATTTGACCATTTCCCTTGTGCTGTCAAAAATCCTAGCTCTGCGCCGTTATCCAGAAATACCTTTACTTGGCGCATATCATCTTCGTCGATATGCACGACCAATTTTCTACCAATCAGTTGAGCGCTATCAGCCAATACTGGGCTTGTGTATCGAACGCGATCAATTTGTATATACGGTCTTTTACCGGTTTTTGGATTGCCACGCACGACCGCAGTTCTACGGCAGACCAGTAGCTTTACTAAATCACGTGCCGCATCCGGCAAATGCCGTGGCCAGCTGAGAGGCTCGGGGCCCTCTAGAAAGTAACGCAAGTATTCAAGGGGCGATCGGTAGGACAAGGCAGCCGTTGGTGTAGCGTTTTTCTGTGCAATTAGAACATCCAAATATTCTTCGATTTCCGACGCCCGGATCCTGAAGCGTGTAGCATTGATCTCTGGGGTGGCTGCGCGCCCGTTATCGGGACTCACTCCCGTAGTGGAAGGCAGGCGTTGGAAAAACGTTCTCGCAACTTCGCCGAAGGCGCGCTCGACATTAGGCCTTCGCTCAAAGTGGCCTACGGGCCCCCAATTGATGACGAATCCAATGGTGCAGCGGGCGCGCTGATGGATGGCGTTTGCCAGATGGGCAAGTGCTCCATCAAGAAAAGTCACACTCCACACCGCGCCAAAGGCGTTCGGAATACAGCCACTGGGTAGTCCGGACTGCGGTGGATAGCGTAGTGCCTGGTCAGTCAGATTAAGTGGCGACCATTTTCCAACTGCAGCTGTTTTGATAACGTCGAGAACATCGTCAGCAGTAACTTCGCTTCGATATACTACTTTATATGCCAGAATCGCCTTGGATACTCTGTCGACTGCGGCTATCAACCATATTCGTTCAAGAAGTAGATCGGTCTCGCCTCCCTCGGGTGTCAAGAAAGGGACTGAAAGAAAGCAGTCTTGAAAATAGGCGTCTATCTCGACAGCGTCATACGGATCCACAAACTGAAGAAACGGTGAATATCCTGTAGAAACATTAGACTGCGCTACCGCATCTTTCTTTCCTTTTGAGACAACCAACCGGGAAAATTCTTGTTCCACAAAGTTGCGCATGTATTTTTGGATGGTACGAAGCCCGAGATATTTAGTATTGAAAGGCCATTCGCATTTTGACGCCCCACATTCGTGGAGGGTGCGTACAAAAATGCGATGCAGCACTGTTGCGGACATGCGGTGCTCTGCAATTTTTAACTGTTTTGCGTTCTGACTGATATGCCTGATGAGCAGACTCTCCAGATTCGGCATTGCTATCAACAGCGCGCTTAAGGCGCCGGATTGCCCACCCTGCTGCTCTGGCCGTTTTGGTGACGTCTGCTTATTACGGACATACTCTTTGGTGTGCAGATAAGCACGGAGTCCACGAAAGCCCATTATCTTCCCGTCTGGGGCCAACCGCAGACATCGACGTACTGTACGGGCGACCTTGTGGCGTCCGACGCCGGTTAAGCGCTCTACCGACGTGCTAGTGTGACCCTGGACATATAGAACAACGGCTCGACGCAGGCATTCGAAATTTTCCTGCTCTTCGGCCTTAAGTGTTCCACCATCGAGCTCCGGCCATTGCTCCAGGGACGGCGCCAACGCCAACTCGGCCCTAAGCGTCCACATCGCTTGCCCCGGCTGTCAGTTGCCATTCCGTAGCTGGGCCGAAACTTACCTTGTCCATGCTGAGCTTGAGACGACCTCTGATCGCGACCCGTGCAGCCAGACCTAACACAATTGCAGAATCATAGGACGACAATGATTCGACTACTTGCCGTAGTTGTCCACTCTGTATCGAACGAATACAGGATATCAGTGCGCCTGTCTCTACAACATATTCCCGGTCGCGAATAGCCGACGCATAGGCAATCGCCTTCAACCACCTTAGTGATGTAGCTGCATGTGGCATCAGGTCTACATCTGTGAAGATTTTGTATTGCACTCCTGCTGCTTGGGCGGCATATGCTTGAGCAGACAACTGAGACTCAACGCGGTCCTCGTCCAGACTTGCTTTGACCTCATGCCATTCTTGGATGCCATTTGCGCGGTGAACCACAGCGTCAAGTTCGGTGCACCGAGGTCGTACACCGTCATGTGAGGCGACGGGATCTGGCGTAAGGTCAAAGTCGTGAACTGCGTGGTCGGTTTCCAGGTAGTGGATCCAATGCACGAGTTGTCGATCACTAGGAAGAATCCAATCACAGTTAGTCTTTACGCTATACACCAGCCACAAATTGCTGTTGTGATCTGCACGCGCACGATACGCATCCAAGACATTTCTACGTTGGCGAGCCCGTATAGACGTTATTGCTGTCATCCAGTTCTCCTAAGCACCTTACGCTTGCATCCACCAGCTGATGAGAAACGCATTGTCACATATGCAACATATGCTTGTCGCTTGTAGCTTCACTGATTTTTCGCAATATTTTAGTTTGAGTGAATTGACGCATCCACAAACCAGACTAGGAAAGGATACTAAGCGGTAAAGCATAAGTGCAAGACAGCAATACATCAGCACTGAGCAGCTTTTAGTACCTGATCCTTCATTGGACAACTTTTAGTTCCGGAAGGACGAACTAAATGGCAACCGAGATATGCCGTTTGAAGCCAGGAGCTTCCTTATCTAGCTGATTTTCTTCAAATTTCTATACAGGAAGAAGCGCATCTTTTAGTTCCGAGCGCTATTTCGCTTCAAAAACGGAGGAAATCTGGCAATAAAAGCACCAAATCCTCAATCTTCTTTGCGATTTCGATTCGATACAAAAAAGTCGGGTTTTTTTATAAGAGAAATATGGATGTCTCGCAGGCGACACACTGGTCATCCTGTGGCCGAGCCATTACAGGTTGTTTGACCACTGATATGGTTTCCTGCATTTCTCCACGTTAAGGCCGGTTTCCGGGATCGGCTGGAGCACTCGGAACTAAATGTTTGCCAAATTGCGAACTAAACACTGACAATCTGCCCATGCCCTACTTGGCAAACATTTAGTTCATATCCCGTGGTTTGCGTCGCTTTTGAACCACACGCTCACATTGGCCGAGTGACGCGTGTATGGATTTCCGCATGTGGCTGTGCATTCCGCAGTGCTCGGTCGAACCGGATAGTCGACAGAATGCGTTGTCTAGTACCTATATCTGTCGGCCGCTGCGAGCCACAAAGCAGCCATAGTACGGATTCAGTGATCCGGCTTAAATCGACCCTGACCTGCCAGGCGACTCTCGGGATAGCGGACGTTCGACGTTGGGGTTGAGCCGTCGCGAGGCGAAGCCGATCGGTCGGCTCAAACGACTGGTTATACGCCAGTGGTCGGATGGATGCCGACTCGAGTCTCACTTATTACCAGACAGGCCTACGCCAGCTGCTCGGCAAGCGCGACAATCATGCCCTCAGGCCTGCGGATGTAGGCTTGCTGGTACGTATCTTCATACTGTATTTCACGGATGAGCGCGCCCCCGTGAATACGTATGCGCGCAACGACAGCGTCAATATGCTCGACGACGAACTTTACGCGACGAAAGGCCTAGGGTGTTCACCGGCGGGGCTACTTGCGCTCCCCGATCGCTCTGGGCGTATGGAGCTTGTCTAGCTTAATGTCCTGTCCAACGGGAATCCGCATCATCGCGAGGCTCGCCCGGACATCCTTGCGCCTGATCTAGCTCCCGACCAAAGGTCCATCAACTGTCGTCTCGCTCTGGAGCTCAAGGATCAGTTCGATTAAGAACGCGTTGGTGGCTTCGAGATCCTCGACAATGAGCACGTTGTCCATCCGTTTAATCGTCATATCCTTCCGTCGTCTTACTGCAGATGCCCGTATTCGCCGTACCTGGCGTAAACTCTGTATTGGCGCTCGCAAGCCGGCGCGCTGTCAAATTGTGCGTTAGCCGTAGAATTATCTCAGTTCTTTTTGCTGTACCCACAACTCGCTGGTCCGCTGTCTACCTAGCAAGACCTTCACCCCACCCACATGTCACCTTGCGCCGCGATGCTGAAACATTGCTGCAAATCGCTGGCATAACGAATGGCGCTATCTGCGTGGATTACCTAGCTTCATAATGCATCTATCTTCAAACGAAGCGGCCAGGATATGAACCAAGTTCTGTTGGCTCCTTGCAACTCCAGATATATAGTGATTAAGAAAGCCTTCCGATGCGTATCTTTATCTCCTCTTTGCGTTGGTTGCATAGCATTCCTTACCATAATGCACTTGCGCTTCTGACCGTCATTTATATTCTTGGCGGTTGCTCGTCCGAACATTATTATGTTAACCAACGGTTGCTTCAGCCTCACTCTGATACGGGTTACGCCTTACGTAATTTGGCCACTTCAGGCAATAGCGATAGTCTGCTTGTGTTTGTTTCGTTTTCGGGCGGTGGTTATCGCGCTGCAGCTTTGGCTTATGGAGTACTTGAAGAGCTTGCCGCACAAAAAATTTACTGGGAGGGCAGCGAAAAGCGCCTCTTGGATGAAGTCGATTTTATTGCGAGCGTCTCTGGCGGCAGTATTGCAGCAGCATACTACGTACTTTACCGTGATCTCATATTCAAAGATTTCGAAACCAAGGTACTCGGACAAGACCTTCAGTCAATGCTGATAAGGCGTGTTCTGTCTCCGCGCGGATTGTGGCGGCAGGTATCTCCGCGCTTTGGCAGAAGTGACATGTTGCAGGAAATCCTTGACGAAGAAATCTTTTCGGGAAAGACTTTCGGCGACATTCCCTTGTCCCGCCCTATGCTCTTCATCAGTGCCACAGAAATGACACATGGGGAGCGTTTCGAATTTAGCCAGGATCAGTTTGATTTCATCTGCTCCGACCTTTCAAGCTTTTTGATATCGCGCGCCGTGGCAGCTTCCATGTCCGCACCGATCATCTTGTCGCCGATCACAATCTGGAATTACGCTCAGTCCTGCCCGTGGCATGGAAGACCTTTGCCATTGAAGAGCCGCGTCCAAACACAGTCATTCATTCACCTACTCGACGGTGGATTATCCGATAACACTGGCGTTACCACACCGCTGGAAGTCATTGAGGCGCGTGGTGGACTCATTGGCAGTGCCAAGGCATCTCGCCTACGCGGCATTAAGAAAAGGGTCTTTATCGTTGTCAACGCACAAACCAATCCGGAGTTCGAAGCTGACACCTCCCCGGACACACCAGGTCTTTACCGGCAGTTAAGAGCGCTTATTGATATTCCGATCAATGTACACAGCAATGTTACTGTCAACCAGCTATGGGCTGCGGTCGATCGATGGAAAAGGGAGTTAAAGGAGGTATATCCGGAAGCGCTTGAAGACATACTGTCTCGTGACACCGAATTCTATATCGTTGAAGTCAACCTTTCCGCAACCTCGGGAACAGAACAGGGACTGCGAGCATTGCAGGATATTCCGACCGGATTGCGTCTTACATGGGAAGACATTTCTGCCTTGAAAACCTTTGCCCGGACAGAACTACAAAAGAACTCCGAATGGCGCCGGCTAATGGAAGAGTTAAAAATCAGATAGTGTGCCCAATGACGTCAGTGCTGACATCCGGTCATGATCAGATTGGCAGAGCCCAAGGTCCCCCAGCATGTCCTGGTCTCATTGGTCTGCGGTTGAATATTATGTCGGCCAGACCGCCTACACTCTTCAAACACGATCATACGGTGGTGATCGCCTAGTTCATCGGGGCAGCACGTCTAACCAAGCAGGTCATGCAATTCTGCCGCAGCGATATCCAGAAAGCTTCGCAACTTCGTGGATACAAATTTCTGCCGTGGGTACACAAGGTTTACCGGATCTGCCTTTACGTACCAGTCTGGTAGGACCCTGACCAGGTTGCCGTCTTGGCTTTCCTTCCAGCATAAATAGGTTGGAAGCAAGCCGATACCTTCGCCAGCGAGCGCCATCGCTCGAATAATACCGACATGGTTGACTGTAACCCGTCCGTTAAACGGAACAGTGACGCTTGCGTTCAAATTGGAGAGCGTCCAGTGTTCCCGGCCGAACGGTGTGAACTGCACGCAGGCATGCTTTCGCAAGTCCTGCGGTTTGGTTATTGGTGATGCCACACGAATGTAGTGCGGACTCGCATAGAGCGCCCAAATGGCAACTCCCACCTTTTTTGCAATCAAGCTGGAATCCTGTAAAACACCAGTTCGGATCGCGACATCTACGCCTTCAGCAACTAAATCGACATAGCGATCGGTCAAAAGCATCTCGACGTCAACCATGGGGTGACTTCGACGAACTTGGCAGGCGAGGCTCGCCAGGAGCGCATCGCCGATATCAGCTGGTGCGGTGACCCTTAGCAATCCTTTTGCTTCGCTCGTAGTCGCTGTCACAGCGGCTTCCGCTTCAAGCATGTGACCCAGGCCAAGTTCCGCCTCGCGGAAATAGATAACCCCCACTTCAGTCAGGCTCAGGCGGCGTGTCGTCCGTTGCAAGAGCGTGGTACCCAATCGCTTTTCCAGTCTGGCAACCTGCGTGCTCACTGTGGAAACCGGTAGTGCCAGCTGTCGAGCGGCGGCGCTGAAGCTCCCCGCCTGTACAACCCTGACAAACACCGCTGCTTCATTGAGGTTCATTCGGATTGTTCCATTAAATGAAAACTGATCTCTTATTTAACCACCAAGTTGGACTCATGGATTATTCGAAAAAATGAAAACTGATTCCCTATTCAACCACCTAGTCCACCGGACGTCCAGCGCCTACAGTGACAGCGCTCACGGAGAAAATTATGAAAAAGCTCGCATTCATCAAGCGCAGCAACGGCCAGCATTGGGTGGGAGATGGTTTCCCGGTGCGCAGCATTTTTTCCTACAACGACATCAGTGACGAAATCTCGCCATTTTTATTGCTGGACTATGCAGGGCCTACCAACTTTACGCCGACCGATTCGCGCCGTGGCGTAGGGCAACATCCGCATCGGGGCTTCGAGACGGTCACCATTGTGTATGAAGGAGAGGTTTCCCATAAGGACTCGACCGGTGGGGGTGGCACTATTGGACAGGGCGATGTTCAGTGGATGACCGCCGCCTCGGGTTTGTTACACGAGGAATATCATAGCGCCGCCTACGCCGACCGAGGTGGACCATTCGAGATGATCCAGCTCTGGGTCAACTTGCCTGCAAAAGACAAGATGTCGGCACCGTCGTATCAAAGCATTACCGATGCCCAGATTCCGCGCGTCACGCTACCCGAAGATGCCGGCATAGCAAGGATCATTGCCGGTGAGTACGGTACTGCAAAGGGTCCGGCACGCACTTTTAGCCCGATGAATGTTTGGGATCTGCGCCTCCAATCAGGTCGTTTGTTGTCAATCAGCTTGCCTAAAGGTCATAATTTGGCGCTCTTTGTTCTGCGCGGGGCAGTCCGCATTGACGACATCCATACGATCCGCAGTGCCGAGCTCGCGGTCATGGAGCGCGAAGGTAGCAGGCTCACTTTTGAAACAACGGAAGAAACCGTGTTGTTACTGCTAAGCGGTGAACCGCTGAATGAGCCCGTAGTTGGCGCGGGTCCGTTCGTGATGAATACTCGGTCCGAGATCATTCAAGCCATCAACGACTATGAGAGTGGTAGATTCGGACCAATGGCGTCCTGACCGACACGACGGCATCCCTTCACTACTAAAGTGCATCCGCAGTCTTAGCCGTAGTTTTTACTGAAGTTCAACTCGCTTTTTCACGACCACTTAGGGAAGCTACCCTGTCAAGGAGACCCATATGACTGCACCTGCCAATTTTAATGGTGCTATACCGGTCATCGATCCCGATGATTCAGTCATGCTTTTGATTGATCACCAGAGCGGCCTGTTCCAGACGGTTAACGACATGCCGATGCCCAAACTACGCGCCCACGCGGCCGCGCTGGCGAAAATGGCCACATTGTCCAAAATGCCGGTGATCACGACCGCCTCAGTCCCGCAGGGTCCGAATGGCCCCTTGATCCCGGAGATTAGTCAAAACGCGCCTCACGCGCGATACGTGGCCCGTAAAGGCGAGATCAACGCCTGGGATAATCCGGACTTTGTGTCTGCGGTACGGGAGACAGGACGCAAAACCCTCATCATCGCCGGCACCATTACCAGCGTCTGTATGGCCTTCCCGGCAATCAGCGCCATCCAAGAAGGGTACAAGGTGTTCGTGGTCGTAGATGCCTCCGGCACCTATTCCAAGATGGCTCAGGAAATTACCCTGGCGCGGGTGGTTCAAGCGGGCGCTGTGCCGATGGATACCGCCGCAGTCGCGTCTGAGGTGCAGAGGACATGGAATCGTGAGGACGCGTTGCAATGGGCTGAAGTCTACAGCAAGGTGTTCCCCGAATACGAATTGCTCATTGAAAGCTACATGAAAGCACAGGAAATTGCTAAAAGTGGGGAAATGCTGGACTCCCAGCGGACATAAAGTAGCGAATCCTGTCGTCTTCGTTTCCATACTCGATGATAGACGACGGTGGCATACGGAATTCCTCAATGTAAGACATAGGAGATTAACGAAGAAATAGCATTCAATACCGTAAGAAAGAGGTAAGTCCCCCTACACTTTCGAAAAGGAATAGCGATGAACGACTTCTTCAATCTAGTAGCACTTCGTGCTCGACCTGGTCGCGAAGAAGAATTACGCGCCCAGCTTATAGCCCTGGTTGCCCCTTCTCGCCGGGACGAAGGAAGTATTCAGTATGAAATGCTTTCACAGCCCGACGATCCTACACGTTTCTTCTTTATCGAGCATTGGAGTAGTTCAGAGCTCCAACATAAACATCACACCGCAACAGATCACATCCTCAACTTCGAGAAGAATTATAAGGACGAGCTAGTGGAAGCTGTAGAATTTTATTATCGGCTGAACCGAGTCGTCTAGGCAGCCGCCTGTATTTGGCTCTTACTGTCGAACAGCCTCCGCGCGCAAGGCGACATTCGATGAGCTAAATCCCGCAATTACGTGCCTCGACATGAGTCCCTCTGGACCTGCCATCCCGCGCGTATTGCACTCCATCACACAATCTATGTTAGGAGAATCACATGGCAAGCGAGACTATCCGTGATCCAGTCAAGGATCATCTGCTGACGCCCAAGAATGCAGCTTTTGTGATCATTGACTACCAACCCGTGCAGGTAAACTCGATTGCATCAATGGATCGCCAGCTGATGATTAACAATATTGTCGGCGCTTCCAGGGGTGCGGTCGCATACGGACTTCCTATTGTGCACTCAACGGTCAACGTCAAGTCGGGCCTAAACAAACCTCCTATTCCGCAACTCCGCAAGGTTCTGGGCGAGTATCCGACCTACGACCGTACTACGATCAACTCGTGGGAAGATGTCGAGTTTCGCAAGGCGATTGACGCGACCGGACGGAAGAAATTAATCATGACTGCGCTGTGGACAGAGGCCTGCCTGACGTTCCCAGCCCTTGACGCTTTGAAGGAGGGCTTCGAGGTCTATGTGGTTGCGGACGCTGTCGGCGGCACGTCGGTCGCAGCCCATGAGATGGCGCTACGAAGAATTGAGCAGGCAGGTGGAAAAATGATCAGCGTCCCGCAACTGTTCTGCGAACTACAACGAGACTGGAAGCGCGAAGAAACAGTACCCGCCTTTATGAATCTGTTTATTGAAACAGGCGGCACAGCAGGCATCCAGTTCTCTTACGATCGCGCATAAAGAGTGCTCCAAGGAGTAGACCGCGATATACCTGCAGGACGGAGACCGGCTGGATCGACAGATTTTTCTGGCCTCCGTCAGAAGCGCTTGTGATGCGGTGACGAATTACCAGTCGCTTGGATTCGCCGCCCTGGACGCGATATTGGCAAAAAACGACGGCACTCGCTCCTTTGATTTCCTTCCCTACGGCGTCCTAGCGTTCATGACCGGTTGGCCAATTCCGGTGCAATACGTTGTAGGACATCCAATGGAATAGATTCAGCAGCGGCTTCGATGGTCCGTAGCCAGTTGGCGTCAGTAATGCGGTTGATGTCTTGTCCAGTTTCGCCAAACCGTACGCGCGCTAACGCCATCAGTGTCGCTTGCATCCTCGCTGAAAAAGGATTGCCGCGAGCAGCTTCAGCAAGGCTAGAATGGCTCAACACCGGCGTCATCGTGTTGCCATTTCCGGTTTTGACAAGCTTGAAAGGGTCAAAGCCAGCTTCTAGCGAGTAGTTGAGAAAGCGTTCATGAAACTCGCCATGCGGGACGCCGTCGAGCGCCAACATGTGGAAGGAAGGTCCAGCGCCCTCGTTATACGCCTGTGCCCCGTCCTGAGCCAGTGCTTGTAGCTTATCCCAATCAAAGGAATTCGGAGCAGCTTCCCATTCTTCGAGCGAATCCATAAATCCACCGATCAGCAAGTTAATCTGATTGCCATTACTGTGAGTCATATGCTTCCTACGCGAGTTGATTTTTCCGGGCGAGACTGCTTGAAAGAACAATCCCGTTCATGATTTAGTTCGCTACCGCGCCAGAGTGCAAACGCCATTCGCGCCGCCCCATTAAATTGCCGTTCCGTTGCGGGTAGTTTTCACTGGAAGAGCCATCGTGAAACCAGTCTGGTATATCGCGGCATAATTACATAAACCATGAGGTAAACAATCACTACCGCTAGAATGAAATTGTTGATGATAGGGCGGCCGAGCAGAGGAACATAGTCGAAAACCGGATGCAAGACCCATGGAAGCACCACGGTAAGTGGGAAAATCGCAGACAGGGTGATCAGGAACTGCTTGAACGGTCGTGCCTGCAGTCTATGCTCAGCAGGAGGCGTGAACCAATACTCCAAGCCCGTATGCATTTCAAGCTCTTCCCCATTAACCAGCGTAGGCCTGATCTCATTAATAAATCGCTTGCGTGTATCGGATTGCAGCCAGCTATCCAGGCGCTCATCAGAGTCAAAGCGCAAGACGATCGTGTAGCTGCCAGTTGAATTGTGGGGGCGAATAATATTGACGCCCATATGCCCTGCGAAACGCTGCGCTTCCGTTGCTATGCTCTTGAGCCACATTTCATAGTCGTCCTTGTCCGTTGGACGCACCTCATGACGTATCACTAATGAAGCGGCTCTTTCATTTCCTGAAATCATGGTTTCCTCCGAAAACATAGGCCATACGTGTTCCATGCATTCCCATAAATTGCCAACTGCAAGTGCGCCGACTGCAAACCTAACCTTTTGACAGAGTACCTTTTTTTGGGTTGAGGGTTTCGAGTATCTGGATGCCTATGCGGGAGTTCGCCGAATGAAAATGCGCATCCTGAGGGTTGTTCTTTACCTTGCATTGTTCCGTACGCACATCCCGTCGCAGGGCTTCCAGCAAAGCTTCCCTCTCATGGGGAAACAAGGATGCAAAGCGCGCCTTAATGTCCATTTTTCTCCCTTTCAGCCAATATGCACTTATCAGTAAATCATTCGTGATGTCTTTTGGGGTGCTATTCGTTACCAGCCCGGCCCCCTGATTGCAATCGCAGTCAGCGACACTTACACTCCTGCATGAGGAGGACCGGGCGCCGCCGACTCTACCGACAACGTTTATTTGGAGGAAGTCAGCGTGGTATAGCTGTTGATCAGATTGCGGTAGTCGGGGATATGGTTCGAGAACAGGGTACCCAGACCATCGATGTCATTACGCCAGTCACGGTGCAATTCGCAAGCCACGCCAAACCAGCTCATGAGTTGCGCACCTGCATTCGACATGCGCTCCCATGCCGCGTTACGCGTTATTTCATTGAAGGTTCCGGAGGCGTCGGTGACGATGAATACATCGAAGCCCTCCGCGAGCGCGGCCAAAGCGGGAAAGGCCACACAGACTTCGGTGACGACGCCGGCGATGATGAGCTGCTTCTTTCCTGTCGCCTTGACGGCCTTGACGAAGTCCTCGTTGTCCCAAGCATTGATCTGACCAGGCCGGGGAATGAACGGAGCCTCTGGAAACATCTGTTTCAGTTCCGGTACCAGCGGACCGTTCGGACCGTTCTCGAAGCTCGTGGTCAGGATCGTCGGCAACTTGAAGTACTTTGCCAGATCGCCCAGAGCCAGCACGTTGTTCTTAAATTTGTCGGGATCGATATCGCGCACGAGCGACAAAAGGCCGGCCTGGTGATCGACCAACAACACCGCTGCGTTGTTCTTGTCCAAGCGTTTATAAGACGTAGTCATAGCATTCTCCTTGTGTGGGTAAAAAGGCGCCTCCAGTGGAAGCGCATGGTAAAAAATGGCGGTCCAAATATGTTTAACTGGCGTGGTCGATCTGACCAAATGTTCCGCTTCGCAGGTCTAGCATTGCCTGCCGGATTTCGTCCTCACTGCTCATGACGAAGGGTCCGTGTCCAACTATCGGCTCATCAATCGGCTCCCCGCTGAGGACAAGGACGACACTGTCGGAGTCGGATTCAATAAGCAGGTCGATTCCGTTCAACCCTGCCATGGCCCATTGTCCGGCGCGCACGATACTGGAGTTCCCCAGTCGAACGGTTCCTCGCAGAACGACAATGGCAGCGGTGCGTCCGGCGTTCAATGGCAACAGGGTTTGTGTACCAGCGGCGAGACGCATGTCCCAGACATCTAATTCAGTGAATGTTGAAGCAGGTCCCTTATGCTCACCAAATTTTCCTGCTATCAAGCGCACTAGGCCAGCGCCTTCGGGCAGCGGAATTGCGGGAATATCATTGTTCAAAATGGTTTGATAAGCAGGCGCTGTCATTTTGTGACGCTGCGGTAGGTTTACCCACAGCTGTACCATTTCCAGCGTACCACCGTCGCGGGCAAATGCCTTTGAGTGGAATTCCTCATGAAGAATGCCGCCTCCGGCCGTCATCCATTGGACATCGCCAGGCCCAATACTGCCACCAGCACCGGTCGAGTCGCGGTGTTCAAGCTCGCCTTGGTAGACGATCGTAACGGTCTCAAAGCCCCGATGCGGGTGCTGTCCGACGCCGCGTGGACTTTGGGACGGTGCAAACTCAGCAGGACCAGCATAGTCAAGCATTAGAAAAGGACTCAAGGACCGGCCAAGTGTCTGATAGGAAAACATGGTTCGAACGGGAAAACCATTACCGACCCAATGGGAAGGTGCTGCGCTATAGGTGCCAAGGATTGATTTCATAGATACCTCCAAAGAATGGATTCATCTTAGTTTCGAACCGAAATAGGCGGTAGATACCGTAAAATGGCATCAGTGTTCTACTGAAGGAACAATGGTGGATGATTTGAATGACGTGTTTTATTTCGTCAAAGTGGTCGAACACGGAGGCTTTACACAGGCTGGCCGTGCGCTCAACATGCCGAAATCCAAGCTCAGCCGTCGCATAGCGGCATTGGAAGAGCGGTATGACGTGCGCTTGCTTCAACGCTCAACACGCCATTTCTCGGTCACGGAGACGGGCCGCGAATTCTATGAGCATTGTGTGGCCGCACTGGTGGAAGTGGACGCGGCACGCAACGTCATGGAACGTCAGCGTTCAGAACCACAAGGTGTCGTACGCATGAGCTGTCCTACGGCGCTGCTGGATTTCCGAATAAGCGACTTGGTAGCGCGCTTCATGACCGAATACCCCAAGGTTCAGGTTCACATTGAAGCTACTAATCGGCACGTCGACGTGCTGGGGGAAGGCCTGGATCTGGCACTGCGGGTCCGATTTCCGCCATTGGAGGATAGCGACTTGGTCATGCGGGTGCTGTCAGAGAGCCCGCAACGACTGGTGGCCTGCCCAGACCTCCTGGTAAGTCGTGACTTACCGAAACACCCCGCAGACTTAGCCATTCTGCCAAGTCTGGATTGGGGGCCGCCTCGGGACCACGTTTGGCACTTAATGGGTCCTACAGGCATCGAGGCACAGGTACGTCATCAGCCCCGTTACATCACCGACGACTTGACGGCGTTGCGGCAGGCCGCGCTACACAGCGTAGGCATTGTGCAGCTGCCGTGCATGGCCATTGAAGAAGATCTAAAAACGGGAGCGCTGGTGGATATCATGCCAGGATGGGCGCCAAAGGGAGGCATTATCCATGCGGTTTTTCCGTCGCGCCGCGGTCTACTTCCTGGAGTGCGGATACTTATTGAATATCTTGCATCACACATTGCAAAAAATTGACCGTGGCGCACGGTTAGTTGCGTCTCGGTGCTAATGGGCGTCCGCTTTTTGATGTGATTGGTTAGCGCCGACCGGCTGGTTATGTTAAGGGTTGTAGGATGCCTGCCCACACGCGCATGAGTGTGGTGCCATCTGAATTCGGCGGCAGGCGTCCTACAAGCCCCAAGGGAGGAAACCGCGGAATGCCTTGGCGCGGTACGAGAGAGCTAACGAGCTATGGCGAATCGACTGTCTTCCAGGACCCCAACCTAGGAACGTCACCGGAACAATGCAATTTGACGCCGTACTTGCGACTGACTTCGGGGCCATCAGACCAGATTATTGAATCGCTGATGGAACGTGGCTTGGCGATATTCCAGTGCAAGGCCAAATCATCTGCTGCCAGCGCTGCTTGTTCAAGCATAGATGGTGGATAGGTATATCGGACGCTGGCATTCATGCCGTACTCCGCTGTCTCGGTGGTGCACGAATTGGTTGCCTATGTACCAGGGTATCGACGATACTCATCGCAGCACCGCAGTGCGGGCAGACGAAGGTTGGCCGGGTGGTGACGGCCGCTTCAGCCACTTCTGGTGGCGGCAAGTCAGCTATGACGCCCAACAGCTCTCTGGCCTTGGCCAGGTTCTTCTTGCGCCCAGCATTGGCAATGATCCCGTAATGGCGGATACGGTGAAACCCGTGAGGCAGCACATGCAATAGGAACCGGCGCATGAACTCGTGCACATCCAGCGTCATCGTCTTGTGGCGAGTACGTCCCTTGGCGCGGTAGTCCTTCCAGCGGAACGTCACGCCGCGCTCGTCCATCGCCAACAGACGACTATTGGAAATGGCTACCCGATGAGTGTAGCGTGACAGGTAGGAAAGTACTGCCTGCGGTCCGGCAAACGGGCGCTTGGCATAGACGACCCACTCCTCCTTGCGCAATGGCGCAAGCCAATCGACAAAGGCATCCGTATCGGCCAGCGCCAGATGTTCGCCGAAGAACTGCAACTTCCCGCAACGATGCGCGTTCTCCAGTGCTTCGAGGAAGCGCCGGCGAAACAGCCGCGAGAGGACCCGTACCGGCAGGAAGAAGCC
The DNA here is from genome assembly GCF_035916955.1 of Noviherbaspirillum album. Lineage (NCBI taxonomy): Bacteria > Pseudomonadati > Pseudomonadota > Betaproteobacteria > Burkholderiales > Oxalobacteraceae > Noviherbaspirillum > Noviherbaspirillum album. The sequence continues at coordinate 306,753 of NZ_JAWIIV010000002.1, read as the reverse complement.
CGGCCGGCAAGCGATCCAGCGTTGGCCATCAGAAGAGAGCCCGCCATCGGGGATGATGCCGTGCACATGCGGATGGTGCGTCAATGCCGAGCCCCAGGTATGAAGCACCAGCGTGGCGCCGATTTGGGCACTAAGGTGCTTGCCATCTGCGGCAATGGTGCGTAGCGTGTCGGCAGCGACGTCGAACAGTAAGCCATAGAGGACGGTCTTGTTGGTATAAGCGATCTCGCTGATGGGGGCCGGTAGCGTGAACACGACGTGGTAATACTCGACCGGCAGTAACTCTGCTTGCCGGGCCTCAAGCCAACGATGCGCGGCACTGGCCTGGCACTTGGGGCAATGCCGGTTGCGGCAGGAGTTGTAGGCAATCTCGACTTGCCCACAGTCATCACAGCGCAGCACATGCCCTCCCAGCGCCGCGCTGCGGCACTGTTCAATGGCCGACATGACCTTCTTCTGACCCAGGCTCAAATGACCTGCCTGGACTTGGCGGTAGGCCGGCCCATGGGCGCGGAAGATATCCGCGACCTCCAGCACGGCGGAAGGCATCGACAGGTGCTACTCGGGGTGCAGCATCTCGAGCGGGCTGAAGACTTCGCGCAGGATATCGGTGGCCACTTGCGCGTACAGTGCAGTGGTCTCGAGCTTCTTATGCCCAAGCAGCACCTGGATGACTCGGATATCAACCTTCTGCTCCAATAGATGGGTGGCAAAGCTATGCCGAAGCGTGTGCATGGACACGCGCTTGTTGAGGTGGGCAGCATCTGCGGCAAAGTGCACAGCGCGATTGAGTTGCCGGGTGCTGAGCGGCTCGATCGGATTGAGTCCCGGGAACAGCCAGCCGCCCTCGAGCATCTTGCCTTGGGCATGCGCCACCCGCCACCACTCGCGCAGACGCTCAAGCAGGACCGGTGGCAGCATCGCGTAGCGATCCTTGCGACCCTTGCCCTGCTCGATGCGCAGCGTCATGCGTTGACTATCGATGTCTGTGACCTTCAGATTGATCACTTCGCTGGCGCGCAGTCCCGCGCCGTAGGCGACCGCCAGCGCCGTCTGGTGCTTGAGGTTGGCCGCGGCAGCGAGCAGACGAGCGACTTCCTCGCGACTCAGGATGACTGGCAGAGTGCGCGGTTCGCGCACCGGTTGCATCCTGGCCATCACCTCGACGCGATCGAGGGTGATGGCGAAGAAGAACTTCAGTGCGGTGATCCTCGCGTTCAGCGAGACCGATGACAGACCCTGATCCACCAAATGCAACTGATAGCGGCGCAGATCCTCGGCGTCGGCGGTGTCGGGAGAGCGGCCCAGGAAAGCGGTGAACTGCCGTACGGCACGAATATAGTGATATTGCGTCTTGGGCGAGAGTTGGCGCATGCGCATGTCTTCGATCATGCGTTGGCGCAACGCAGAGATGGTAGTCGATGGGGTACTCATGACCGAACTCCTGGCGGACAGCGAGGCCAATTGCCTCACGTTCCAGCATAGGAAACCGTTGCTCTGCTCCAATCACCCGCTAACGCCCGCGCGACGCTCCCTACCGCGCGAGCGGTTTAGTCCTATGACCGGCTACAGCCCTACGACTACACGATGCGAATGGCCGCTTTACCGATGTAACAGGAATCGGTAAGCGGTTTGCGATAGCCACGGTTTATGAGAAATCGAATAGGGCTGCTTGTTGTGATCGGGGTACGGCCGCTTCGTCAACTTTGGCCAGCGTCGACATTTTTACGCCGAGTAGCCATATGCGCTTGTCCATCTTCACTCGTTTCAGACATTCACTTGCCGCGCGTCGAATTGCAACGGGATCGTTGGTTGCCTCGGGCAAGGTGATATCACGCGTCACGGTATGAAATCCCCGGAAGCGCAGTTTGATCCCTACTTTTTTCCCAACATAGTGTTTGCGTACCAAGTCTTCAGAGGCACGCACGCACAGATTGGTAAATACTTCGCCCAGGGCTTTGCGATCAAACCTTGGTGCAGACCTGTTTCAAACGTAATCTCCCGGCTCTTAGGTTTTGAGTTCAGAACGCATAACGACTTCGCTGTGGTCGATGCCACGGGCTGCGTTCAGCAGCCATGCGCTGTAGGAGCGTCCGAAGTGCTCCTGCAGAAGTCTAGCGTCCGCCACAGTAAGCTCCCCGATCGTCGATATGCCCAGAGTGAGCAGTTTCTCAGCCGCCTTTGGCCCAATACCATTGATCTTGCTCGCCGCCAGCGGCCAGATCCGGGTCCATACGTCTTCGAGGGACAGAATCGTCAGTCCATTGGGCTTTTCGAGATCTGATCCTATTTTCGCCAGGAGACGGTTTGGTGCGACACAGATGGAACACGACAGTCCGGTAGCTTCGACTACTGCGTCCTTGATGCGTTGAGCAAGCTCGTGCGTCTCTCCTGCCGCATGGGACAGGTCAATATATATTTCCTCGATACCACGATCCTGAATGTGCGGAGCGACCGTGGCCACAGCGGCTTTGAACAGCCTGGAATAATGGCGATACTGGTTGAAGTCCAAAGGGAGCAAGATCGCGTCGGGCGCCAGTTTTGCGCACTTCATCATCGGCATTGCGGAGAAAACGCCAAGCGCCCTCGCCTCGTACGTCGAAGTAGTTATGACACCTCGCCCAACATAATCGCGAAGACGGGCATAGCGCCGCCTGCCATCTAGCATTTGCTGGGGCTGATGTTCGCTGCGTCCCCAGACCATGATCGATGCGCCCTTCCAATCTGGATATTTCAGCAACTCCACTAACGCAAAAAAGGAGTCCATATCCAGGTGGGCTATCCGCCTGACGGGCGGCGAACTTTTCTCAGCATAGGTAGCTGCGTTCTGTTCGCTATCCACGAGCATATTAGTGCTCTCCTTGATGAAGCACACCACCATATCGCTAATCCGGTATTTGAGCAGCGCGGTCGAACAACTCATGCGTACGGTATCCATTGGCCCGGAACGCTGGCGCTCCATGACGTTGCGTGCCGCACCTGCTCCTTCAAACATGGCTACACAACGCTCATAAAACACGCGCCCAGTTTCTGTGACCGAAGAATGGCGTGTTGAGCGCTGTAACATTCACTCGTCATACCGCTCTTGAAACGCCGTTATGCGTTTGCTGAGCTAAGATTTTGGCACGTTCAACGCACGGCCTTCTTATGTAAATCCCTGATGTTCGACCACTTTTACATAGCACCACAGACCCTTCAAATTATCTATGATTTTTCCTCTCGTAGAACACTGTAGGCATATCAGTGGAGCTACCAACTATATTGAACAAGAATTATGATGAGCCCGCTATTTGGTGCAGTTCATGAAACCAGTCCCTGGCATCGATACCCGGGCGCAAAGGCAAACCTGTTGAAAACAAAGGAAATATGGATCGTTTGATGTCCATGCGCGTTTTTTCTGAAGTGGTTGCCCGAGGAAGTTTTGTCGGAGCCGCGCAGGCTCTGGATGTGTCCAATGCAGTGGTCACCCGACATGTGGCCCATCTTGAAGAAACTGTCGGCGTTCGCTTACTCAACCGGTCGACACGCCGACTTTCTCTTACCGATGCCGGCCAGCGTTATCATGAATACGTGCGTCGCATCCTGCTGGATCTAGAGGAGGCGGATGCTGTCGCTGCATCCGCTTCGACCGATCTGACAGGAAGATTGCGCATTAATTGCCACATCGGATTTGGGCAATTGCAACTTGCGCGCTTGCTTCCTTTGTTTGCAAAAGAGTATCCAAATGTCGCGATCGATATCAAGCTCACTAGCCAGGCACTAGACCTTATTTATGAGTCATACCATATCGGCATCTTCATTGGTTTGCAAAGTTACAGCAACAACATGGTTGCACGGCAGCTTGGCATTTCCGAAATTATGCTTTGCGCCTCCCCGGAGTACATCAAGGACCATGGCAAGCCACAAAAACCGGAAGACCTGTCTTCGCATGCATGCATCAATTTTGATTACGACCAGTTAAAGCACTCTTGGAGACTTGCAAAAGGGAAGAAAACCATAGATGTTCCGATCACTAACAGTAGAATCGTCTCGAACAACGGCGAGCTATTGCGGTATTGCGGCTTGGCCGGAATTGGTATCTTAGCCAGGACAACTTTTAGCTTGGGGAACGATCTTGCTTCCAGACGGCTGGTGCGGATTCTGCCTGACTACAGCCTAGGCGAAATCGCTGTCACGCTGACTTATCCGTCAAGGCGCCTAATTGCGGCACCCCATCTAAAGCCAACGCGTGAAAGGAGGGACCATCGCCTTCGTTATACGCTTGAGCGCCGTCTTGCGCCAACACCTGTAGTTCGTCCCAATTGAAAGCATGCGGGGCATTTTCCCATTGGTCGAGCAAATCCATGAACTTGCCAATCAATACGTTGATCTGATTGCCATTAAGATGCGTCATATTTTCTCCGAAGAATGTGGAATGACCTACGATTTACCAGCTTGCTTATGAGGCCTCCTGGGGTCACCATGTTGATGGATGGCTGGATGGATGGCTGGCTGTCCTACTTACTTATCGGCCTGATTAGCATCTGGATTTTTGATGCCGTTATTTGCATTCCGGTTCACATCTGCCTGCTGCAACGGGGCTCCAAAGCCCACAGATTCTTTGTGCCGTTTTATCTACCTTGGTCCTTCGCTTACTCGAAAAGCCACGTTGCAACCAATCTGGTATAACGAGGCATAATTACATAGACCATCAAGTAAACAATAATCACAGCAAGCACAAAGTTGTTAACAATCGGATGGCCTAGCAAAGGTATAAGGGTAAAAACTGGCTTCAGCAGCCATGGCAAGATAACAGTCAACGGAAATATAGCCGATAAGGTAATCAGGAATTGCTTGGACGGCCTAGCATGTATTTGCTTCACAGCGGGAGGCGTGAACCAGTATTCTAGTCCCGTTTGCACCCCAATCTCTTCTTCGTCAACCAAAGCCGGCCTAACCTCTTCGATAAAACGCTTACGTGTTTCTGATTCCAACCAACTTTTTAAGTTTTTATTGGAGTCGAAACGCAGCACGATCGTATATCTGGAAGATGGACTGTGGGGTCGAATAATATTCACACCCATGTGCCCGGAAAAGCGTTGCGCTTCCATTGCGATATCTTTCAGCCACATCTCGTAAAGGATCTGAGCACTCGGCTGTACCGCGTGATGGATCACAAGTGCGGCTGCTTCATCATTTACTGAAATCATTTCTATCTCCAACTTTTGATGTCTGCATGGAAGCGATGAACCTGAAGGCACAGCCTCAGTAAGAGTGCCTTTTTCGGACGCGACGCGTGATCTACGCGGAACGGGAGCATCAGAAAATTGTTTCTATAGTGCGGAATGTCGATGACAGAAGGAGAGCTTTCGTCGCTACGAACCCGCGGGTAATAAATACGGCGATTGGGTTCCAGAACGAAGCGTTGTCCCGCTCGAACTGCAATATCCGCCATCTATCTACACTTTTCCACTCACGAGCCTACTTCGACTTGCCGACGCATAAATTCATGTGACCCTGCGAGCTTACCCGTACACCGAGCGTCGGTTTTCGACGCTTCCTGCTGTCTCGCACGTTTCGGGTTCAGAATCTCTAATACCTTGATGGTTGATCGGTAGTTAGCCAGGTGATATGACGCATTCTCCGTATCTGTCATCGCTTTGCACCGCTCGGCACGCAAGTCCCTACGCAACGCTTCAAGCAATGCCTCTAGCTCATAAGAAAACAGGCTTATAAGTCGTGATTCCAATGTCGTTTGCTCCTCTGACCGTTGTCGATTTCCCCAAAAGATATGGTACTGTCGACATGGATAAGACGCCGCTTTGTTCGTAACGTAGCAACAAGCGGCGCCCGCGTTACTATTTCTGTATAAGCCGGAGAGACGTTGGCTCAACAGCCCTTGCGACCATACTCACTTAGGTGAAGTGAGCGTCGTAAAGCTCGAGATTAGGTTGCGATAATCAGGAATATGGTTAGAAAACAGTGCACCCAATCCCTCAATGTCGTTCCGCCAATCACGATGCAGTTCGCCAGCGACTGCGAACCAACTCATCAGTTGTGCACCTGCCTTGCTCATGCGGTCCCACGCCGCGCCCCGGGTTATTTCGTTAAAGGTGCCGGACGCATCTGTGACAATAAAAACATCGAAGCCTTCCGCAAGTGCGGACAACGCCGGAAAGGCGACGCATACCTCGGTTACCACGCCGGCGATGATGAGTTGTTTCTTGCCAGTGGCTTTCACGGCCTTGACGAACTCCTCATTGTCCCAGGCATTGATCTGTCCCGGGCGTGGAATATACGGAGCATCGGGGAACAGTGCTTTGAGTTCCGGTACCAGCGGACCGTTCGGACCGTTCTCAAAACTGGTGTCACTGCCGGAGTAATACTCCCCACTTCTGCCGTTTGAATTTTCCCCAGTTTGAACGGTAAGGCGGGCGCGCACCGGATTTCGCGCCCGCTTTCTACTTGCTCCACCATGACGGCATGTTGATTGCCGGTAGGAGAGCAAGTGGTCAAGTTAAAGGAGTGGATGATGATTCTCGAATTGCACCGGCAAGGCCTGTCGGTATCGGCAATTGCGGAGCGGACCGGGCATGATCGTAAGACTGTGCGCAAGTACATTCGCGAGGGATTGGCAACGCCGAAGTACAAGCCGCGCCACCCTCGTCCAACGGTAGTTGAACCTTACGAAGCCTATTTACGCGAACGCGTGGCTGCTTGGCCGGAACTCACTGGTGAGCGGCTGCTACGGGAGATTCGGGCGCAGGGCTACGCGGGTGGCCGCACGGCAGTCAACGATTTCCTGCGCACAGTACGCCCGCCGCCGACGCCCATCTTTGAAGTCCGATTTGAAACGCCACCCGGCGAACAGGCGCAGGTCGACTTTGCCGAGTTCAAGGTCTGCTTTGGCAACCAGGGGCCCGTACGCCGAGTCTGGCTGTTTGCCATGGTGCTGGGCCACAGTCGTTACCTGTGGGGCCAATTCGTTCTGCACCAGGACCTGCCAACGGTCCTGCGCTGCCACATGGAAGCGTTTGCCCATTTCGGCGGTGTACCACGGGAGATCCTGTATGACCGCATGAAGACGGCGGTACTGGGAGAGGATGACAGCGGCGAAGGCATCGTCTACAACGCCAAGCTGCTGGCGTGCGGGACTCATTACGGCTTCCTGCCGCGTGCCTGCCAGGCGTATCGAGCCAAGACCAAGGGCAAGGTCGAGCGTCCCTACCGCTATATCCGTGCCGACTTCTTCATGGCACGCAGTTTCGAGGACATCGATGACATGAACCGTCAACTACGCCACTGGCTCGATACGGTGGCCAATGTACGTTGCCATGGCACGACTGGGCGCGTCGTCGTGGAGCACTTCCGAGAGGAGCAGCCGCAACTGCAACCCTTGCCGGCTGGTCGGTTTGAAGCGGTACTGCGCGTCGAGCGGCGTGTTAGCCACGAAGGCTGTGTCAGCGTTGGCGGCAACTACTACAGCGTGCCAGACGGCACCAGGAAGCGGATACTCGATGTGGAGACCACGCCTGATAGCGTGCGCATCTTCGAGGACGGCGCCTTGATCGCTACCCATGCGCGGCTGGCGGGCCGGCGCGAGCGCTCAGTCCTGGCGGGCCACCGGGTACTGCAGCGGATCATGCAGCGCGAGAAGCCGGATGCCATTGTGCTACCGCCTGGCCATGCTGTTGCCCAGCGACCGCTGGCTGTCTATGACTTTATTGCACGGCAGATCGGAGGTCAGCGATGACCCACGAACCCATTGCCGAACGCATCCGTCGGCATCTGATTGGTTTGAAGATGCCTCGCGCGCTGGAGGCTTTGCAGACGGTGCAGTCACAGATCGAACAAGGGCAGCTTACTGCCCTGGAAGCCATCGAAGCCTTGCTGGGCGAGGAGTACAGTACACGCGAGAGTCGACGCATCAAGATCGCTTTGCAGACTGCACGCCTGACAGTGCTCAAGACGCTCGCCGGTTACGACTTCAGCTTCCAGCCCTCGCTGGAGCGCAGCCGTGTCATGGCGCTGGCGGAACTGGGGTTCATTGAGCGACGCCAGTGCGTGCACTTCCTTGGGCCACCCGGAACAGGGAAGAGCCACCTTGCCGTGGCACTCGGTGTAGAAGCCATCAGGGCTGGTAAGAGCGTGTACTTTGCCACACTGGCCGAGCTGGTTGATTCCATGCGCAAGGCCGAGCGCGAAGGCAAGCTGCGTGAGCGGGTGAAGTTCCTGTCGCGCCACAGCGTGCTCATCGTTGACGAGATTGGTTACCTGGCGTTGGGCTCGACCGGCGGCAATCTGTTCTTCCAGCTGGTCAATGCCTGCTACGAGCGCTGCGCGATGATCCTGACCAGCAATCGTGGCTTTAGTGAATGGGGCGAGATCTTCGGCGATCCAGTTGTGGCCACTGCGCTGCTAGATCGGTTACTACACCATGCGATCGTCATTCCCATTGAAGGCAATTCGTACCGGCTGCGGGAACATGCCGCCCTGATTCCAGAGCACTTACGCAACCGTCCTGCATTCAATGAAATGGGTAGCCCTGCACCGGAAAAGCGCCGGCCCGGCCGTCCCAAAAGGGAGGAAGCCGCGTCACTGCCGGGTTGACTTCCCACTGCCAAGGGTGGGGAAATTTACTTCGGCAGATATGAGGAAATTACGTGCGGCATTGACAACTGGTCGTCAAAATGGTGGGCAGCTTGAAATACTTGGCCAAATCGGCCAGGGCCAGCACGTTGTTTTTGAATTTATCCGGGTCAATATCACGAACAAGAGACAACAGGCCTGCCTGATGATCTACTAACAGTACTGCTGCGTCGTTCTTGTCCAGACGTTTGTATGGTGTATTCATAGCAATCTCCTTGCGTAGTTAAATGGAACGCACCTCTGGTGGAAGTGCATGACGAAAAATCGTAAAACTTAAGGGATGCCTAGGTAGCCTGCTGAATCTGACCAAAGGCGCCGCTGCGCAGATCTAGCATCGCTTGCCGAATCTTGTCCTCGTGACCTGCTACCCAATTTAGTCCGAAACCGCGATGTAAACTGCGGTTAGAAATCTTTGTGCAAAGCGGTTAGGCGTCAGGTAGCCAAGCGAACTCTGCGGCCGTTCGTCGTTGTATTCCTGACGCCATGTGCCGATGACTTTGCGTGCATGCCGTACCGATAAAAACCAGTGCTCGTTCAAGCATTCATCCCTGAACTTGCCATTGAAGCTTTCGATGCACGCATTCTGCTGCGGCTTGCCGGGATCGATAAAGCGCAACTGCAGATGCTGTCGATAAGCCCATTCGTCGAGTACCTTGCCGGCAAATTCTGGCCCATTGTCTACGGTCACTGACTTCGGCAGTCCACGGCTTTCTGCGAGCCTTTCCAATACGGTCACTACCCGTCGTCCAGTGAGCGACGTGTCGACTTCAATGGTCAGGCATTCCTTGGTAAAGTCATCGACGATGTTCAGGCACCGTAATCGTCTGCCGTTGACGAACCCATCCGATACAAAATCCATCGACCAACTGTGATTCGGCGCCATTGCAGCATGCTTTGGCTGACGTTCAACTGCAGCGATGTGTTTGCGCTTACGCCGACGTACCATCAGCCCGGCTGCACGGTATATCCGGTACGTCCGCTTACGGTTGATGCGCCATCCTTCTCGGCACAGCAACACATGCAGGCGGCGATAGCCATAGCGTCGCTTCTGTCCAGCCAGTGTCGTCAAGCGCTGCAGCAGTTCCCAGTCATCTGGCCGTCTTGCCTGATACCGGTAGAGAGACCTGGAGATACCAATCAGCCCGCAAGCGCGTGTAATGCCTAACTGGTGAACCGCCATCAAATACGTCACCGCGTCACGCCTGGCTTGCGGGCTTACCACTTTCGACTCACAACATCGCGTAACGCTGCATTGTCGAGCATTGATTCGGCCAGCAGTTTCTTCAGCTTGGCATTCTCCGCTTCCAGTGCCTTGAGTCGCTGTGCTTCAGCAACTGTCATCCCGCCAAACTTCGATTTCCAGTTGTAATAGGTCGCATCACTGATGCCGTACTTGCGGCATACCTCGGCCACCTTCAGGCCGGCCTCAGCCTCTTTCAATACGCCAATTATTTGCTCTTCAGTAAAACGCTGTTTCATCACTGCCTCCTTCAGTAGGCAGTTTCCATATTAGCGCCGTACTAAATTAAGGTGGCAGGTCAGTGCGTTCTCCGCTTCCAGTTCCTTCATCCTCGCCATCATTGACGTGTCCATCCCACCATACCTGGCACGCCATTTATAAAACGTCGCCGAACTGATCCCTAGCTCCCGGCATAACTCCGGCACCACCAGTCCGCCTTCCATCCGCCTGAGCGCCTCAATGATCTGGCATCTGGCTGTCGCTGAACTTCGACTTCTTCATGCAGAACTCTCCCTAAACGAGAAAATTCTACTTCCGATCGCCTCTTTTAGCCGGGGGGATTACCGGATAATTTCACGACGCAATTGCATTCGCCTGCTTGCGCAACTCAAACTTCTGGATCTTGCCAGTTGAGGTCTTAGGGAGCTCACAGAACACCACCGCCTTAGGCGCTTTGAAGCTCGCCAAGTGTTTTTTGCAATGCGCGATGATTTCTTCGGAGCTGACTTTTGCGTTCTGCTTCAGTTCGATGAAAGCGCATGGTGTCTCGCCCCATTGTGAATCAGGCTGTGCTACCACTGCCGCTGCAAGAACGGCCGGATGACGATACAACACGTCTTCAACTTCGATCGAAGAAATATTTTCACCACCCGATATTATGATGTCTTTACTGCGATCCTTGATCCTGACGTAGCCATCAGGATCCATCACAGCCAGGTCACCGCTGTGAAACCATCCACCATGCAATGCCTCCTGAGTAGCCTTGGGATTCTTGAGGTATCCCTTCATGGTCATGTTCCCGCGGAACATGATTTCCCCCATGGTTTCGCCGTCGGCCGGCACGGGCTTCATAGTCGCCGGATCCATTACCGCAATGCCGCGTTCAAGATGATAGGACACGCCTTGACGGGCGTTCAGGCGAGCGCGTTCGCCGATTTCCAGACTGCTCCAAGCTTCTTGCTTAGCACAGACTGTCGCTGGACCATAAACTTCAGTTAACCCGTACACGTGCAGCAGATTAAAGCCCATGCGCTCCATGCCTTCTATCATAGAAGCCGGCGGTGCTGCTCCCGCCACCATGGCTCTGATACCGGAAGCAACGCCTTCTTTCATAGCGTCTGGGGCATCGACCAGCATGGCGTGCACAACAGGGGCGCCGCAATAGTGGGTGACGCCGTTTTCGCGCATTGCGTCGAAAACGGCCTGTGCTTCAACCCGTCGCAAGCATACATTAACCCCAGCCCGCGCGGCGATAGTCCATGGAAAGCACCAGCCGTTACAGTGAAACATAGGTAACGTCCATAAAAAAACCGGGTGCTTCGGTAGGTCCCATTCCAGGATAACGGAGACGGCTGCTGTCGCCGCTCCCCGGTGATGGTAAACCACCCCTTTAGGATTTCCCGTCGTGCCGCTGGTGTAATTCAGTGCAATAGCGCTCCATTCGTCATCCGGAAGCTCCCAATCAAATTCCGGATCGCCGCCTGCAATGTAATCCTCATACTCCAGCTTGCCTACAGGCTGGTTTAAGCCGGTATAGAACGTATCAGTCACATTTATGACATTGAGGAAAGTCGTCGACTTGCGCAGTGTCAGCGCCTTGCGCATGACAGGGGCGAATTCCGTGTCAACAATAACGACTTTAGCCTCACCATGGTCCAGCATGAACGCAATTGTTTCTGCGTCGAGGCGAGTATTCAGCGTGTTTAGCACGGCCCCCACCATAGGGATGCCAAAATGCGCTTCGACCATGGGCGGTGTGTTGGGCAGCATTACGGCCACAGTATCGCCTTTTCCTATGCCGTCCAGAGAAAGAGCACTGGCCAGCTGGCGGCATCGACGGTACAGTTCAGACCACGTATATCGCAAGGCGGACGGCCCCGAGCCATGCACGACTGCCAGACGCTGAGGGTAAACTTGCGCGCTGCGTTCAATAAAAGACAGGGGTGAAATCGCCGCATAGTTGGCCGATGTTTGCGGCAAGTCTTGGTCGAAAATGGACATTATCAAGTTTCCTAGATCGTTCTTGTTGTGGGTAATAACGCTGCTAGACTCACATCGAGGCATCCATGCCGCATGTATCACACGTCATTTGCACAGCGCTCTTAGTGGCTCAGAAAGGTGAACGCATAAGTCGTATTGATTAATTAATTAATCAATTGATAGATTACATACCATCAAATTGAGTTAGTCAGCGTCGCCGTTGCGAACTTCTCCACGTTCTTAATCAATTCATCAACGGCATCCTGAGCCTTAGCCACCTCTCCTTTAGAAATAGCGTGGGCCAAATTCGCATGTAGCAACGCCATCTCAGCCCAATCCTTGCTGACGCCCTGATGAAAGTACCAAAATCTCCGGGATAGACCAAGTAACAAACGCATGGCGCCTTCAGCGTACTCATTTCTGGCCGCTACCAGACATAATTCATTAAACTCTTTGTCCGCTCTGGCAAATGCAATACTGTCCTTTGACTTAGCCGCAGACAGAAACTCCTTAGTAAGGCGCGCAAATTGCTGCTTTTCTGAGGCTGTAGCGCGCATCGCTGCCGCACGACATATCAATCCCTCAAACTCTCGGCGGGCTTCCAACAGCTTCATTTGCTTCATCAGATCAAGAGGAGCGATCAACAGTCCACGTTTTGGCAGCACTGTAATCAACCCCTCTCTAGAAAGCCGCTGTATAGCCTCGCGTATGGGAGTCCTTCCAATTCCAGTCAATTCGCTAAGCTCAAGCTCTGAAATTGACATTCCAGGCGCCAATTTCAATGTCACTATAGCTTCCTCTATTTGTTCGTAGGCTTGGTCAGCCATGCTTCTCTTTTCGGATCGAGGGTTGAGCTTTCCTTTTGCTCTTTGGTTTGATAGCGACAGTTCGAGCGAGCCACTTGTTCTCTTAGAATCCTTTGGTTCGTTCAATGCTTTTTTTGGGTAGCCCATTACAATGACCCTACGCTTATGCTAGTTTGTTACAAACGAAATAAATCCGATTTATTTAACATCTGAAGCAGTACACATTTCATCTATTGAGAAATTATACTTTCCAATTTTGAGTCGTTCTGCGTTTCTCCTTCGCGGTAACTCTGACCGGTGTCTCGAAAAGAGAACTTAATCAGTGCCCTTGATCACTCTCATAGTAGCTGCATCATTTTCCACCTGCGCTACCGTACCTTCGAAAATGATCTCTCCTCGTTCGATAACGTACAGCCGATCGGCAAAACGAGGCAAATGATAAAAATTGGATTCTGCGAGCAGTACCGCACGCCCGCGTTTGAGAATATGTTGCAGGCCTGTGCTGATAGTCGGAATGATCGCTGGCGAAAGGCCTTCGAATGCTTCATCAAGTAATAACATATCTGGATCCAGAGCGAGTGCTCTCGCGATGGAAACCATTTTTCTTTCACCTCCGGAAAGCTGTTGACCACCGCGATGCAAATACTGCCTCAACTTCGGGAAAACTGCATAAGCTTCATCGATTCGCGCTTGCGCAGACACCTTGGTTTTGCGCGTCCAAGTGGGCAAAGCGATGTTATCTTCGACCGTCAAATCGCCAAATACATCACTTCCTTCCGGCGTATATCCCAGCCCGAGTCTTGCAATTTGATGGGCAGTCATGCCAATAATGGATTTAGTATTCCAAAATATCTTGCCTTGCTGTATCTGCTGAAAGCCCATAATCGACCGTATGGTGGTCGTTTTTCCTGCACCGTTGCGGCCAACCAGACACACCAATTCTCCAGGCTCTACGTTGATGGATATTCCTCTCAGAACAGAATTTCCCAGGATAGAAACATGGACGTTATTAAGCGCAAGAGACATTTGCCGCACCTTTGCCAATTACAATTGAGACAACTTCCTCATTTTGAAAAAATTCGTCTCGCGGCAGATCCGCGATTTTCTTTCCAGCTTGCATGGCTATGATTCGTGTCGAATATCGTGACACTAAATCCATATCATGCTCGACCAGCACGATTGCTTCGACTCCCAAAGTTTTTGAGGCGCTAAGTAGGGTTTCCATGACACCATGTTTGTCGGCAGTAGAAACACCGGCAGTTGGCTCGTCCAGCAGTATTACTTTAGGATGGAGAGCAAACGCACTTGCTACGTCGAGCAATTTGCGTCTGCCATGAGGAAGCGCCCGAGCTTTCACATCTAACCAGGGTGTCAGCTCGAAAGCCTGGGCAACGCGTCTTACAATCCCATCAACCTCGCCATGTCCCATAAGATTGACAAACGCGCTCCGACGGAGCTTTAGATATGAACTAGCCGACACAGCGATCGTCTGTCGAACCGTTAAATCCAGGAATACATTTGCTAGTTGAAATGCCCGTGCGAGACCACAGGTAGCCAATTCCACTGCGCCAACCCCTGCGATATCATCACCTCGGAAATAGACCCTTCCTGTCGTCGGCTGGTGCAGGCCTGTCAGTACATTGACTAACGTTGATTTACCAGCACCATTCGGGCCCACAACTGAAACAAACTCACCCGTCGATAACGACAGATCTACATGTTCTAATGCACGGAAATCACCGTAATGACGCGAAATATTCACGGCCCGTAAAAGCATCTTTTCTCGTTGCATTAGCGTGCTCCTTTAGTTCTTACTCTGTGTATGGCGCTACGAAAACCTCCCGAAATTCCACCAGGCAAAGCGATCACCAGGACTGCTAATACAACTCCGAGAAAAAACCGCCAATGCTGTGTAACGGTAGACAATTCATCTTGCAGCAAAATGAAAACTAACGCGCCAATTACAGGACCTATGAATTCATGGTACCCACCCAACACGGTCATAAATACCAGATAACCGGAATTCACCCAGTAGGCCAGCTCAGGATCTGCCAGGCCTGTATTAACTCCCAGGATCACCCCCCCAATCGCCCCATATAAAGCTGACACAATAAACGCAATTGCGCGAACTTCCCGCACTTTTACGCCAAGATATGTCGCCTTAACGGCGTTATCACGGGAAGCCATTAAGTGGAGGCCATAGGGAGAATGTACGACGCGCCACATTATCCAGCCCAAAAGCAGTACCAATACCAAACAATAATAATAGAACGGCCCAGCAAGAAACTCGAAGTTATTGGCGCTCTCAAAATTCACTCCGAGAAGAGTAGGACGTGGCAACATCAGGCCGCCATCGCCTCCTGTAATGTCGTAGAACTTATTGAGGAAGGTATAGAAGAGCATACCAAACGCGAGTGTCAGCATACCGAAAAAAATTCCGGTATATCGGCTCGCCAAGATGGCGATTGGTGTAGCAATTATTAATGCTGCGCCTACGGCTGCGCACAACATTAGTTCAAACGACACCATCCCGGTATTTAAGGCTAGCGTCGCTGCTGCGTACGCACCGACTGCGACGAAAAGTGCATGACCAAATGAGAGAAGTCCGCCATACCCGAACAACAGATTAAAACCGAGCAGCGTGATAGCGTAGGCGAAAAACGGGATAAGGAGCGTTATATAATAATGGCCGATAACTTGAGGCGCCAAGGCAAACGCGACTATAAAACTTATTAGTACAATCTTACCTCCAATGCCTTTTCGAGATTGCACCGGCGATTTAACAGAGTTGTCTATAGTGGTTATAGAGGTATTCATGCTTCTACCTTTCCATAGAGGCCGGATGGCTTCCAAATTAAGACGGCTAATACAATTGCATATATCGCAAGCACTTCTACTTCAGGGTAGACAAACAAAGCAATGGCTCGAATCACACCCACAATCAAAGCCCCTACAATCGCCCCCTTCATACTACCTAACCCTCCCAATACAATGACTGCGAATGCTTCCACTACGAGTTCCACCCCCATTTGGAGCGTAGCAGCAGTAGTTGGGATGACGAGCGCGCCGCCAAGCGTTCCAAGTGTAGTTCCTAAAGTGAATACCCAAACGTATACCCGCTTAACATCAATTGCCATCGCTGCACCAGTTTCGTGGTTCTCCGCCGTTGCTCGCAGTATTTTTCCCGACCGAGTAGCATTCAAGTAATAGTTCAACCCTATGGCGAAGAGAACAGCGACAGCGATTAGCATTATGTTATAGGTTGGCATGGTCACGCCCATAACTGAAATGGTGCCGTACGTCATGGTCAGATTAGATAGTTGCTGCGGCTCTGCCCCCCAAAAGAACCAGATCACGTCCTGAAAGATGAGGATCAATGAGAAAGTGAGCAACAATTGGAATGCCTCCGGTCGCCGATAAACCGATCGTATTAATCGTTCGAGCGGGATACCGATCAAACCCGATACTAGTCCTGCGACCAGAAGAACCAACGGGAAAAGGTAAGGCGGCAATCCATTTGCCAATGCCCAGGTCGTCAAAGTAATGCCTACATATGCACCTAGAGCATATATGGAGCCACAGGCAAGATTAAGGATTCGCTGAACCCCGAAAATTAGTTGGAGGCCGGCTGTTACTAGAAAAAGTGTCGCTGCATGGAATACGCCGGCCAGTAGAATATTGAGGATGGAAGACATACTTTATCCTTTTTTCTGCACGAAGCTTCCCTTCGGTCTCCCGACCTCTACTTTAAAATCTGCCTTATCCAGCCAATCCCAGTACTCTAATTCGGCCGGCTTCTGAATTATTTCCGCGCTCATCTTATTGACTGATCCGAGAGTAACGAAGTCGTAGTCGTTCTTATGTGTGGAAAGTCCCTGGTAGAACGTTTGATTGGGAATATGGTCGGGACGCATATAGCCAATTCCGCCTAGCGACTCAACCTTATTACCAGGAATTGCTTGCGCGACCTCCGACGAAGATGGCCATGCATTGGGCTTAGCTGACAAGGCCTTCTCAACTCCCGCCTTGTACATTGCCAAACAGAAGTAAGCGCGCTCAGCCTCAAAATGAGGATGCTCTTTATATTTGTCAACATACCATTTGACAAATTCCTTTTGAAGTTGCGATCCTTCTTTATCGTCAAAGTAAAAAGTACTATGGCCCAGAATAAGACCTTCAGGGGTAAACTGTTTCTTCAATGCTGTCTGCTGAACACCCCCAACCGGCAGCACAAATTTCGCATTCTCTGTTAGTCCGGCGTTATGTGCTTGCTGCATGAATATCGGTAGATCTGCAAAGAACATCGATGAGAAAATTAGATCTGGCTTAGCTGCCTTCAAGACGGCGATATTTGAGGTCAAATCCATTGTGCCTATCTTGACCCATTGCTCGGAAACGATATTAGGTTCAATGCCAAATTTTTTCAGTATTGCAAGAAATGTTGTCCAAGTAGTCCGGCCATATGTGTAGTCTACGTTCACTCCTGCAATGTTCTTGATCTGACCACCGTAGAGTTTTACGGCTTGTAAAGATGCCATGACTGCATCCACTTCATTTCCGGCGGATTTGAACAAGTACTTTGGATATGGAACCATCTCCTTGACACCGTCTTGAGTGGTTCCGTCCCACAACATTGTTACCGTTTTTGACTGCTCTGCTAACGGAGCAAGCGCAAGGCTCACGCCTGAAGACATAACTCCATGTATCGTATCTACTTGGTCTTGCAGAATCAACTTTCGATACCGATCGATGGTTTCCTTAGGGGAGGTTTCTTCCTGTATAACGAGCTCAACTTTACGCCCGCCGATTCCGCCTTGTGCATTTAAGCGGGCCACGCCCCACTCAACGGCGCGGATGCCGCATTCCCCGATCGTAGCAGCCACACCGGTTCGTGGAGCAAGAATGCCAATTCGAAGAGGTTTATTCTTAGCATAAGCAGGAATAGATAACAGACCAGTGGCGCTTAGTGCTCCACCGGCACCAAGCGTTTTTAGAATTTGCCTGCGTTTTGTGGAAATGATCGATCGGCTCACTTTTAGGTCTCCTTGGAATAAGTGACGTGTATGCTTAACTCTTTACAGGTGTGGCTTTCGCTATACAGTGCATTAACGTGAATGCCAGGTCTATTAAATGAATGTTGGTTCTGTTACATGGCTGTCAGGCCACCATCGACGAATAACTGGGTGCCTGTAATGTACGAAGCTTCGTCAGAGGCAAGAAACAAAGCTGCATTCGCGACTTCCTCCACACGACCGAAGCGCTGCATTGGCACTCCCTCAAGCAGCTTTACTCGTACACCTGGTTCGGCACTAACCGCCGAGGTGCGCATTGGAGGCATCCATCCCGGGTGGACTGAATTTACGCGAATTCCTTTATCTGCAAACTGCACGGCGGCCGACCTAGTCATCAACTGAATACCGGCCTTTGCCGCGTTATATCCCATATGGACAACGGGTTGGGCAACCAGGCTGGCAACAGAGGAAATGTTCACAATAGCCCCTCCACCGCTTTTTGCCATCTCGTCAATCGAATACTTCATTCCCAAGAATGTACCCCGCGCGTTCACTTCCCATAGGCGATCAAAATAGGCGAGGTCCATTAGGTCAGGCACTGCGCCACTTATACCCGCGTTGTTTACGAGGATATCGATCCTCCCGAACGACTTTTTGGTTGCATCAATCGCTGTGATCCACTCGCTCTCCTGAGAAACATTGAGCTTAATGAACTCTGCTTTCAGTCCTTTATTCTTGAGCTCATTGACAACTTGCGTTCCCTCGTCCTCCAGTACATCACAGACAACTACCTTTGCTCCTTCGAGGGCGAATAGCTGCGCAATGCTTTTTCCCATACCATTTGCGCCACCCGTTACGATTGCAACTTTATTGTTGAGTCTCATTTTTCGTATCTCCTTCGTTCATTAGTATTAAATCGACAGTTTTGAGTTGCTAACCGCATCGTCGGACAAGGAAATGCTCAATGTGAGCAACGGTTGTTCTGTATCGCCATTACTATCTCTTCCGGGGCGAGTTTCAACACAAAATGATCAATCTGTTCCAATGGAACCCAGACTGCAGACGGAATTCGCTCGGCCATAAATTTTCCCTGACTAGCGGGACACTCTGCATCATTGGTTCCATGGATGACGACAGTTGGCTTGTCAATGCTGCTCAATGTTCCCCTGAAATCAAGGTGTTGCAATGAAAACCAGGTATGTGCTACTGCGATCGGATCTGCCACATTAAACATCCCGGCGGCTTCCGAGCGGTTTTGCGCTTCTATAACGACTTCCGATACGGTACGTCCCCTGAATGAAGAGCAGTTCCCGTCGACTTTTGCGACGCCGGATAATAGGATCAGCTGGTCAACCGCATCTAACCCATATTTCTGCGCATATCGCAATGCGACAATTGCGCCCATACTCCAACCTGCCAATGTGACTGGCTCACCGATACGTTGAATCAGGGCGAAAAGCGTGTCTGTATAACGTTCGACACTGTAAAAGTTCTCTATGGGGCCATCGCTTTTGTTCCAGCGTTTAGACTGTCCTCGCCCAGGCATATTTAACATTACAACACGCCATCCTTCCAAGCGTTGTATGACATTATTCCAAACGTCCATGGTGCTTTGAAGGCCATGCAGCACTATCATTGAACGACCTTCACCATGCTGCCTCATCTCGATGTCATTCAGAAGCGACATCACATCTGGAGGTGTCGTTAAGTTATCCGGTTTCATGTAACCTCTATCGTTGCGTCAAATTTGTCGTGAATCTTTACTTTGCATTAGTTCAGAGATGACTTCATCGAGCAACTCCACAGGCATTTCCCACTCATTCTCAAGATTAGCAACAATTTCCTTCATCATAGGATGCGCTAAACTTCGCGATTCGGCGAGATTCCGTGTTCGCGAGTAGACGATTGCGAAAGCAAGTTGCAATGGTGCGTTTCCTTCATATCCCCATTCGAAGCCACCGTCAGAGAACTTCACAATGTCGGCATATGTCGGTAGCAACTTGCCGCCATACCGGACCACGACACCATCAATCGTTCTCTCTCCAGTGTAGATATTCATAGAATTTCCTTTGATTTGATTTCGCGTTCACGTGAGTCTTGTAGATCTCAATTATTTGTCTTCATCACGATTAACGGGCGATAGAGCCCAAAGTGATACGATCATCATCACTGTCAAAATAACCATAGCGATTGCAAGATTTTCGGACCCGGACCGCAGCTCGATCAGGTATCCGATCGCTCCAGCCAGAATTACGAGTATCGTGAACAGAATTCTCTTTGTGATAGGCATGGCACTCTCCACTCCACTTATGCTTTTGTATCTGACTGAGCGTGCTGCGGCTCGCTGTGCGGTCGGTGACGTGTAAGTAGATATGGCGTACGCACGGTTCGCCTCATATCTTTCTTGATATACCTGGTGCTGTAGCCGTTAAAAAGATGGCCTAGTAAACCCCTATCCAAGTCCGACGTTCCGTATGCCCAATCCCAAAATGGAAACACAATTCCCATGTTTCTTTCCATCATGATGGACATCTCATGATGTGCGGTATGGTGACGACGAGCGGTATTGACGATCGGGCAATGACGGACGAACAAGTTATCATCGATATGGCAGCAGAAGTGCAGCAATTCATAGAATAGGTAGTTTCCCGTTCCTGTAGCGATGATTAGCCAGCCGACATTCGAAGAGAGGAACCAGCCAGCTAACAGGGACGGCGGGACTAGCAAAAGAGTAAATACGACCAATGTGAACGGCGGGAACAAGGTGACTCGCCAGTCTAAATGTGTCGCAAATCGGCTTTCCTCTGCAGTAAAGAATTGATGATGCATCAGGGTATGCCGAACATAAATCAATCTCCAGAAGGGAGAACGACTTGGCCTATGTGCCAAGAACCGGTGTATGAAGTACTCGACCCATTGTGCTCCCAGAAAAACGACCGGGACCACCAACCATTCCCACCACTTAATATTCGCCAAGCTAGCTATATATATGCTTATGGCAAGCGTTCCTGGAGCAAAGAGAAGGATGGCGTGGAGGTACCCGTTGTACCAACCGGTAACTCTCTCTCGATACATTGCTCGGTAGCGGCGTTGGCGTTCGCCCATTGGACTATCTGCGATTTCCATTTTGCTCTCCTGATGTCGAACGGTTATGCATCTCTTGATACAATTCAAGGCAACATATATATATCACGTATGCCTGAAATATACATTCGCGACGCGGATAATGCAAGCGCATTCGGGCGCTTGGACGAATTTCGATGTAAGGGCAATGAGGAAGCGCAAACGAGTTGGGGCTGCGCATTCAAGTGTGTCATTTCCCGCCGGGCGCGAGCAAATGGAACAAGATCGAACACGGGATGTTCTCGCAGATCACCCAGAACTGGCGCGGCCGGCCATTGATCAGCCATGAAGTCATCATCAGCCTGATTGACCTGCCACCCAACTTATACCAATCCCACGGTTAAGCGAACCGCCTTTGGCGCTGGAGGTCTGATGGACACGAAGTCCTGTCTTGGAGGCGACCATGTTGACGCCAGAGGCATTGCAGCGCTTGCAACGGTACAACTTTGACTTGCTGGCGAGGGAAGAACCGAACGGGCGCCGACGGCTGCGCTATTTCGCCTTGGCGCATTTGAAGGACGGCAAGAGCTATACCGAAGTCGCAGCCGCCTTGCGCACCACCCGCCATACCGTAGCGCGGTGGGAGAGATGGTTTGAACGCGATGGCCTCAAGGGCTTGGGTAGCAAACCGCGATATTGGTGCAATCAGCGGCTGCCAAGGGAGCAGGAAGAAGCGTTTCGTGTGGCCATCGAGCAGTTACAGCAAGTCCGTCCTGGCGGTCGTATCCGCGGCGAAGACATCCGCGAATTGCTGGCGCAGCAGTTTGACGTGGCTTACTCCCTCAATGGCGTGTATGAACTGTTAAAACGCCTGGGGATTGTGTGGATCTCGGCCCGCTCAAGAAGCCCGTACGCCGCTCCAGTTAAGCAAGCCGATTTTGAAAAAAAATCTCCTGCGGGAAGTGCGGGCAGTGCTACCCGCTGAGGTCAACCTCGCCCAAGTCGACATCTGGTTCCAGGACGAGATGCGCATCGGCCAGCGGGGCACACAAACACGGCTGTGGGCACGTAAGGGGACACGGCCACGAGTCGTGCGGCAACAGCTATTGGAGTCGGCGTATATCTTTGGTGCCGTCTGTGCCGAGCGTGATACTGCCGTCGGTCTGGTACTACCCAATGCCGACACGCAAACGATGGCGCATCATCTACAAGCGATCAGTGCCGCCGTCCCAGAAGGTCGTTATGCTGTGGTGTTGCTCAATCGCGCCGGCTGGCATACGACAACAAAGTTGCCGCGCTTGCCCAACTTAACGCTGTTGCCGCTTCCCACCGGCTCACCTGAGCTAAATCCGACTGAGCAAGTGTGGCAGCAGTTGCGTGACCGCAGCTTGGCTAATCGATGTTACGACAGCTATGAGCAGATCGTCGATGTCTGCTGTGATGCCTGGAATGCCTTTACCCAGATACCCGGTGCGATCCTTTCACTATGCACGCGGGCTTGGGCCAATCCCAGTATCACTGACGGTATGTTATGACTTGGGATTGGCATTAGCCATTCGAAAACGATTTACTCATGAGTCGTGACGATCGAAACAGGCCATGATCGTGGAAAACCGGCCTGCGGTTTGATCATTGGATCGTCTACTTCCGCAGCTGAAGCGAGTTCACTGAGAAACATATCCTGACTTTGGATCCATCCCACAATCCAAGGTCTCTGGCAAAGAAGCGCCGGAGCTTCTCGCTGCAACATCTCAAGCAGTTCACGGTTCTCATCGATACGTTTATAAATCCCCCCTTCAGAGCGAGCGATAATCCGGCGCACCTTGGCAAGGGCTCTATATGCAAACAAAAATACCATGGCTATCCTCTATGTTTATCGGCTGTTGTCACCGCGATCGCGCGGCGCTCTCACATTCCCAACGAAACAACGCAGGGTGCCTTGTTTCATTTCCGCTTCAGATTTTGTACCAGCGTTAACGTGGCTTGCAACGAGCTCTTTACCGCTGATGTCAAACGACATTCCTGCACCCGGCTCCGAGAACACAATTTCATTGAACGAACTTGAAGGTTTCATTTCTCTATTCCGAAGGTAATTACCTCAAGGAGGCGCCCACCGGCTGGCGCCTCGTATGCCAATCCGTCGCTGCAATAATTGGCAGAGCGTCGATCGAATTGGGGCAGAAAGGATTTCAATTCGTGGATACTGAGGCCTGTCGCTTCGTGCGCGCAAACGATCAGGGCGTCGGAGATCGGTGCGCGGCCATTACGCACTTTGCTGATGACAGGTGCCGTCGTGCCGAATGCAGTCGCTAGCGCGGCGTCGCTTTTGAGTTTCATCGCCTCAAGCACTAGGTCAATGAATGCACTGCCGTAAGGAGCCAAGGCATGACGATCCACAACTGTAGTGCGCGGCCGCCGGCGACGGGCTGGTAGGTTCGTTTCCGGAACTTGCGAAGGGTTCAATCGATTCCCCAATGTGAACAGATGGCGTTACTGTTCCGATGGCGCGGACGCTGCAGCGGATTGATTACCTGCCTGTGGCCCATGCGAGTCACGAGCGGCCGCGATTGCCTTTGTTACAGCTTCGTCGAACAAAGGGCCTGCTGCGGTTTTTAGGGCATCGAGGAAGTTAGTGGTAGACCGGACACCCTTCGTGTATTCCACGTGGGTTTTCGCCAATCCGGGAAACACCATCACTTCCTTGCCAGGCACGCTCACGCGCGCCTCGAGTGCAACGTAGATATCCATCTTTTCCGTGGCGCCGTAGCCAACGAGGGGAATGAACGCGGCCGGATTTGTTTCCTTGTTCCATTGAACGAAGAGCTTGTTGGCTGGCTTATTCATGTCCGGGTGCGAAATGCTCACGAGGTCTATCGCGATACCCTCGGCACCCACTGCGGCTGGCAGTTCGGAAGCAAGCCTAGTCTGCGCGGCGGCAATGTACTCACGAAGCCACTTAGAGGCATCCTCGCGGTCCAGATCGAGCGGTGCGGTCACGCCTGCCGTAGTAGCATGCATCAGCTTGACCTGTACAGGTTCACCAGCTGCGGAAAATGCTGGAAGGACGGCCAAAGCCAGCGAAAGTAACAGTGTGTTTGTCTTCATAAAAATCTCGCGCAAAGTAATTGGTTAATTGAAATGTTATCGGGTGCGGCGGGCCTTTTCTGGGAAATCTGGGATCGCATGCCCTTCCCTGTCCTCCGCTGCGTTCCAGCACCACCACGCATCCTGGCCAAAGTGGCGGTTGAAATATTCCACCTTCTCCTGCCTACGGTTGACGTAGGCTTCGTCGCTGCGGCCGAATACCTCCATCGGCGCCTCGCCCTCCGTATCAAGCAAGATGAAGTCGGGGTGGACAGCAGCTTGGCCAGCGTCATAACGCAGTGGTTTGAGAAATGCGCGTTCCTCGGCGACGAGCTTATCGGCGATCACCAGTTCGTATGAAGACTCCACGGGGATCCAGGACGTACTCACCTGCATGAGCGCCAAACCAACAACGTTCGCTGCCTTCGACTGGGCGTTTGGTTCGCATTGCGCGATGACGATCACTTGCTGGCCACCGCGCCAGCTAGCAAATGCGGACGGAAAGCGCTTGGCGGCTGAATTCCACATCGCTGTGGACACGTCAAGAAACGGGATGCCGTGGAAGCCAGATACGCGCAGCATGCGAGCCTCTTCCTTGTATGCGGCCAGTGGCGCGATGACGATCATTCTGGACTTATTCGAAACTGCGGCGTTCAGCCGCTCAGTGTTCCGTAAAGCATCCCTTCCTGCAGCGGTGTACGCCGAGGTGAGCAGCACGTCGCTAAGCCTGGCATGGCCAACGAGGATGTTTTCGGCAGCCTCGTTTAGGCGGTAGGTCACCGTCCCTGCTGTTCGTTTGCCTCGCATGGCTGGCCACCAGACGCTCAGGCCGGCGGAATCCCACAGGAAGTGGAGCAAGCCGAGTAACTGCATAGAACGTTGTGACGTGCGCTGACCTTTAGGGACTGGCTTCGTGTCGGTGTCCACGGCAGGTATTGACGCCTTCATCATCATGCAGATCGCCAGGCTTACCTTGACTGTTCCGTCTGGACGCTCATCGACAACGCCTTTCTGGTAGGCGCTTAGTCCGGACTTATGGGCATTGGGGGCGTAGAAACGGCAGTCCCGCTGGTGCGCTTCCCCCGTGTTCGGATAACGCGCCAGACCATATGAGTCGGAGGTTTCATAGTAACGGACGGCTAGTAGCTTTTCTCCCGTTCCCAGACACATGCACCTTACCTCTCCATGGTCACGCGCGGCTTGTAGCACACACCGCCACCCAGACGCATACTGTGTCTGGGTCTGGAACGCCTCGCTGTACGGCTTGGTTTGATCCCCGGTCCGGACGGCGACTGTGTAGGTCTTGCCCATGGTTGCCAAGAGACCGTTAGGTACTGTGGCCGAGCAACGGTGTGCCCGGGAAGATCCGCTCCTGGATCGCCGACAAAGAAATCTTCGCGCCGGCACCAATGCCCAGATCCTGCAGACGAACATTGGAGAGGAAGTTGAGCATCTCGATGTCGGCGATGACATCGCAAGGATCGCGCTTGTCCAGCTTGGCGACCGCGTCCTTCAACCAGTTGCTCGTGGTTGGGTCGGAGAGAATGCCAATCTTCAGTGTCTCGTAGTTGGTCATGTTGCAACGCTTGCAATGAGGGATTGTTGGTCGCCGGAGATCTGGTTTTTCTTATTCTTTTCAGGAAGGACGAAACCAGCGTCATGGATGAACTCGCTTACCTGCCGCTCGTCGGTATAGACGACCAAACGATCGCGGGCTCGCGTCATGGCTACATAGAACAGGCGGCGCTCCTCTTCCAGCAGCTCTTTCACTTCTTCAGCCTCGCTCGACGGCACGAGGCCTTGCTTACAATCGACAAGAAACACATGGTCCCATTCCAGTCCCTTGGAAGAATGGAACGTTGACAGGACCACGCGCGGCAAATTCGGATCGTCTTCCGATTTTGCCCGCATCAACCTTTGCGGGATGTCGCCGCGTACAAGGTCCAGCAGTTCGAGGGCGGACTCGATCAGATTGACCGACCGTCCATCTTTCTTCTTTGTCTTTTCATTCTTTGCTTCAACGGCGCTGATCATCCAGGCACTGACACCGTAGATGACGCCCTGCGCCGCTTCATTGGCGTCATCGGCATTGGTCAGCGTCCTTACCCACCCGGAGGCCCGGAGGGCGAACTCGGCGATCGCCTTGCCGTATTCCTCGACAGGACGCATCTGCGTGTGGGCAGGATCGATGAAGTTGAACAGATTCCCAACGCGTTGCCGGATGTCTTCCACGACGGTGTCGGTTATTCCCCACCAGCGGAAGGCCAGCTCGATGCCCACGCTTTCCCGGTTGTGAAGGGATGTCAGTAGCGAGGTGAACACCTGCACGACATTCTCTGCCCAGATCGGCTTGCGGCCCATTCTGAAACATGGCACCTGCGCCTTGATCAGTTCGGTTTCAATTGGCAGCAAGTTGAAATTTGTGCGCGCCAGAATGGCAATCTGTCCCTTACGGACGGTATAGAGATATTTGCTCGGCGCATCTGAGTCAGCGCGTGCGCGAGGCTTCGGGTTCTGGCTGCAGACCGCAATGATTTTGGCGACGACGTCGTCGTATTGATCTTCGCGTTTGCCGCAAACGACGAGCTGCGGTTCCCTGCCAGGGCCGCGTGCCGACATCAGATCCTTCTGAACACGATCGAGATTGCGGCCGATCAGGCGCGCAGCGTATTCAAGAATCGGCGCCGTGCTTCGGTAGTTAACATTCAGCGTAATGGTGCGCGCGCCAGCAATCTCGGCGAATTCCATCATGCCCTGATAGCCAAGGCTGCGTCGAAAGCCATAGATGGCTTGGTCGTCATCGCCAACGGCGCAGACGATGGCACCATCTGTCATATGGCACTTCAGCCATTCAAGCTGCAGGCGGTCGATATCTTGAAACTCGTCGACCAGGATGTGCGTAGCCGGAATAGGATCAATGTGCTCAGTAACGTCGCCGCTGCGTATGAGTTCGACGGAACGCAACAGCATGTCCGTGAAATCCATGGCGTTATCGCGGCGCATGAACGAGGTATAGGCTTGATAAAGTGCGAAGATGGCAGGATCGCTCTCTCCGAATGCGGGATCGAGCTTGCATGCGTTAATCAGCTCTTCAGCCTTTTCTAAGTCGATGTCGAGGTTGGCATGCCGGATTGCGCGGTAGAGATAGTGATTGGTCTCAGCCTGGTTGACGATGCGACCCGCTTTCCTCGCACGTTTTAGCTGCCGCAGCGCAATGGAATGGAAAGTGCCGATCACCAAGCTGTCGAGTTGCTCGAAACGAATCTCTTTCTTGATCCGGTCGAGCAACTCGTTGGCCGCGTCACGCGAGTACGTGATCAGGACGATCAACGGTTCAGCGGTGGTATCGAGAATGTGTTTTACTTTCTCAACCAGAACCCGTGTCTTTCCACTGCCCGGACAGGCGCAGCAAAGGACGTTCTCGTCAGCGAGAACGGCGTCCACTTGAGACTCGTTGAGGTTAATACCGGCGCTCAAGGCGCGATCCCATCAGATTAGGCTGTTTCCAACGTAGACACTGCACTCGTATCCGATGCCGCGCCCGTCTTCGCCTTCCGTCTCGGAGCCCGCCCCTTCAGAACACGGTCGCGCTCACTTTGCTCACGCCGGCGTACTTCAAGCTCGGTCTCGCGCTGGGCCGTGACACGATTGACAAGATTACGGATTGTTGCGAACTGATGTGCGAGACTTCGCCGAAGGTTAGCGAGTTCGCCGCGCGCGCCACGCTCGTTGTTGAGCTTGGCGGCAAGCGCCTCTCCTTCGGTAGCATTGGCCGGTACCAGCTCCCCCAGTACCCAGAGATGGTAGTTCAAGGTCAGGTAGTGATCCGCCTTCTTCAGCAGCTCCAGCCACTTCGTCGCTGTTCGTGTTGTGCACCATGCTTCGAACAGTTTGACGGTGCCCGGTTTGATACCGAGATCCATTCCACCCGATTCGCCAAGAATCTGTTCGGCCTGCTTGATGCGCGTATTGAAATAGGCATTGGCATGTTCAAAGGTCTTGAAGACCTCCTGCTCTGCCTTCAACACCTCTTCTTCCTGATAAATCTTGTCGCTGACCTTGTCGGAGAGGATCTCGCGAGCCACGATGCTAATGTAATACGCATCGCGTGACACGATTTCGAAATGGTCGCGCAAGATACGCAAAACGCCTTCGTTCGACAGGCCGACGGTCTGGGAAATCAGTAACGGCGCTTCAAGTCGTTTAAAAAAACGGAGGCTGTTCCGTGCCATCCATTCATCTTGTGGTATCGGTCGATTGTCCATGGTCAAGTCCGGTTACAACAGTAGTGAAGGAATGATTACACGTTCGTTGCGAACATGTGGGGCTAAAAGCACCCAAAATGGGTAGCTTTGCGGCGCTTCCACTGTGGCGCATGCATTTTTTTTCAAAATGGCCAAGGCGGCATGGTATGTTCCCGCCATGATTCGACAGGATTTCATACAACGCCTGGTCGCCCAGATTGATCTCGCCGGTCTTGTTGGCGAGTACGTCGAACTGCGCAAATCCAGCAACACTTTAGAAGGCTTATGTCCCTTCCATGCCGAAAAATCGCCCTCGTTCAAGGTTTTTCCGGAGGCGGCCGAGGGCGCTCATTACCATTGCTTTGGCTGCGGCGCGCACGGTGGTCCGGTCGAATTTATGATGCAGCGGCTGAGCAGGGGTTTCGTCGAGACGATCCGGTTCCTGTCGCAAAGAGAAGGCATGGCGGTCGAATACGATAACCGCGACCAGGATGAGCATGAGAAAAAACGCCGGGAGGAAGAAGGCCAGATCCGGCAACGGGTCGCCGGCGCCGTTCGCAAAGCGGCCGGTGAATATCATAAGCGCCTGTTCGCGCCTGAAGGAGCGAACGCCAAGGATGAACTAGAGCGCCGCGGTGTAGGCGACGAGGTAATCCTCAAATTTTCGTTAGGCTTTGCACCAGATGCATGGGACACGCTGACTTCCGACTGGGCGTTTAACCACACCACCCTGATTGAAGCAGGCCTTGCGGTGCGTCGTGCAAGCAGCAAGGGCTGCTATGACATGTTTCGCAACCGGATCATGTTCCCGATCTTCACCCAGCGAGGCGACGTAGTCGCGTTTGGCGGCCGCACGATGGCCACCGGCGGGAATTCGGGTCCGAAGTACCTCAATAGTCCGGAGACGCAGGCTTACAGTAAAGGAACGGAACTATTTGGACTGTACCAGGCGCGTGAGGCGATTCGGGCTCAGGGCCACGTTATCGTTTCTGAAGGCTACTTTGACGTCGTGACACCGGCACAGCATGGCATCGAGAACGTGGTCTCCACCTGTGGGACGGCCCTGACGGAACAACAACGGGACGTGCTGCTCAAGATTGCAACGAAGATAACGTTTTGTTTTGATGGCGATAGCGCAGGAGCAAAGGCGACGCGACGCGCGGCCGAACTCATCCTACCGTTCGTCACAGACGACCACGACATCCGGCTGTGCAAAATGCCAAAAGGTCAAGACCCTGACAGCCTGGTGCGTGAGAAAGGTCGGGAAGAGTTCCTGGCTGTCCTGTCGAACGCGCCGACATTGTCACAGTATCTTATGGACGAATTAATCGGTTCGGGAACGCTGGAGTCACCAGAGGGAAAGACCGCGATAGCGGTTCAAGCGATCAAGCAATGGAGAAGGATTGCCGCGCCTGTACTGGGTACGTTCTTCCGTCAACGCGCATGCGAAAAACTAGGTATTGCCGTTGCGGAGTTCGAGCGTTTGGTGGCTGTGTTGAACTGGAAAGCGGTCCATGCAGAGGTCGAACTGCCAGGGTGCCCGTTCTGCCCAGGTTCCGCACAGTTGATGTCAGACGGGGAGCGCTTTGCTGTCCGGTGCGGAACGTGCAAATGCCGTACCTACGCGAAGGACAGTCAAGCAGAGGCAATCAAGGACTGGACAGGCAGGAGCGGGGCTATGTAGTGTATTGACGCAATTCGAGCTTGACCCATCAGAGCGGCGCACCGTTTCTATCAAGGGAAACGACTGACAACACTGCCAGATTTATCTACCTCCCCGACCAGGTCGGTATAGCGGCGCACCGCTGTCGGGCGGTCGGTCCAGTCCAGTAGCGACGACAATCCACGTTTTGACAGCATCGCATAAAGACGCGCCTCCTGCGTTGAATTCGCACGGTAATTCGGAGCAGCAGCAATTTCCCTTGCAGGATCAACCGAACATACGGCGAAATCTCCTGACTTTTTGTTCTTCAGCATGAGCAGATGGCAAGTTTTGTCGCTGTGCTCGAATACAACGTCCGCATTGGACAAGGCCGCCACATCCGTGAGCGCCTTGACGCGGCCCGTCATGTCGCCTTTTGTTTTTCCGCATGCTGCAAAGGGATTAATCACTTCCATGTTCTGTATCGGGCCAGAGTCTCCAATGTCCGTAGAGTATATCCAACGCCTTTCGGATTTGGATCATCGAAAACAGCGATGTAAACCGCATTTACGTCGCTCCAATATTTTTAAGAAAGAACCCTTTCAGGTGTTTATATTGGTGGTTGTACGGCGCTCTTGCCGCATAACTTTCAGGAGAAAACGATGCATCTCTCGATTTCGACCACCAAGGAAGCCCTGCTTTCTCCCTTGGCCTTTGTTTCCGGTGCAGCAGACCAACGTGCCACCTTGCCGATCTTCGGCACAACCCTTATCAAGACCGTTCAGGGGAAGCTGAGTCTGTTGTGCAGCGACGGTGCGGTTCTGGCACGTTCGATGGCTGAATGCAAGGTAGAGAAGGAGGGTGAGATCGCTGTGGATGCGAGGCGTCTCGGCGACCTGCTTCGCGCCATGCCCGAGAAACAAGCGATTTCCCTCTCCATCGACAAGGAGCAATTGCTTGTTAAAGCGGGGCGCTCCCGCTTCAAGCTCCCTGTCCACGCTGCTAACGAGTACCCGACCATGGCGGCTTCCAATGAAGGCATGGTGACAATCCAGATCGGCAGCAAACGGCTTGGGGAAATGGTTGACGAGGTATCGCATGCAATGGGCGTTTCCGATGTGCGCAGCTATCTCAACGGGACATATTTGACGCTGAAGGATGGCGCACTGTGGGCGGTAGCAACAGATGGCCACCGCATGGCAATTTCGCGTGAAGTCATTTCAGGGTCGGAAAAGATCACAGCCAACGAAGTGATCATTCCTCGCAAATCAGCGCAACTCGCCAGAAAACTGCTGGCCACCAGTAACGAGAACGTAACACTGGTTTTCGGCAACAAGGAATTCCGTCTGCAATTTAAGGACGGTACGGTTCTGTTGAGCAAATGTCTGGAAGGGAAATTCCCTGACTGGCAGCGCGTCGTGCCGCAGAGTCCGAACACCTCCAAGGTTGTAACGGACAAGCTGCGTACAGCCCTCACCATGATTCGCGCCACCATCGATAACAGCGGAGCCAGCAAGAAGAACGCCACACGCCGTGCATGCAGTTTCGTGTTTGGCAAGACAGGAATCGCTATCAGCCATGCCGATGTGGCATCCAGTGAAGTCGAGGCCGATTCCGACGACGCTTCTAACGAGCGGGTCAGCCTGAATGTCGATTACATCGCCGACGCAGCCGATGCGGTGTCCACTGGTGACGCCGTGCGTTTTGGCTTCGAGGATGGCAGCAAGCCTGTGACCGTTCGCCCTGCTGAAGCCGACTATCCGCTGCTCGTCGTGATGCCGATGAAAGACTAAAACTTTTTCAGATTTAACACCCTTAGGGGTTTAATCTGTACCTATCGAAACCAAGGAGGAATAAATAATGTTTACCGAACTGCTTCCCATTCTGCAAGAACGCTCCGTCACTGTTCAACTGTCACTCCGCGATGGCAAGGTCGCGGTATTGGTCGCGCCCAAAAAGACGAAGGAAGATGAGAATCCTGCGTACTGGACGCCGTTCTCCGCTTGTGCCACCGCCGCTGAACTGGACGCTGGCTTTGCACAGATGCTCCAAAACTACGTCGCCGTTCGCTCGGAAGTGACGGTCTCTCTTTCCGATGCACTAAACGCCGCTGCCGACGCAATGAAGAAGGCTGCGGACGAGGCCAAGAAGAAAGCTTCTGAAAAGATCAAAAAGCCTGTGCCGAAGCTCGGCGCACCCGCCGCCACGGTGGCAACAGCGACTTCTGCCGCTGCCACGCCAAAGACCGACACAGAGGACGACGACGATAGCGGTGGTGAGCGCGAACCCGCCGCAGCACCCGCCGCAGTTGTGGCCGACGAAGCCCCGCAAGTTTCCCTGTTCTAAAGGATCGGCCATGACAACGACACTCGCCATCACCACCGTCACCCGCGTCTTCAACTACTGCGGCATTGCCCTACCCGATCCGAATCCGGCGTACACACCGGAAGAAGTTAAGGAACACTACACCGCCGTGTATCCCGAACTGGTCAACGCCAGTGTCGAAGGCGGCGATTTCGATGGAACGAACCAAGCGTTCGCTTTCCGTCGCGGCACTGGCACCAAGGGCTAATCGGGAACTCTGCGATGGAACTCGACCTGTTCAAGGCAACACTGACTGAGGCCGTAGGCTTCTTCGAAGGAACGCGGAAGAAGAATCCGATTGGCGAAGGTCGTCGCGTGACCGAGCAAATGAAGAAGGTCGCCAACTCCTGCAACAACCTCGCTAAGAGCTTTGAACAGTCCCGCCAAAGCCAGAAGATCGCCCTGCCTGACTGGAAGGCCATACCGCCATGTTTCTGACCCTGCCGCGCCTTGCGCCTACCGTACCGACCTCCTATGTGTTTGGCGGTGTCTCCGAGCGTTGTACGCGCCTTGCGCTGGCAATGGCCGAGGAAGGAGTGATTCGGGCTGACGACGTTAGCGCCTTCAAAGCGCCGCTTGCCGCTGCCAGCCTTCGTGAGGTCGTACAGAAGGCATGGCAGCGGGAGGTCGGTCACAGGCTTAATTTCACGACCCTCTCTACCTATGCAACCTTGGTCTTGGGCGACGATTCCTACGGCTATAGCGACGAGGCACAGAGCAAGGAAACTGTCGAAATTCGCTTCTCTGCTGCGGCTCCGCAAGAACTGTTTGCAGAGCGCACGATCATGGCGCTGGAAAATCACCATCCAGACCTTGGACGGTACGCGCTGTCCACCCTGGACAGGGCATTGAGCATCTTCGATGTCCCTTTGACGCCGGAGGGCGCGTTTCACATGGCACAACACATCTACTGGCAAGGCGAGGACAACGAGGACGAGGTAGTTGCACAGTGCGAGGCCGAGGGCGTATCGACTGAGGATATCGTGCGGCGCGATGTGCTGTTCGATGGAGTGCCGCCATGGGCTTATGACTTTTCCCAGAAACCCAAGGATCAGGTTGATACCATGAAAGCTGAATCGGTGATCGACACCATCAGCGATCCAGTGCTGGGGAGCTTCCTGACACATATCGTCGCCCTCGACAAGTATCTCGACCTTGCACATGAGAACGATCTGATGCCGCAAACTCAGGATGACGAGGATGATTGGGGTGAATGCGTGGAGTTCATGGCGAACCTGCGCTGGCGTGAGGATGACTCTCTTGGCCGTGTGTATGACGATCACTATAACTATGCGGTTCAAGGCGAGACACGCGATGGAATGGCCTTCATGCGCTTTCCCGCAAATCAAGAGGGATTGCGTAGCGGCCTCGCCAGATTGAATGCGGTAGTGAATATCTTCGCGTCCTTGGATCGCGCTTTGAACATTATCAAGGGGTACTAAATGAGTCTCGACGTTGTGGATACAAGCGCCCACACAGCGCAATTGCAGCAAGCCATCCTGCTCTACGGCATGAAGAGCGCATCGGTTGAATATGCGACCCTTCACCGCGTTAGTGATGGTGGCCAAGGCCAGCCCATGATCGGCGCAGGAGTGCCGATGACGCGGGACACGCTGCTGATGATTGCAAGGTCGCTGGCGGCATCATCCCGCCGCTCACAGGGCATCCTGCCGCCCAATATCCTCTCGCTTGGAGTTAACCATACGGTCTGGTATGTGCCGCCACACGAGCGCACCGTGTTTTTTGACTGCAAGGAAGGTGTTGGCAAACGTGCAGGGAAAACTCCGCACCCCGCCCTCATCTTCGCAGTCTGCCGTAACGAATGGAGCGTGTTCGCCATCAAGACGCGCCAGCGCCCGACCGCAGCCACCAAGCTGTATAACGCGCCGTATATGAACGTCTGGAAGGAAGGCGGCATCTGCACCGGATCGACGCCGCTGCCCAATGAGAGTGTCGCTGAAACCGTGGATCAATGGGTGCAAGCATTCTTCGATTCCAACTTCAGCCATCCGAACCACGATAAGGTTGTCAGGTATGAAGGCGGTTGCCATGCGTTCTGGAAAGATGCGCTCGATGGCAAGTATCGCAAGTTTCCCAACGCAGTCCTGACCAATAGCGCCACCAAGACGCTTGGCGACCTTGTTATGCGCCTTGAAGGAGGCAAAGCATGAACGCGCTCGATACCAACCTGCAAACGCTCTGCCCGTCAATCATGGTGCCACGGTTTGAACCCTTGCCCGACCTTCAGGTGTGTGGCCACCGGTTTTTGGTCTGCAAGGATGGCCTGTGGCTGGAGGCGCGTCGGAGCTGGCTCCATGCAAGGCTTCCCGTAGCTCCCTCACCGATCCCGCTCCCTTATGGAACCCCAGCGGTTGCCTTGGAATTCTCGTTCGGACACGACCTGGTGACGCTACTGCGCCGCTTCGTGGGAGAGGCAAAAGCTGCATTTCCGCTAGAACATGCGGCGTGGCTCGTCTGGAATGATGTGGACAAGCGTCTGGAATATGAATCCGTTCGCATTCATGAGCAGCGTGGCGACCATGTCCGGTACGACCGCCCACGCGACACCGCTGGCAAGCACGCTTGCGTCGATCTGCATTCGCATGGCATCTACGATGCCGGGTTTTCCGCTGTGGACGACACCGACGATGACGACACCAAGCTGGCCATTGTGGTCGGCAACTGCGACCGTGCTAATCCGACGATAGCGGCACGGCTCTGCCTGCAAGGTACGCATCACGATTTTTCAGAATGGGTGGAACAGCTTCTCTACACTGGTCATCAAGTCGTGGCGTGAAGCCACCCCAACACCCGCGAAAGGCCAACATGGAACACCACCTCCCATCCTCCTACCTCGACCGCGCAATTTCCGTCCACGTTGTCGGCTGCGGCGGCACCGGATCGCAGATTCTGGCCGGACTGGCGCGATTGCATGTAACGATGCTGTCACTTGGACATCCCGCTGGCCTCAACGTCCATGTGTGGGATGACGATACGGTCGAGCCACATAATGTGGGTCGCCAGCTTTTTTTCCAACCCGATGTAGGACTGAATAAGGCCGAGGTGATGGTGTACCGCCTCAATACCGCCTTCGGTTTGGCGTGGGAAGCGATCCCTGAACGATTCACTGGCGAATATCTGTCCGATGCGCAGATCATCATTGGTTGCGTTGATACCAAAAGCTCCCGCATTGCCATCAATGCAGCGGTCAGGGCGTCGCATCATTGCTATTGGCTTGACATGGGCAACCGTAGTGGCGACGGACAGGCTATTCTGGGATTAGGCGGCTATGGAGCCTCCAGAAGCAAAGTACCCCTTCCGCTGCCCACCGACCTGTTGCCGGAGCTGATCGAAGGTGTCGAGGACACGGAGACACCGACTTGCTCGGTTAGGGCTTCCATTGCAAAACAAGGGCTGTTTCTCAATCAACAAGTGGCCACATGGGGTTTGGAACTGCTATTCCGCTTGCTAACCAAAGGGCGGCTGTCATGGCATGGGGTATTTATCAATACCGAGAACGCCAGCGTGACGCGCCTGAAGGTCGATCCGGCGACGTGGGCAAGGTTCGGATACAGCACCGAGTCCGCAGAAGCGGCGTAACACCGCCGCAGGGGTGGTCGAAAAGATGTCCACGATGGACGCCAGTCCCAAGGATAGATAACCGCGCGGTTTTGCAGTATCGTGCAGGACGCCGGAGCACTAGAGACCGGCAATGAAAGGCGATGAGAATGTCTGGCAACAAAAACACAATGTATTTCCTTGATCTGGGTTTTGCGCGCAACAGCACGACGCGCCTGAAGGCGCTTGGCTCCGGTGAGGCAGCTCGGCGTGGTCGTCCAGCGTCCGCTACGACCGTTCAGAATGCGGAATCGGCGGCCGCCAAGTTCATTGTCCTTTGTGAACAGGAGCACGACATCTCCCGGCGCGCATTCCGGCAAATGATCGTCGAGGCACTTAGCGGACAGCAGCAGGACGCCCAGACCACATACTTCATGGAACACGCGGCCGTCTTCAACGACTGGCTCTATGGCGTCCGTACTATGCCGACATGGGCAAAGCAGATCGTGGCTGAACTGATGTTCGGCATGCTTGCGGATAAAACCACTAAGGCAGCCCTCAAGTCTGTCGTGGAGCGATTCCTTCCTGAGGTCATCCAGGAAGTGGCCGGCGGAGCGGCGATGCTGCAGTGGCTGGTGGGCGCTCATGCGCGCGGCGTCGCTAAGAGACGGTTTCAAAAAGACTCCAAGGGGGCTGTTAACTTTTGCGACAAGCTGTTAACCTTGGCCATCTGAATAACCGGGACCAAGGGGATGTGCGCGGCAATCATTGATGACGACTTGTGGACATTGATCGAACCTTTGTTGCCAGCGCCCAAACCGCGGCGCAAAAAATACCCTGGGCGTCTACCGGTATCGAACCGGGCAGCGCTCAATGGCATCCTGTTCGTCTTCAAGACTGGCATCCGCTGGCGCGACCTGCCCATCGAATTGGGATTCGGTTCCGGCGTGACTTGCTGGAGGCGCTTGCGCGACTGGCAAGACGCCGACGTGTGGAACCAGCTGCACGCGCTACTGCTAGCCAAGTTGCGCGAGGCAGGACAACTCGATTTCTCACGGGCCGCCGTCGATTCGTCGTCTGTGCGCGCGATTGGGGCGGGCGAAAAACAGGTCCGAACCCCACCGATCGTGCGCGACCCGGTTCCAAGCATCACATCCTCGTCGATGCCAACGGTGTACCCCTCAACGCAATCCTGACTGGCGCCAACTGCAACGACGTCACCCAACTTCTGCCGCTGATCGACACAATCACCCCGATTCGCGGCGTGCGTGGCCGGCCGCAGCACAAGCCGCGTGTCATATACGCCGATCGTGGCTATGATTCCGACGCACATCGACGATGCCTGCGCCACCGAGGCATCCGTCCCATCATTGCCAGACGCCGCACCGAACATGGCAGTGGCTTGGGAAAATTCCGCTGGGTGGTTGAACGAACTCATGCGTGGCTGCATAACTTCCGTCGTCTTCGTATTCGCTTCGAACGCCGCGCCGATATTCATGAAGCCTTCCTTAAACTCGGCTGTGCACTGGTCTGCTGGAACATCTTCAGAAGCATGGAGCCGTCTTTTTGAAACCGTCTCTAAAGGGCTGATGCCGAAGCCCTAAATACCCCGACACTCGATCGGGACCGACAAAATGTGTAATCACATTAAAGTAGTCGCCCAGGCGCATGCGTAGTAGCCCACTACTTTTTTGGATTATTCTCCATGCCGACCCCCTTCGTAGCTGGTCGTTGTCATCGAAGCGGGAAGTGAGATGAGCAGGCGCTATGTCTGGGAATCACTGGTAAGCAGACATCGGTCTAGCGATTATTCACTTCGCGAATCGACACAGAGCGGGCAGCTAAAATATGCCTTCGGGCAGGGACTTTTGAGTAGCGATAGGTTGCTCGATTGGAACCAAATAACCTATAGTAAGTTCAATCTCACCACTTTAGATCACAATGCAACTCGTACAATGGACGCTCTTTATCGACATGCTCGGGTACAGAGAACTTAATGGCAGTATTGATTCTGACGCGAGTGCACAAGAGTTTATGGAGTTCATGAATGACAATCGAAAAATCCTTGATTTTACGAATGCCCCTCATATCGTAGAACAGTATAAAAACAATAATGAATTTAATCTATACGAGTTCTACGACATCAGCCACTGCTTTGTATCAGACTCTTTAATAATCACCTACAAGCCCAAGGAGGCAGTAGAGCTGGACAATTTTGACAAACGTTTGATGCATTCCGCAAATGCTCTCTTCATCATTTCAATGCGACTGCAAACATTTATATTTCACTGCTTTGCTGAAAAAGGCCTATTTTTGCGCGGTGGCGTATCGAACAAGTATTGCTACATCAAGGAAAGTATTGCTGTTGGCGAAGGGCTCATCGAGGCCTATGAGGCAGAAAGCTCCCTTGCAAAATACCCACGTATTCTTATCCATCCATCTGTAGAGAAAGATACAGGCTTACTTGAAAAAATAGATTTTCTGGGTAAGAAAATGTACGAAGGTAAAGGAATATTACAGAAGGACGACACCGATGGTCGACTTTTCATTGACCATTTGGGTTACGCGATTGCTACCGTCGACAAAAGCATACCAATGATCAAAATATCCGCGATGGTTCAACCAAAGCGGCATGCAGCTCATCTACAAAATGTTCAACTTCTAGTGCAAAGACATGCTGAACAGATTGAGAGAAAGCTCGATGAATTGAGCACACGAATAAATAATGCGAGCGACAACGGCGATGAGTGCAAGAAACTTAAATCCGTGCTTACGAAGTTTGAATGGCTCAGAAAGTATCACAATTCAAAAGTCGCAGCGAATCCTTGGCTCAAAGGGCGATTGGTCCAGGAGGGCTAACAGATGCCAAAGGTCGTTCGGATAATCTGAATCACACTGCATCGGTTAGGGCGAAGTGGTCGCTCTGACGTCAGAAGTGCTAAAGAGGAAGGCGGCCTGATGGTCGCCTTTTTTACATCACTGTGAGTAGTCCGCCTTTGGCCGAGAGTTACCGAATGCTTGGGTTGCTTCAATGTCCTCTACAACGCCATAAGCGGCATTACCGTCGAAGACAACTTTAGTCTTTAGCATGGGTGAGCGCGTGAACGGAGCCAAAAATTTGAGCTTAATCGAGTAATACGTCATGCGAACACGCGGCGACATTGCCCTGCAAATAGGTGGCTACATAGATATGTGGATGGCCGTCCACCTGAATGCGGCTACACAAAAGCACATTTTCACAGTGGAAGCGGCGCAAAGCTGCCTTTTTTGGACGCTTCTCGGCAACCTTCCTGCCAACGGACATGCAATCATCGCGTGGATACTCGTTGAAAGGATATTCCCCATGAAACTTCTCTCCACCCTTCTCGCCACGGTCGGCTTGGCCAGCGCTCTCCTGTCGCCGGCACATGCCGACGAGGCTTTCGTCAAACTGGCATTCGAGACCCAGATGCGGACAACGGTTGAGCGCGTCACCAAGACCGACTATCTCGGCATGTACGAGATTTATGCCAGCGGCCAGATTCTCTATACGGACGAAAAGGTATCGGTTGTCTTTGCAGGACCGATGCTCGATCCCAAGACCATGCGCAATCTGACGGCCGAGCGCATGAGAGTCCTGACTGCGGTGAAGATCTCCGATCTTCCGCTCGACCTGGCAGTCAAGACAGTACGCGGCAACGGTTCCCGGACGCTGGTGACCTTTGAGGACCCAAACTGTGGCTATTGCAAGAAAGTGGCGCAGGATCTCGCTCAGCTCAAGGACGTCACGATTTACACCTTTATGTACGCGATCCTGTCTCCTGACTCGGCCGAGAAGTCCAACCAGGTGTGGTGCTCGAAGGATCGCGCGAAGGCATGGAATAGCATGATGGCGCAAGGGAAAATGCCGACGTCGAAATCCGACTGCGCAACTCCGGTTCAGAAAGTACAGGAGCTTGGCCGAAAATATGCGATCACCGGCACTCCAACGCTTATCTTTGCGAATGGTGAACGTGTACCTGGTGCCATCAGTGCGGGTGAGATTGAGCAGCGCCTAGCTCAAGCGTCGAAATAATCTGACAGCGACTCCGCTCCTAGAAAAAGTAGTCGAGGTAAAGAAAGGCCCGCTGACGCGGGCTTTTTTACGCCCCAAACTTTTTCAGAAACGCCTGCCCTGCTTCTTCAAAATAACACTATTAACAGTTTAATTGAGGGAGAAAAAGATGAGCACAAGCGTAAGCGCAATCAAGGGCATCACCATCGTTCAACCCGTTATTGGTCGTATCATGATGGGCCACACTGAAGTTCGTGCCGGCGGCAAATGCGTTCCTCAGAAGGATGACCACTTCACTATCACGACCCTTGTGCAGAAGGACGACCGCAGCTGGGAGAAGCATCCGATCAACGACGTCCTGCAGCCTCCAGCGCCCCAGAGCAGAGCGCGCGCCGCAGCGGCACAAGCGGCAGCAGCGAACCAGACAGCACAGCAAACGCTGAACTCAATTCCGGTCAAGATCGCCTACAACAACCCGGCGTTGAATCTGCACTCCAGCTACTCCGCCTTCGATTCCAAAACCGGCCGCGTCATGTGCACCAGCGACGGCGAAACCGCTAGACGTGCGACCAGCGAAGGGATCGCCACGATGGCATGCCCCCGGCCGGAGGCCTGTGAATTCGGCCGGCGTAACCGCTGCAAGAACATGTCGCGCTTCTACGTGCAGATCGACGGACAGGACGACGAGCTCGGCACCTTCATTCTGCGGTCGACATCCTGGAACTCACTGACAGCGATTTCCGCACGCCTGGCCATGTTGCACGGTCTCACCGGTGGCCGCCTTGCTGGCCTGCCGGTGATGCTCCAGCTCAAGGTGAAAACCACCACCATGAGCTTTCGCCAGCCGATCTACTTCGCAGACCTCGTCTTCCGTCCGGGCATGACGATGACGCAAGCCATCGAGGCGGCAAGAACATTCCAGAAGGAGCGCGCCCAGTCGGGTCTGAGTCAGGAAGGCTTGGAACAGGCGCTCGCAGCCGGATTGCTCAACGGCGACTTTGCCGAGCAAGTAGAAGACATCGACGAGTGGCTGTCGGATGAGGATCTCGCCGCCCGTGCAGAAGACAACCTCAAGAGCACGGGTCTGCGCGGCTTGGACAGCGTCCGCAGTGCCACCAGCGCCACCACCACGCAGGTCGCAGGTGCAGTTCAACCGGCCGCCACGGTCGCTATCCAGCAGCAAGGCTTTGCCTTGTCGGCATAACAACCCGGTGCGGCATCGCCGCCGCGCCGCAGTCTCTACTCTCTTAGTTAGGAGAATATCGTGAATCAAGCCAATCTGTTCGAGATGTTCGGTTTGACTGAGGACGTAGCGTCCGAAGGAAAGTTCATCCCGCGCCGGCTGAAGGCGGTTCCGGACACGATCGCTGAGCTTCCTGAAAAGACAGAGGGCGAGCGGATCGCGAAGGTCAAGGCCGTTCTGAAATGGCTGATGGTGAACTTCCCAACCTCTTTTTCCTACTCAGGCGGCAAAGACTCAAGCGCGGTCCTCGGGCTGGCCATGGCCGCCGCCGCTGAATTGGCGGCCGCCGGCGAGAAGATCAAGCCGTTCGCTGTGCTCAATGCAGATACTTTGGTCGAGAATCCGCGTGTTCATGCCGTCACCAAGGGCGAGTTGGCCAAGCTGAGGGCATGGATCAGTCGCCATAAGCTCCCAGGCACTGTCCATGTGGCGCGGCCGAATCTGATCTCGCAGTTCGCCGTCAGCATCATTGGGCAGGGTTCGCTTCCAAGCACCCCGGAAACCAAGCGGGATTGCACCGTTGATTGGAAGTCACGTCCGCTCTCGAAGCTGCGCAAGGCTGTTCTCGGCACCAACGATGTCCGTTCGGGACAATATGTAGTCAGCGTGACAGGTGTGCGCTACATAAGGCCATCTATAGAATTTACGCGCTAAGCGCATCACTCAATTTGACCATAATTTGTTACGCGAACTTGAGAAGTCTAAAAACCGCACTAGTGGTGTGAGTTAAAAACTTGTTGAAAGCAGATGTGGCGAAATCATGTCGAGACAAGGAAGAAAGCACGGCAAGGCCGGGGCCTTGCGCGCGTTTTTGACGCAGTATCGGCATGATTCTCGTCCACCATTTGATCAACAAATTTTTAACTCACACTACTAGTGCCGTTTAGTAGTGATTTTCGTTCTTCGCCATTGCGCAAACTTTGCCTGCATAACCGGCTACATCCTATGGAAGAGTCGGTTTCTTTTCGCCTCGTGAACGCGCATAGTGGCATCTTAAATTTCTATTAATAGTGTTACACTTCGTATGCATACAGGGGCACTCTGTTAAATAAAGGGAGTGGAATGCATGGGGCCATTGCTAACTGAGCAGATCGAACTTCGGCGACGAGTGATGCTTACTTCGGTGCTTGACTACCTCGGTGCGTATTACAGGCGAGACGTGAAGGTGTGTATGGAGGCAGCGGAGGGCGTCCAGAATGGATGTGCACAATGAATGCCGCTGCGCCCGTCGAAGAACCGGTCGACGCCGAGCCGGTGAACGCGGAGGCTGCTACGGTTCAAGTTCTCCACGTATCGATCAATCTTGGCGATCTTCCATATTTTGACGGTATAGTGACGTTGCCGGACGACGGTACTGAAAACTCGATTAGGAAGATATGTTTTCACCGAGATCATGTAGTTGAGGGGTTCCCTCTTCTTTTCTGTCCTTCGAGAGTTGTAGACGGACTGGAGATGAATCTGTTCCTAGAACATCGCTACCGTGGAAAGTTCCTTCGGCCGAGAACAGGGGGGCATCGAAATCCCCTTGGCGGAGTAACGGTTAAGACTTTAAAAAGCATCGCCAACTCGTTGTGCGGCTATCTGGCATGGCTGGCTGAGTCCAATATTGACTGGCGTGAGGTCTACGCAGTGACAGACAGCGATAAGGCAAAAGCGTGGCTGCCACCTTACCGTTACCGCGCACATCTCATTGAACGGATTACGGCTGGCGACCTATCCAGAGACACGGGCAATCTCTATCTTAGCCATGTACGCCAGTTTTACGAATGGGCTCTGAAAACGAAGCGGATCGATAGGATCCCTTTTCAGTACAAGCGTCTCGCCATCAAGAAACGACGCAAGGACGGCGAATACGATTTGCTATTCAGCGCACTCATGGACGAGCGCGGCCTGGTGATACAGACCTCGGATCTCACAATTCCAAAGAAATACAGGTCGAAGCTGGAGGCGTTTGGAGACTCTCTCACACCGTTCAATGCAGAAGAATTGCGCCGCTATTTCGGCAGCGACTATATGCGCCTCGATACCCGTAAACTTTGGGGAGAACTGGCCCTGTCCTGTGGTTTGAGAGCCGACGAGGTCGTCTCGCTGAGGGAAGACGCC
Source organism: Noviherbaspirillum album (assembly GCF_035916955.1). Lineage (NCBI taxonomy): Bacteria > Pseudomonadati > Pseudomonadota > Betaproteobacteria > Burkholderiales > Oxalobacteraceae > Noviherbaspirillum > Noviherbaspirillum album. The sequence continues at coordinate 263,534 of NZ_JAWIIV010000002.1, read as the reverse complement.
ATAACCTGCCCGTCGCTGTCAACTAGATTTGTTTTCGAGTTTAGGATCCTAGGTAAGTTCAACAAGGAGCGGAAGGTCCTTGTTCCACGCTTCTTGATGGAGTCACTTTGGCAGTACAAGAACTCACCGATTCGCTTGCGTCGCGCAGCGAAATGGGACTTGCGCGAAGGTTCGTCTAGCGGGCGGCCTCTCTTTCTGAATCGCTCCGGACGTCCTATCAACGGCGGATCCATAACCAATACCACATCATTCGTGTCCCAAGAATACTCAGAAGCAGGCATTCAATTCGACCGCTCGTTCCACGACCTTCGAGCGACTTATGCCACGAACTTGGCAAAGTTCATGCTTGAAAAACGACTACCGCTCGGTTTTATTCAGTACAAGCTTATGGCTCTGATGGGGCACGCCAATTTTTCCACGACCCAGAAATACATCAATTTCGCTGGGACGATTACCTTTGAAAAGCAAATGCAGGACTGGGTAGATCGGGTTTTCACAGGCTTACGGCCGGCGCTAGAAGAAGAGGCAAAAGCTGCTGCGGAGGCGGCATGATTGCTGTCAGGCCGGATCCGAATGGTGACGCCATTCGCCTTACGAATGCGAAGAACATCTCGTTAAAGCTTGCACGAGATATCGCCTCTGGAGTCGGACTCTATATGGAGAACCCGTCACGTTGGAAGTGGTCGCCGGCGACAGTACGAACAGCATTGTCGAATCTGATGCCAGTAATTGGAGACGTTGTACGCAATCTTCCTTTGGCGCTGAAGGATTCCGTATGTGAGAACGGTCTTGATGCGTTTGACAACGAACATGCGTGGGCGCAGATGATCGGAACGATTCATCGGAGCATCGAGCGCAAAACGCGTCGCGGACAGACTATTAGCACATTGCACAAGCTAATTTCCTTTCATAGGCATACCCCCGATGCGAGTCCGCCGTGCCGGCTGCTTCTGCGCAGCGGCCACAGCGACATTTCGGAACTATATCGTGTTTCGCCGGAATTCCTGCTGGACTACAAACGGCTTATTCAAACGTATGACGAGGTTGGCAATGTGGAAACGTCGGGTATGTGGCTCAAACACCAAACGTATTCCCAACTTTCCTTGATTATCGACGATCCTCACGCGAGAAACTGGCTTGCCACAGAAGGCTTTGATGCCTTTTCTACTCATCCCAGATTGCTGGAAATGGCGGAACAGCACCGGACATGGCAACAGGTAAGCTCATTGGTGAGTCTTTTGTCCCTGCATGATCCTGGTCGGTGGAAACGCAAGACAGTCGAAGTATTGGGGCATGCAGCTGATCTCACCGAGTTATGGATGCTTTCAGAGCACATCTTCCTGGACATTGAGCGATTTGCGACCGAAATAAACAAGCGAAAGCCGACTGAGCTTTTGCCTACGACCGTGCGCGACTTGCTGACAAAAATTCAGCGCGATCTGCCGCGCATCCTAGCACTCCTTCCGGCCGTATCTCAGCAGGACATCAAGCAACGCGGGTTCATTGCCTTTACAGAAAATGGATCGCAGCTTCTTTTGTTGGCAGTCCAGTCGCCAGACGTTGACCTCAGAATGGTCACCCCCATTAAAGAGGTGATTGATGCACTGTTTCCTCACGCGAAGCGTAATTTGAAGGAGATGCTGCCCTTTCAACTGGCCTTCGAGAACGAATACTCCGCGCGTCCGACATTTTGCGACTATGGCTTGATTCATGACATTTCTCTCGCGCTTTACGACGATCTCGTCCGCCTCTTAGCTGAGGTGAAAGCCAGCTTGGCAGGAAAACCATTCAACATGGTGACGGTGTACCACCACTATATCCAGTTGAAAGCTGTGATGGTTCTGTTTCGGGAAGAAATTGAATACAATTCCTCTCACGACCTGCGATTAATGGGGATGAATGCCTTTAATCTGCCCGGTGGCAAACTGCAGAAAACGATCTTTTCCTTGCTGCAAAGCGCGGCGCGGACCGGTGTTGTAACCACACGCACAGCCTACACGTACAAAACCAGTGTTGTATGGTTTCTAGATCAGTTTGGTTTTGGGATTATCGATGCCTACCCGATTACTGTCAGCCGTACGGAAAAGCACCTCAAGCGACTCAATACTGACGATTTCTACAGCGCTGAGCAGTGCCGAGAGCTGGCCTATCACATTGAGTCGCTCCTTGCAGGCGAAGCTGTCGTGGGAGAGCATCGGATTGCACTTATACTGGCGCGGATTCTCCTCAAGACTGGATGGAACCTTACGCCGACTCTTGGCATAGAGAGTGGTGACATCATACGTACTTCAACCCCTCTGAATCCTAATGGAACGGTAGCAGTAGTTCTTCGCAAGGCACGGGCTAGCTACCAGAGTGATGCCTACACATTTGAAGCTCCAGAGACGAATGTAATTGCCATGCGCAGCGCAGTCGTCGACCTAATGCATGTGCAAGACGAACTGACTGCTGGTCTGCGCGCTTCGCTTCCCGATGGGCACCCCTATAAGAGCTATATATTTCTTATCGAGAGAAGAGGTGCGGTTCAACGCCTCTCGATGGCCGCGACCAAGGCGGTAACTGAGATGCTTGCCAAGAGGGGATGCTCTCTTACCTTCGATTCAAAGAAGATCCGGAAGGGTGGGGTCAACCACCTGTACCGCCAGGTCCAGAAAGACTTGTACGACTACGAGTCTGCTGCCAAGCATGATTTCAAGACTTTCGAGGCAAGCTATCTACGCATTGATGAAAATCAGTCAAGGTACACTCTCGGCAAAGCAGTCGACATCATGGGCAAATACTTCACCAGGAAAGAAATTGCACCTGAAATCGTTATTGTGACCGACCAGACCTTGCTGCTTCAACACACGCCAACCGGCGAATGCGCCTCTGTTGGCAATGATGCCGAAGCCAAGCGGTATGGCGTGGAGCACAAACAGCTCCATGCGGAGCGTGGCATTGCCACCACGTTCTGTGCTGATTTTCTGAGTTGCATTTGGTGTAAGTTTTTTCGATTGGTGGCAGATGCTGAGCATGTCTGGAAGCTGCTGAGTTACCGCGACTACGTCCTCCTTTCAATGGAATCAACTGCCTTGGAGGGTGACGCAACCGACGATCAGCAGACGCACATTGACATTCTTAAGGCGCGAATTACCGAGATGCTTGGACGGCTGGACGCGCTCATGCCCGGCGTAGTTAAGAAGGGAGAGGCATTGCTCGCCAAGAACGGTATGCATCCGGACTGGTCATATGCCCTCGTTGATGCACCCTTGCATACCAGTGGCAAGTCTTGAACATCATGAGAACTGACCTCGCTTATGTAATCGACGCTGTCGCTAAAGTGGATGGGAAAATCACTATAAACGACCTATCTACGCGTGAAATTGATGGCCTTAAGGAAATGGTCATTTGGGCGTACAGCGACCAGCGATCATCGAATGCGGTGTATTCGTTCGGCGGCAGAGATTTCCGACCGCAGGGTATGCGAAAAGGGGTAGTTATCGACACCGGAAGCGCACGATATGACTATGAGTTGAAGGCAGTGATGCTTTTACTCTTTCACTCCGGGCTTCAAGAGGGTGGCGAACCGTACAAGTGGCAGTCTGTGTCGCAACGAGTTCGCACATTAAGCAGGTTCGGTACCTACTGCCGCCGGCACGGTCTTGGGACTTTTCGTAACATTTCAGAAATTCCTACACTTAAGTTGCGGAACCTTTTGCTCGGCTTTATCACTGATGGCGAAGCCGATGGCGGTCTGAACGCTCGTGAAGCGACAACAGGCTATAAGACTGCCCGTGATGCGCTGAAACACCTTGCCCATTACGGTCTTGTCACGCACCCCGATTTCACCGATCTGTTGGATGAAATCACGCTGACGGAAATTGATAAGCATGAGGCTGAGAACCGCCTACGGCACGCGATCATCCCAACAGGAATAATGAAGCAGTTGATTGTCGAGGCGACGGCCTATTTGGAGCAGGCCGAGTCAAAGTTTGATGAATTTGCAGCCGTATTCCGGCAAACTCATCGCGCCATTATGGCTGGAACATGCAGCAATCCAAAGTATGCCGTCTATTCAACCGAAAGAGATGCATTCTATATATTGAAGGCGCTGCTTTACCGTCATTTTCGTGATCTTCCGCGGCACACATATGCGTTGGTACTCGCTTTCACCGGTATGCGGGACGGTGAAGCGGGGGCGTTGAAAACCGGAAGTGCAGGATGCCGGATAGAGAATGGCGAAGCGGTATATTATGTGCGTAGCCTGCTGTATAAAACAGACGATAATGCCGTCTCCCTTGACTGGGTTGCTAACGACGTGGCGTACAAGGCAGTATCTCTACTGTCCAAGGTGAATGCGCTCTACTATGAGCGTGCCCGCCTGTTTAAACAGCATTACAGTGACAGTCTCACTCTGGAAGAACGCAGTGATCTGGACTATGGTCTTGCCGATCAATGGTTATTCGGACTGCGCTTAACCGTAGGCACCTCCAATTTTATGCGGTACTCGAAGGGCGGAGATGGTTTGAAATCGCTCGACCTGGGGCTATACAAAGTAGCGGTGTCCGAAGATGACCTATGCCAACTGAAGCAGATGGAGTGCAATTATCACTCGGTCGCTGCCAACAGCGGTGTGAGAGGAAAGCCGTATGTCCTCGGCGACCTGTTCAATTTGACTGCGCACCAGTTCAGGCATACCTTTGCGTGGTTCATCATTGCTAACCGTCTCGGCGACTTGGACGACATCAAATACCAGTTCAAGCACTTGCATCGAGCCATGACATTGGTATATACCGAGCGCGGGTTCAAGTCCTTGAACGAGTTGCGGACGGTTATCGAGCAGTTCGAGACTTTTGTGAATGAGCGGTCCATCAACGACATTGTGCAGTCTGCGGCTGCGGGGATTGTTGCAGGTGGAGGTGGCGAACGTTTGGCGCGGATGATCCAGGCCCTGAACGGTGGCACAGATGAAGGCGTGTATGGCTCGGAACACCAGCCGCACTTCCATGAGGTCAAGGACGTCATGGCCTTCACGACGCGGCACAGCGAGTCTATACGAGGGCTTCCGCATGGATACTGCACGAAAGGGCCTTCATGTAAGGTAAAGAATGCGGCAGATCCTTCGCATTGTTTATATTGCGACACCTATTTCGCCACGCGGAAGCACTTGCCATACTGGAACGCTATCAAGGCTAACTGTGAGGCAAAGTTGGCGCGCATTGGCGGCATGGAGAACGACGAGCAGCAGCGATTCAACGTCTTTAGGCAGTCTTTAGAGGACAACTTGTTTGCGGCCAATAAGATCATTGGTCGCTTACTGTCGGCAAATAAAGGTAACGAGAGGAACATGTAATGAATGAAGCATTGGATACACGAGCGAAGATCGTTCAGGCCTTGGAGCAGATGATTGCAGCCGGTGAGAACGTCAGCATTAGTGCCGTTGCCGCTCGGACGGGCGTTTCACATTCACTGATCTATAACCGTTATCCGGATCTCAAGGAGCGCATCAAGGCGTTGAAGGTGCGCCAGAAAGTGCACCAGAAAGCGACGAATGACGAGGAAGTCATCACTAGACTGTTTGCCAAGAATAAGGCTTTGCAGGAACGGATTAAGTCAAAAAATAACGGACAAGTCGAAGAAAGCTTCCGGCATTTGCTTGTTCACATCCAGCAGGTGTATTCCATGTACGATCAATTGCTAGATGAGCGCAATAAAATGGCAGAACGCCTCAGCAAAAGGTAAACGCGAAAGAAGCGTTTTGGCTTTAGCGCCCGTCTTATAATGTGTAGGAAACCAGATCTGACCTGCCAATCGGTGCCAGATTTCATCGCGCCTTGAACTTGCGGGAACTTCCGAGTGTAGCCGATGAGGATACGCCATTGCACAGTCAGCTTAAGACTGATGTTGCCATTCAATTGAACACCGGAACTCGACCCGAAGATAACTTTACGCTTTCCAAATAGCAAACACCGTACGATATTTATGTCCACAAAACTACCGTTTTCTGGACTGTCATCGGCGCTGCATTATCTGTGCTCCCAACGATCTAAATATCTAGTATGGAATCCAAAGTGGACCGATCGCTAGTACGGTCAAGGGTCATTTGGCAGCAGAACTGTCTCTGTCGGTCGCTGCCGACCCGACGTCCAAACTGTGGCTTAGTGATTCGATAATGGGACAAGACACGGTGTTAGGACCCGTTTCGCATTGTTGCACTAGCTTTTTTAGTGTTTTCCGAATACGGCTCAAGTCTTTAATTCTTTCCTCAACCAATTGAAGCTTCAGCACCGCTGCGTCATGCGTTTGCTTGCAAGCATTCGTCTGTTGCAGTGCGAGTAACCCATGCACTTCCTCCAAGGAAAAACCTAACGTCTGGGCGCGCTTGATAAAACGGACGCGTTCAATCGTGCCCGCGTCGTAGTACCGAAAGCCGCCTAGCATTTTCGGTGGTTCTGCAATTAAGCCCCGTCGTTGATAGAACCGGATGGTTTCAACATTCACATCAGCCGCCGCAGCCACTTTCCCGATCGTAATTTTCGTATCCATATCTCACCCAAGAATCTTCAAAAATGGTTTGACTCCGTACTATGGTACGGCCCCTATAGTATCGTCACCAACCTAAATTTTGGACGATATGGAAACCGATAAGCTTACTAAAACCACATTGATTAGCGGAGCGCTGGCCGCGATCGCCGCATCGGCCTGCTGCCTTGGACCTCTGGTGTTGGTCAGTCTTGGCGTCGGCGGTGCCTGGATAGCAAATCTCACGTTGCTAGAGCCATTTCGACCGGTATTTATTGGGCTAGCCCTGCTCTGTATGGCGCTCGCCTATCGCAAGATTTACCAAGCTCCTGCCGCCGAGGCGTGCAGCCCAGGCTCAGCCTGCGCGCTGCCGCAGACCAACACAAGATACCGGCTCCTTTTTTGGGGCGTGTCGGCATTGGTATTGATTGCATTGGCCTATCCGTATCTCGTGACATTTTTTTACTAGGGAGTAACAGCGTGAACAAAAGCCACGTTTTTAAATGGATTTTTGGCACGCTGGCCGCAGGTTCGTTCTTGTACTCAGCAATGCTCTTGCTGCTGCTGTTCATGCCGCGCATTGGTTGCTGCCCCATTACTCTCACCCAATAGGAGAAATTATTTTGAAATCGATCCATTCCATCGCTCTGTTCGCCGCGCTCGCCCTATCGTCTGGCGCTTTTGCTGGCGTGCAGACGGCAACTCTGGATGTGCCAGGCATGACGTGCGCATCTTGCCCGATCACGGTCAAAAAGGCACTGATGAAGGTCGACGGCGTACAGCAAGTCAAGGCCAGTTTCGAAAAACGCGAAGCGGTGGTGACCTTTGATGACAGCAAGGTATCCGTTGAAAAACTCAGTCTGGCATCGGCGAACGCTGGTTATCCCGCTACGGTAAAGGCAAGCAAGTAACATGGAAACACTCGATTTTCGCATTACCGGAATGACATGCGACCATTGCGCATCGTCCCTGCAGTCCGCGCTGGGGAAAGTAGACGGCATTCGCAACGCAATCGTGTCCTACCCGGCGCGCCATGCGAGCGTTGCTGTTGAGGCGGGCATTCAAGCCGAGACTGTCATTGAAGCGATCCGCGCCAAAGGCTACGGTGCGCAACTAGATAGCAAAACGCCTGGCCTCAAGACCGGCAAGGGCGCGGCACTGAAGGTCGTCATCATCGGCAGCGGCTCAGCGGCATTTGCAGCCGCACTGCGCGTAGCAGAAGAAGGCGCGACGGTTACCATTATTGAAGCAGGCACCATTGGCGGTACCTGCGTCAATGTCGGCTGTGTGCCATCGAAAATCATGATTCGCGCCGCGCACATCGCCCACCAGCAGGCGCATCACCCATTTCCAGGCGTGCAGGCGAACAGGCCTCAGATCGACCGAGCAGCTCTGGTGACGCAGCAGCAACGCCGTGTCGAAGAACTGCGTCATGACAAATATGAAGCGATTCTGGAGACTAATCCGAGTATTAACCTGTTGCGTGGTCAAGCCCGGTTTATCGATGCCCACACTCTTGAAGTCACGCAGGTCAATGGGACAGTCAAGCAACTTGCCGCAGACCGGATCTTGATTGCCACTGGACGCTCGGCCAGCATTCCTGCTACATCCGGTCTGGCAGGCACCCCGTATTGGACGTCCACCACGGCGCTGATTGCTGAACAGTTACCTAAACACTTGTTGGTCTATGGTGCATCGGTCGTTGCCATGGAACTGGCCCAGGCATTTCTGCGTCTGGGCTCTGAGGTCACCGTGATCGCCCGCTCCACCGTTCTTTCCAAGGAAGACCCCGCTATTGGTGCAGGACTACAAGCTGCGCTTGAAGCCGAAGGCATGCGCATTCTGACGCACACGCGTGTAGATAACGTGCGCTACGACGGCAGCCGCTTTCACGTAGATGTCGGCAGCGAATTGCTCAGCGCCGACCAGCTACTGGTAGCGACCGGACGACAACCCAACACAGCCGCGTTGAACCTTCAGGCCGCAGGCGTGGCCATGGACACGACCGGGGCAGTCGTTATTGACGCCCATATGCGCACCTCGGTACCGCATATTTACGCGGCAGGAGACTGCACCAATCAGCCGCAATATGTGTATGTCGCTGCGGCGGCCGGGACCCGTGCCGCGCGCAATATGGTCGGAGAGGATGCCACGCTCGACCTGTCTGCGATGCCAGAGGTCGTGTTCACCGATCCACAAGTCGCTACCGTCGGGCTCACGGAAGCTCAAGCAAAGGCCCAGTTGCTAGACGTGGACAGCCGTACGCTATCGCTGGACAACGTGCCCCGCGCCCTGGCTAACTTCGACACGACTGGATTCGTCAAGCTAGTTGCAGACAAGAAAACTGGGCGCCTGATCGGCGCACAAATCCTGGCGGCGGAAGCGGGCGAAATGATTCAGACAGCCGCATTGGCCATTCGCAACGGCATGACCGTTCAGGAACTGGGCGACCAGTTATTTCCTTACCTGACTATGGTCGAAGGCTTGAAACTGTGCGCGCAAACGTTTTTCAAGGACGTCAAACAGCTGTCTTGCTGCGCTGGATAACAGGCCGCCTCATGAAAACCCTATACCGCCGTTATTAGTTTCACAGGGAGCATCTAAAGGGTTGCCGAGAGAGCGATCCCATTCGGAGAAGTCTATGAACGAAGAACTGAAACAAGGAGTCTTGTAATGGATCAGCAACAGAAAAAGGATCGGCCGTGGGGCTTTATTCTCTTCGCAGGACTACACCTTTTGTGTTGCGGACTGCCACTCTTATTGCTGACTGGTGTGTCCTTCCAGGTTGTATCGCCGATGTGGCCGGTCGCCGGCGTAGTACTGATGGCGCTCGGCATTGTGGGGTTCATCTGGTACGCCAAGCATGGGTGTGCTACATGCCCACGCAATGAAGGAAATCAGGCCAGCATCAAGCAAAGATAGATGTCGGTGCAGCTTATCGCGGCCAGATCTCATCCCTTCCTAGGACGGGAAATCAACGCTCTCTGTACTCGGCGACACGGGCGTTAAAAACAATGCGGCCAGCGCCGCACGGATGAAACCAGGAGAAATATTATGACGAAACAATATGACCTTGTAGTAATCGGTGCCGGAACTGCCGCCATGACCGCTGCCATGCGGGTTCGCGCCGCCGGCAAGCAGGTCGCTGTCATCGACTTTCGACCCTTCGGCGGCACTTGCGCATTGAGAGGCTGCGACCCGAAAAAGATGTTGATCGGTGGTGTCGCAGCGTTCGATCATGCGCGCCGTATGCAGGGTAAGGGCGTTACCGGTGATGTCGGGGTCAATTGGCAAGAGCTAATGGCTTTCAAGCGTACGTTTACGGATCCCGTGCCACAGAAGATGGAACAGCGGTATGTGGATAAGGGAATCAATACCTATCACGGGAAAGCGCGATTCACCGGGAAAAATACGCTGCAGGTCGGGGACCAGATCCTCGAAGCCAGGCATATCCTGCTGGCATCCGGGGCAGAGCCCATGAAGTTGAATATTCCAGGAGAGCAGTATTTGATCGACAATGAAGGGTTTCTTGCATTGGAAACCCTGCCGCGTCGTATCGTCATGGTGGGTGGTGGTTATATTGCGGCCGAGTTTTCACATATCGCTGCACGAGCGGGCGCCCAAGTGACGATTTTGCAGCGCGGAGAGCGCATCCTCAAAGAGTTTGATGCCGACCTCGTTGGCTGGCTAATGGACTCATTTAACGCTCTCGGCGTTGATGTGCGGACCCAAACCTTGGTCGATAGGGTCGAAATGACCGCCAACGGATATCAGGTGTTTTCGACCAGTGGTGGAAGCCAAGCGATGATAGAAGCGGACTTGGTAATCCACGCGGCCGGCCGGACCCCGGACTTGGATTCCCTGGATCTTGATGTGGCAGGGATTGCCACGGAAAAAGGTCGATTGAAGCTCAATGAATACTTGCAGAGCGTCTCCAATCCTGCGGTGTATGCCGCCGGTGATGTGGCCGGCATGGGGCCGCCACTCACTCCCGTTTCCAGCCATGACGCGAAGGTGGTCGCGGCCAATATCCTGAATGGAAACCAGAAGACCCCGAATTACAAGGGTGTACCAAGTGTCGCGTTTACCATTCCCCCCATCGCATCGGTAGGGTTCACGGAAGCCAAGGCGCGGGAAAACGGGCTCAAGTTCCGCATGCAAAGCCAGAAAACACCCACTTGGTTCAATGCGCGACAACAAGCGGAGCCAATCTATGCGTTCAAAGTGCTGGTCGATGAATCGACCGACCAAATTGTGGGTGCGCATCTCGTAGGGCCGCACGTCGATGAGGTCATCAATATCTTTGCACTGGCTATTCGGCATGGCTTGACCACGGATGACCTCAAGACCACCATGTTCGCGTATCCAAGTGGCGCGTCCGATATTGGCTATATGTTGTAAGGCTGTCCGTTAAAGCCGCTGCGTCAGCGGCGCGTTTCACTCATCGCTAGGAAGCACTATGCGTACCACAAAAATCGTAGGCACTTTGATCGTAGGCTCGTTCTCATTGAGCGTTGTATGGTTTAGCCACGCCCAGCAATCGACGCCGTCTAATGCATCAAAGGGAGTCGCCGGTCTTTTTGCCAGTGCCAAGGAGGACGACCTGCTAGAGCCGGACCAGGCATTCAAACTGAAAGTGTCTGTCAAGGGGCCAACTACCGTGCTTGCTGAACTGACGCCGGCCGCCGGATATTATATGTACAAGGATCGGATTCGCTTCACTGTCAAAGACAGCAGTGGCGTCAAGATCAAGGCAGTCAAGCTGCCGACTGGCGAGGTCAAGACCGACCAGTTCTTTGGTAAGACAGAGACATACAAGAAGCCGATCCAGGCTGAAATCACGGTAGATCGTGTGGGGCAGGCGAAAAATTTCACCTTGGTGGCGGCTTACCAAGGTTGTCATGAAAAGCTGGGGGTATGTTATCCGCCCATCGACAAGACCGTGCAGCTGGCCTTGCCATGACAACTGCAGGAGTCATCTAACAAACTTGGTATCTGATCAATAAGATGACCAGGTGGTCAGCCCGCTGCATTTTTTACATTGAAAACGTACTTTATGAATTGTGGCATTGCCTGATGCTCTATTCCACAACATATTATTTACTTCGTAGAGGTAACAAACAGAGCCGTCACCCCCGTATAAAGGCTAGATAAGTCTGTTTACTTCCGCGGATTCTGTTACTGCGTGCATCCCTCGATGATATGCGGGGGTAACAATTTTTATTCTCCTTGTAGATTGGATTAGCTACAGCGAGAGTGCAGCCCGTGCGTCCCCGATGACACTTCGCGGCGAATCGCCCTTGCACGTGGTTCAAACTAACGCCGACGGCAACGTGGGGATCGCTCCGATTGCGACATGGAGTTGGGACGATGTTTTCATGTACCTCGGTATGGCCGCCAATGGGCTGGAACACACCTTCTCGGACTTCATGGACGTCATCAGCGTCTACCGCGAAGCGATGGGCGAATGCGTGATCAACGGGTCTGACGACGACGTACGCGCCTCCAAGCCCTGTTCGGCCCGTACGGGCTGCTGGACGTGCCTGATGGTGCAGGACGACAAGTCCATGGACAAGATGCTTGACGAGCCGGAAAACGCCTATATGCGGCCGCTGGCCAAGTTCCGCACCTTCCTTTCCAAAACCTTCTACGACCTCTCCCGCCGGTCGTGGCTCGGCACCTCCATCGATGCTGAAGGCAATATGCGTTTCGCGCCGGAAGGCTATTCACCAGAGATGGTGCAAGAGCTGCTCCGGTACGTCCTGACCATCCAGGTGGAGGAGTGTGCCGAGGCGGATAGGCTGCGGATCGCACCGCGTTTCCGGATCATCGATGCGCGCAGCCTGATCGCGATCGACGCCATGTGGTCGTTGAACAGCCTTGCCCGTCCCTTCACCGCCCTGAAAATCTATCGGGATATCATCCGCGGCGCCAACTATCCGGTTCCCGACGTGCCTGTGTTCCCGAAAGTGCCGATGCCTGCGCCGCGCAAGATCTATGTCGGCACTGACTGCGACTCGGACACCACCAACCGCTTCACTGGCCTGCGTGACCCAATCGTTGAATTCTTCGGCGCCAGCTGCGCCGGTACCCGCGAAATCCAGACCAAGGGCGTCACCCGCACAGTCCTCGATGTCAATCTTGATTCCATGTTCTCTGTGGACGCGGAAGGCGCGATGATGTTTTTTGACTTCGAGCTCGATCGCCTGGTCGACGAGTGGCATGGCCCGAACGGCTACGCTGTGAAAGACGACCGGCCGATGTCCGGCGTTGCCTACCGTTACTACCTACAGTACGGGGTGATCAGCTTGGCCAAGAACCAAGTTGGCAAAGCGGACGAGATCCTGCGTAGGTCCGCTTTCCGGGAGCGTATCGGCTTGGCTGGCCACCAGGATGTGCAGGCGGCCGCGACAGCCGCGGCGCAGCCGACAGGAGGCGAAGTTGCCGCTCCGACAGACGCGCCAGCCATGGCGCAAGGTGAATTGATCTTGGAAGCCGCATAACCTGCCGGTAGGGCGCGTTGCGCTGCCACCCCCATCAGCTGATTTGAGCGACCGCAACTCCCTCGCGGAAGGCGGCGGCGCCAGCGCCGGCAGCGGGATATATTCGGGGCGAATACCCGAGTTGCAATACAGAGGCGGCAGTCGGCAGCCGCCAGCCTAGTCAAACCTACCGCAGCGCCCGACCATGTACAAGCCTCATCCTAGCGACGAGCTCAGACAGCACTTCGCAGAACGCCCCTATCAGGGTGCTGATCCGATGGCAGCGAAGCTGCTGTTCGTCGGCCTCGATGCCAACTACGATGAGGCGATCGCCAAGAGCCCGGCGTTTACGAGCGTGTTGGAATACCATCAGGACGGCGTGGCGTTTTGGCGGCGCTACGGCGTACATCATCCTTTCCTGCTGCCTTACTATCGCGGCGACGGGCGGCGCTATCATCAGACGTTCGCCAAGATTGGATTCCAACCCGACCACGCTCACCTGGTGTCGTTCGTCGAATTGCTTCATCTGCCGACAGTAGGCCGGAGCCAGCTTGTTCCCGCCGACCTCGATTCTTGTCACGTGAAGTGGCTGGACAACGTTATTCGTGCTGGGGAAGCTCAGCACATCTTTGTATCAGCCGGAGTACTTCGGCTGATGCAGTCAACTGACCAGTTTCATTGGCTCCGCGGCGGCCACACGCCAGTCGACTCGCTTCCAGTGCTATACGACGACGGCCGGCGGAAGATCTACCGGCATTTGCACTTTTCAAACTACGGGAAGTTTCAGGCGCAGCTCGAACGTGAGCGGATGCATATAGGGGCGTTGCTATCGCTGAGCAGTAGCTAGCCCCATAAATTACGCTTGCATCACAGACGTTTCGAAGGACCTGTAAGGCCGCGCGACCAGGCTGTTTAAGGCCACGAAATTACTGCTGTCCAGCTTGTTTCTTTAGTCTGTCACGCATGCCCCTCGAACGTCCCTCGTCATATGCCCATTCCTCAGGGTCCGTGACATCGGAGGGGATGGTTGGCATGGGAGGGATGGATGGCTGAGAGGTCGGAAGGACACCTTGTTCATTCCAGCCGTCTTGATAGCCTTTTTGCCACTGTTCTTGAAGGTTTGCCATTTCTTGAGCTCCTACGTTGGTTTCGTTTAGCCTACTTGTTGCAATTTGCAAGATTATACGGAACGCCGGTCGTTTAGCGCTGTGGCCCTACGTGGGGTGTTTTCCCTCCGGATAGGGTGGCAATTTGCGCAGCAGCGTCGCCGGCTGCGACGAGGAGCCGCGCCTTGCGGATCTTGCCAGCGCCGCTTTCATCGTAGGTGGCGAGACCGTTGCAAGCATCGGCCAGCAATTGCCTGGCTGCGGCAAACTCGCCGACGCGCCACAATGCCGGAGCGAGCGCGATCGCCGCAGCAAGCCGGCCGTCGATATTTCGTGGGTAGATTTTCGCCAGCATCCCATACGTTTGCATAACCAATTGCGTGCTTTCCCTCGTGAGGCCAGCATTGCGCATCGAGTCAGCCAGCTGCAGGGCACGCCGCACGTCATATTCCGATCGCTGGTATTCGATATGGCCGTCGGTCAGCGTATGCCCCGCCTTTCGATAACTTACTAGCGCTTGCTGCCTTTCGCCTCGTGCAAGCTGCTTATCTGCCATCCTCTGCCAGGTTGCGGCATCAACGAATCCAACCGGTTCCTTCGGACGTTGCGCAATGTACAGGGCGCATTTCATGTCGCCTCGCGAAAGCGCATCGTCCACCAGCGCGGACAGCACGTCTTGTGGAGCGTCCACATAGAGGTTTTGCCCTTGACGTGTGGCTATTGCGTAGGCTTCCTCACAGCGGCCGTCACGCGCCTCACGTAGCGCCTTGATCTTCGCTGGCTTCTCGAGCACCGGATGGCGAAATCCTGTACGGACTGCCACCGTTCCAAGCTCCGTCTCAGCGGAGGCGCGTTGCCCAGCGCTAGCCAGTCCCTTTGCTTCCACGAGACCACAAGCGATGAACGCATTGGCCAAGGCAGGCTTGCTCTGCCGCTCCGCCGCAACTGCCAGGTCTACACACGCAAAGGTGCGATCCTGAGAGGCGCGTACGCGGGGCAGCAGCGCTCGCACCTGCTCAAACATCGCTTCCGATACCGTGCCCGGCGTAGCGTTCCTCAGTTCCTGGGTAACCGGCCGGTAGCCGCCATTGGCTTGATCCTGCAGACTGCGGGTTGCCGTCTGCAGCGCTTCCGCATATAGACTGGCCGCGTTCGCCGACCTGCCTTCTTGGGCATGGAAGACAGTCAGCTGCGCCAATTGACCGGCCCGAAACATCAACAGATTGTTGGCGCCGTCGGCGCGCGCCGCGGCAGTCGCCTGAACAACCAGTTGTGCCCTTATCTCGGGATTCAGGTTCGGAGTGCCTCGCACCAGCTCCAAATAACCCCAGGACTGGCTGTTGGGATACATGCGCGTGATCGTGTCGAGCGCATCGTCCAGATACCCAGCGCGCGCCTGAATCTCCGGGAGTCCCCCGGTCGTGGGTGCGATAGCAGCGGCCTCGCGTAGCATTGCGCGCGCGGCGTCTGACCATCGCTCCGCCATAATCAGAGATGCGGTATTGGACGATTCCTGAGCCGGCGACAGTGCTGGCATGATGCATAACATCAGCTGCAAGCCACCAGCCCGCAGTCTGCGGCACAAGTAATTACGGATGAAGCAGGATTCCGAAATTGAAAGGCAAATGTTCAAAAGGGAGCGGACATCGTACTCTTTTGCATGACCGCGGAAGAAGCGGATCACGGAACTGCGCAAAGACCGCCTTCAAAATACCTCACTTAAGTTGAAAGGCCTTTGCCTGTAGATTCCCTCCATTTGTATAGATCGATAATAACGTAAGCTTTCCCTGGCTTAGAACAGGTAGAAGGCTGTTCACCTGTCTTGGCATCAAATCTCTTGAAATAGGTTCAAAAGCGGATCCAGTGAAACGATAGGCCACAATATCCGCGTCCTGCACCATATCGGTCTGGAGTACCAAATCGAGCTTACCGTCTTGGTCTAGGTCTGCAAGATGCAGGAACTGAGTCCATGCCCTATTGTTATTCGCAGTCGGAAAATAGATCGCGGTCTTATCAACGAAGGTGCCGTCGCCATTTCCAATCAAGACCTGTACTTTCCCATTGCCATAGAAGATTGGCGCCTTCTGAGTCGTAGAAAGAAGGAGGTCTTTCTTACCATCTCCATTTAGGTCGGTTGCAACGATGTCCTGCACAAGGTTGTTTCTTGCACCATTGATCCCTACCGGTAAAGGAAGCGCGGGGCTGTTGAACTTGCCTTGACCATTGTTGAGATACACATGCCCAGCAACGGCAGATTGCTCTTGGGTACCAGTAATCAAGTCGGCTTTGCCGTCCCCGTTCACGTCTTCGAGAAGCACGGCGGTGAATTTTTCAAGGTCACTCACAAGAGCGGCAGGATCCCGTACGAAGCCACCCTTTCCATCTCCTCTCAAAATGTAAGGATGAAGGATATCCCCACCGTTACTGCCCACGATGACATCAACGTTGGCGGAATAGCCCGTAACGGCAGCAGCCACACTATGCGTGTAAGAGCTAAATGCACTAATCGTCGGTGTGGCATTCGTGATGAGACCGCCCGAGGTCAAGAAAAGTGAATTCGGCTCTCCAATCGGGGTATTTAGGATTTTCCATTCATGACACCCCGAGTTACCTGAAAAGAAATCGTCGAGGCCATCACTATTGAAATCAGCAACGATCATCTCACGTGACAGTAAGGCAGTGGACGTTGCACCTAGCGCGTTGGTGGCGTTTGTAAGAACGCCAGCGCTATTGATACCAAGCGCAACAAAAGGCGCTTGTTTGCAGGTGAAGTACCATTCGAGTGAAATATCAGCAGATGGACCATTTACGACGACCAGGTTTGTTCCGTCTGGTCGACGCAACAAAGCCGTACCAAGGACCGTGCCAATATAGGGAAAGGCTACCGAACTTACTTCCCTCCAAGGGCGTGATGTATTGACGACGTTTTCGGCACTCTCGCTGAATTGCACAAGAACTTGGTGGTGATCGAGGATTCGATTACTGAGAATGCTGAACCAATAGGTAAATCCTTCCCGGTCAGGCAGTCGATCCAATACGTTGGCATAGAGCTGATTTATATACTGGGCAGTCGTCAGTCCGCTACCGTAGCGCTGCTTGAATTCTTCCGATGCGATAAAGTTCCACGCCACGTCGTACAGGCTCATACCATTGTGCATGAGACCTACCCAATAGGCGTGGCCAGCCGGATCAGGCTCGCGATTGAACGCTGCCTTATAAAGTCGGTATACCTGAGATTCGAAGCTGGTAGAAGGCGCGCTCAGTGGTGCCATCATTCGTTCGACGGTTCCAAGCTGGACCGATGTGTTCGAGGTGCCATGATCTGCACCACCACAACTCGTGAGCACAGCGACCATTAGTGCCAGCGTACTTTTCCTCATGCCGTTGTTCCCCGGATCTTCTTTATAGACAATGGTAGTCGAATTTAGGCGATTTCTTGCATGAAAGCAACTATTGGCCTCTCCTGACATGCCTTCGATGACTCGCGATACCGCAACTTTCGTTAGCGTCAGAGGACGGTCGGTGCGGTCGGTGCATTCGCAATAAGTGCTGTCCGATGGGCCTCACGCATCCGGTGCGCCGAAAGCATCAGCAGCAGGCCCAGGCATTCGGAGAGCTCCGGATCGGAGGCACCCTGCTCGATCAGCATGGCCGCATAGGTATTGCGCAGCGTATGACAGCACGCCTTATCGCCGGTGATGCCGGCCTCCTCCATGAGGGCCGCCACGTGCTTGTAGACGGTGGTGGCGTGCATGGCCACGGTTTTCACCTGCTGATCATTGCACCGATTCTTGATCTCGGCCGGGAACACCAGGTTGCTGCCCTCGGCCTTCTCGGCACGCCATGGCCACCAGGCCGCAAGCATGTCTTGCGCGATCGGAAAGAGGCGGGCGACGTGCTCTTTCCCATAGCTGTCAGGTACGGTAATCACGCCAATCCGAGCACGGTACAGACTACTCCAGTATCAGTATAACAGCCTGCCCTTGCCTTAGCTGATTACCAAACTTGATCGGCCGCTTGCTGCGCCGGTATCGGCCTGTGTCGCTACGTGCGAAAGTTGTTTGGTTGTAGCGGGGTAGAGATTGGAGCACCGGTGCAAGGAATGTGTACGGGCTGTAGCTGGAAGTCGGCTCCACCAGCCGCAGCCTGCATTGGTCGTTAAACTGTCGCTGGAGTAGCTAACCCAATTAATTGAGCCATACTGAGAACTGTCCCATCGTCAAACTGGAATTCCTCCACCCCATAACCGATAGGATCATCGTCGTTGGCCAAGGTGACCTCTAAGCTTGAAGCGTTGCCCCAGCTGATATTCAATGCGCTACGATTAGGAACTACGGTCGAGCCCCCTATTGAGACGCTTAGCTGCGTTGCTGTGATTCCGGCTTCAAAAATGACTACGTCTTTGGCCACGATGCCTGCCGCATAAAGGGCTTGGAGTCCGGCATAATCGGAGGCCAATGGCAAACCTTGAATATCCGCGCTTGTAAGCTCCGCAAACGAATATTTGCCGTAATACTGTTCCAAGACCTTCTCCACTGACCCAGAGGGCCTGTCCCAAAAATAGCTCTCATTGTCTGCGAACCACTTCATGGCGCTTAAGGTTTCTTTAGTGAAGGATAGGGCGTATTCAACCTCTTGCCATGGATAAAGGGGTGTTGTTTCCCACGCACGCGGCAAACTTTCAAGTAATGCTTGCCCTTGTTCACTTATGACGTCGTCTCCAAAACGCGGCCGATCCATCACGATCGCTCCGGAATCCACAATGACATCATGTCCCTCTTCAGCCCCAGCGAAGACCCGGTAAATGTCAGCGCCGCCACCGCCATTCATAACGTCGCTACCCTCCCCACCGATCAACTCATCGCGCCCGTAGCTCCCCAACAAGACATCGTCCCCACTATTTCCGTAAAAGAAGTCAGATACAGGTTCAAGATCAGGAGTCTCTTCAAAGTTCCAGTAATTAGAATCTAATTCTTTTTCCTTTTCGGGACGGACTCGATAAAACGCATCACTGCGGAGCACCCATTGCTGAGCGTCTTCATCGTACTCAGTAAAATCCCTGTCTTGATCATCCATCACTAGATCATTTCCAGCACCTGCATCGACGACTTTGTAGCGATGGCGAGCGTCAATAATCTGGTCAGCATCGCCGCCCACAATGGTTTCAACAAGAATGTCGTCCACTGAGGTGTATTCATATTGGTAATTGGTGACTGGCACTGTATAGCTGGTAACAACGTCATGCGTTTTGTAACCGATTACAGTGTTGTAGCCTACTACCGTTTGCTGACCTCCGGTAGGCGATGTGCCATAGACTGGAATCGCGCCCGATGGCAACGGAATATGAACGCCTCCCTGGGCATTAGCTACGTCTGTACTGATGAAGCGAATTACAGGTTCCGTTACCTGCGTTACATATTGGATGGTTCTGGGCTCAGCGGGAAGAGCGACAGCGGTTGTATTGGCACCATAGGGATCAGTAGTAGTTACCTCAAGTGCGTTGGTTTCGGTATGAACTGATTTAACGGTATAGGTTTCGTTATAGATATTGCCATACCAGTCCTCGTACGAAACGGTCCACCCGTTGCCGATCGCGGTATGAATGCTATTGATGAACGCCTGTTGATATGCGGCGACCTTTGCATCGACAGGATGCTCACCGCCTGCTAGCTCCGGGAAAACGCTCGAAACCGGCACTGGACTGCTTGTTCCAATACTCAAAGTCCAGCGATCACTTTCATTCGCATAATTGCGAATCCAGACACCAGACCAGCGATCCATTGTTCCAACAAAAAGGTCATCGCCTTGTCTTGACACGACAAGGTCACCTACATCGAGATCTTCGGAAATTAACAGCGTGTTGGTGCCATTTCCGTTCGTGATAATTGAGTCGATATCCGAAGTTGAGGACATCACATAGGTAGTATGGCCTGTTCCGCCAATCAGAATGTCCTGGCCACCTCTGCCGTCCAAGAAACTGTTACCTGCGTTAGCAACCAGTACATTGGCGTAATTATTGCCGCTACCAATCAGGTTGGAAGTGCCTGTCAGAACAAGATTGTCGATGCCGTAAGACAGTGTGTAATTAAACGACGCTTGTACCGTAGCTAGACCGTCATCATTCTGCATCTCGACGCTATCGGTGTCCTTATTGACTACAAATGTCACTTCGTCAGCAGTGGAGATCATGGTTGTTGCTCCGCTGCCTGCGATGAGAACATCCTTACCGCCTGTCGAGATCAGAGTCGACTCGCCATTATTTCCGACTAAGACATTGTCTTCCGAATTGTCGTAGGCAACCAGGGACGCGTCGCCGGTTAGCTGGAGGTTTTCTACATTTGAGGGCAGATAAAGGTCGGCCGAACTGAAGATTTGATCAATCCCTTCGTCTTCCTCTTCCCGGATATATTGCCAATAGCTATTGACGATGTAGGTATCATCCCCCTTCAATCCCAGCAGCGTATCATATGGATGGATGCCAATCAGGGTGTCATTCGCGTCGGTTCCGGTAATGATCGATGCCTCACTAAGTTGGCCGAGGAACTCCTGAAGTGTCATACTTTCGCCGGTCGCGAATGAAACACTCTGGATGGCGCCATCGAACCCACCTTCAATGGTGACCTTCCCGGAGTTCGGCAAAGTGAAGGCAAGGTCAACCCGGCCATCTGCGCCTGGTACCAAGCTAAAGGTAATGTCTGATTGACTCAGTCCGGTGCCGAACCTGATCGTACCACTGCCGGCACTCTGAAGAATATTGGTTTTTCCGCTGCCATTTTCGATAACATAAGTCGTCTGGCCTGCACCGCCGAGCATGGTAGATGAGCCGGATCCTGCGACTAGAGTGTCGGTGCCTCCTCCTCCATGCAGGATCACCGGTGCGCTTACAGTTCCGCCGCTGCCCGCATACAGCGTATCGTCACCATCACCGCCGTCGAGGAAGTCGCGACCGGTACCGCCTGAGAGAACATCAGCTCCTGCGCCGCCAAAGATGAAATCGTCGCCATCACCACCGCTCAATTGATCATTACCGTCATTTCCGGACAAGGTATCGCTGCCCTCGCCTCCAGCCAGATGGTCAGCAAGCCGACTTCCAATGATCTTATCGTCGCCGCTAGTTCCCGAGATAGTCAAAGAAGGCGCAATCGACATAATGTCAGCGCGTGTCAGTGTCTCGCCATTGCTAAGTCTGAAAGTACCTACGGTGTCTTGGACTACACCATTAGCAATAACGACGAAGTCTTGACCGTATTGGATTCCAAGATCACGTTGGTTTTGGCTTGTGAATCTCAGTGTAGAGAGGTCAATGCCGGCGCCGAAGACGATGGTGTTGTTGCCAGCGTCATCAATGATAGTAGTCTTTCCGTTTGGGGTGATGATATCGACTGTTGTGCCATTCTCAATGACGGACGTAATAGAGAATCCATCTGATTCGTCAAGAATATAGACATCATCACCAGCGTCACCCGACAAAACGTTTTCCCCAGCCCCTCCATTAAGGACATCATTCCCTCCATCGCCAATCAGATTGTCGTTGCCGTCACCGCCGATAAGGACGTCATTTCCATCCTGACCTTGAAGGTAATCGTCACCAACGCCACCAAAGGCGACGTCATTGCCCTCACCACCAAATATAGTATCTGCGCCGGTACCGCCGTCGATGACGTCGGCCCCGGACCCGCCGTCTAATGAATCATCGCCCTCTCCGCCGTGGAGGCGATCATCCCCCTCGTCCGCAAAGATGGTATCTACTCCAGAACCGCCCAGTAGCTCGTCATTACCGCCATAGCCGCGCAGTGTGTCGTTGCCATCGCCACCATCCAGGTAATCATTACCTTGTCTTGAGGGCGCTACATCGTCTGCGTCTCCAAAGAGGGTATCGTCACCAGCGCCACCTAGAAGGATGTCGTCATTGTCTTGTCCAGCCAGCTGATCATTTCCGTCTCCACCGTCTAGATAATCCTTTCCATTCAGTGAGTCATGCAAGTAATTTTTGGCTTCCCCCCATAGCTCGTCGTTTCCATCGCCGCCAAAGAGTTGATCGTTGCCACCTTCGCCTTGTAACCAATCATCGCCTTCACCACCATCAAGGAAATCATCACCTTGGCGAACTATGCCTAAGCCTGAAAAATAGGAAACAGCGCCGTAGTCCCCAGTTATTCGATCATTTCCTTCACCGCCGAATAGCAAATCGTTCTCATCGTCTCCCGCAAGAACGTCGTTGCCAGATTCACCGTAGAGGGTGTCATTTCCGAACATACCAGTCACGAGGTCATCGCCCGCTCCTCCGTAGAGGACGTCCGCGTCGCCTTCGCCAGTGAAGAAAATTGTGACTGGAGAAAAAAGAAAGTCAAAAACGTGATCGGTTAGGCTGACAGTCCAGTTAAACGCCTCTGCGGTGTAATCATCGTCTCCGTTAAGAGCATCGTTGCCGGCGCCGCCTATCAATAGATCTTTGCCATTTCCGCCAAAGAGGACATCATCATCTGAGGCTGCGATGAGGACATCATTGCCAACACCTCCATTCAACCAATCACCATGAGTCCCGGTCCCCATGGAGGTTGATCCAGCAGCAATAGCATCGGCGATGATTGTGGTTTCGCCGCTGTATAGCCAGTCGTCACCATCGCCTCCAACAACGATGTCTGAGTCAGCGTTGCCTTGGAGAACGTCATTTCCGGCTTGTCCGAAGACCTTGTCGTTGCCACCTCCGCCTTGCACGGCGTCGTCGCCACCGGCTGCCCAAACATAATCGGCGTTTCCTAGCGCATTGATTTCATCGGCCCCTCCGCTACCCGTCAGAAAATCCATACTGTCAGGAGAGGCTTGACCAGTTGGATTGCCGAACTCATCGAACGCATTCCCGTCAGGTCCGAAGTCCAGGTCGCCGAGTATAGTACGGGTGGGCTCGGGTGCTCCGGCAAGGTCTCCGTTCTGCAAATTGATTCCAAGCTTACCATCGGTAAACTCGCGGACGAAAAGACGATCTTTGGGCGATGCTAAATTCACGATATTGAGCGTTTTGCTGCCATCATTTTCCGTGACAAGTGCAAACTGATATCGCTGGTCCTCACTGAACCATACTCCAGATCCGGCGGTCTTTTCCTTCCCACCAGTAAGTACGTCATCACCAACTTTGACCTTACCTTGTCCGTCGCTATCAACAATTACGTCCCAGCCGTCGCCTTGAGCGAATACATAGGTATCCAAGCCAGCTCCGCCCTTCAATGTGTCGGCTCCCTGCCCGCCATTGAGCGTGTCGTCTCCGTCGCCACCTAAAAGCGAGTCTGTTCCAATGCCACCGGTTAGCGTGTCATTGTCGGCATTACCTTCGAGATGATCGCTGCCATCGCCTCCGTTGAGGGAATCATTGCCAGCACCTCCATATAAGTGGTCACTGGCAGCCGCACCACTGTAGCTGTCGCTCAGTGCATCGCTGCCAAAGAAGACGTGCTCAGTGCCAACAATACTGCCATTTGATCCTGCTGGATCATCAAAATAACCGGCAGGCGACAACAATCTGCTGATGTTAAGGGTACTGTCACGGATGAAGAGTTGATCTGAACCGTCAGAACGTGCATTCGTACCATCCCTTAGTGCCTCGATCAGTTTCATGCGGTCATTACGCCACTGTTCCGAATAGTTCGCTGTTCCAAATTTACTAGCGTTTGTATTTAGTAGATCTTGCTGCCATTTTATAAACGATTCATAATTGCTATTTTGAAGCCGCTCTAAGGCAACACTGCCACTAAACCGAAGGACACTGGCCGCCTGTAATGCTACAAGAGCGGTGAAATCGAGCTTCGACTGACTCGCTAGGTCACCATCAACCATCCCTAGCTTATAGAGTGTAGTATCGCCAAGTTGATTGAATAAAGTGAGAGAGTTGCTTCTGAAAGCAATCTCGTCAATTGTCGCTGGTATATCATTACCATATACACTGCGTCGTAGCATGTCTAGAATGGCACTGTCACTGTAGGAATCTAAAGTGACTGCGATTGAACGAATAGGGCTACCACCTGGAACTAGTAACGTAAAAATGCTGTTCGATTTCAGATACGTTTCGAGACCGAGATTCCATGAGGCTTTTGCGCCGATGCCAGCATCAATCAAAGCCTGCTTTACATCTTGTCCAGCCTCTAACGCGGATCCTAGTGCTTCCTTGAGCGAGAACCTCGAGAAAATAATGTTACGAATATCATCAAGGGTGTCGAACAAAAAAGGCCCTTTGTCGTTACGGTCACCAACAAGTCGATATGTTTGATCGGATCCAAGAGCCGAAAATAATACGGAGCCAGCCCAACCGGCATTCTGGGGCAGATATGCGCTGTCTGTCGGAATAGATGCAAACAGCACTCGGCCCACGCCAATTGCGTCGGCATTAGCAATATCATCAATTGTTGGCGCGAGTACAGATCCATCAGCTGCTGCCTCGCGTTTCCTGGCCGTAAGGGCATTCTCACCTAAGATGTCTCTTAAAGCCGCCGCAGCCACTTCATTAGAAGCCTCTTGCATAAAGTCCGTGCCTGGAATTCCATCGGTATCGATATTTTTGTTCGCACCGCGGAGGTCCATCTGCGTCTCACTATAATATCGGATGATTTCTGAGAACGTTCCTCGCCCGGCATTGGCCTCTGCGGCGCCTGCGAACCATCTTTTCTCATTTGTGCCATCTGGAAGAATATTTTCGATGTACTCATAGACGTGGCTCCACTTATTATCAACGGTGCCGGCATCACGTAGGCTACGGATCGTATTAATTTGATCCGCTGTGAAGCGAAAGTTCGAAGTAGACATAGGTTGCACCTTCTATTATTTCATTAAAATTGAGTTGGCAAAGGAGTTGGATTCGTCTACAAGATCGCGCCATGAAGACAAGACGGTTCTTTCGAAGGAAGCTGTGAATGTAAGCGTCTCTAAAGAGTGAAAGCTTGTCGCACAGCTGTCGACTCGACCAATTAGGGGCTCATTCAGGTCTTTCGTAGACGCTGCTACTTCGCAACTGATCCACTGAGCATCACCGAATAGACTCAAGTCCTCTTTGCGCAAAGGAACATAGGCAACTGTCGCTATTGCACTGGATTTCGGCTCAAGTACGACGTACTCTTTTAAACCTAATTCGGGTAAATCTGTCGTACGAACGGATCTCGCTACAATGTCTTTTAACCGCTGTTTCTGTGAGTTCTTAAAATTTGGATCGACACCTGCAATAAAGGCGAATGAAACCCGACGCGGACCGTCGCTACTCGCATCGACCTTTTCGAAGAGTAATCGACCTTGTTCGCTTAACCAAAGGCTCGTTACTACCTCATTTGCAAACCCCTTCCGGATTTTGGCGCTTTGTCCATCCCCGCTCTCCCATGTTGTAGCCGCCACTCTTACCGTGGGTGGAAACCTCAGTTTCGGTTGGAACTTGCTCTGCTCGCTAAAAAGCGTGATCTCGTTGACGGTGTTACCGTCATTTAGAATTCCATGCAGCTGGTTATACTGCTCTGAGCCGACTCGTGGCATTTTGTCTTCACATCCACCTAGCGAAAATATGATGGAAAGAGAGACGACAGCCGATATAAACTTCAATGATTTCATATAACTACCTATGCAATACACACTTCTGCGGTAAGTATCTCTGCATATCTCTCCCGAAACCGGTTGAAAGAGCAAGCAGTTCACGATGGATTAAGTTGCCGTGCGGCAATACTATAACAATGCGTCACGACTCGTCCCTCCTATATTCATGGGAGAAGCCGAAGCATTCGGAATACGTTTGAGGTTTATCAATTTTGCCCTCTTTCCTTATATGGTTTTTATGGTGGGAGCAGCATTGTTGACGGTCAAATGGGCAATGAAAGGAGACCCATGGCCGGTTTATATTTCCTGTGTTTTTAGAATTCACAGGCCACTAGATGGTGTCTTTGAACGTTTCAGCGGCTGGAACTCACGGGCGCCAGTTTTAAGGACTTTCAAATTTTTTCCCTGTTCATCTACTATGGCGAGCTAATCGTATAGGCCGTTTATGCCGACGGTGCGGCTCATAGCGCCATGCTGGCCAGTCATCTGGTTGAGCCATCGCATTGGCCACACCAATCGGTGCTGGCTATATATTCAGAGGAAAAGCCCGAATGGCAATACAGCGGCGGCGCGTTGTGGGCGTCAGCTTCGTGAACCATCCTGCTCCACCCTATTATGTAAAATCTACATCTCTACTACGAGCTCAGGCAACAGTTTGCAGACCGCCGCATTCAGGGTGCCAATCCGATGGCGGCGAAGCTGCTATTCGTCGGCCTCGATGCCAACTACGATGAGGCGATCGTCGAGAGCCCGGCTTTCCCGTGAGTGCTGGAATACCATCAGGACGGCGTGGCGTTCTGGCGGCGCCACGCCGTGCATCATCCTTTCCTGCTGCCTTCTTATCGCGGCGACGGGCGGCGCTATCACCAGACGTTCGCCAAGATTGGCTTCCAACGCGACCACGCCCACCTGGTGTCGTTCGTCGAACTGCTTCATCTGCCGACCGTAGGCCGGAGCCAGCTTGTGCCAGCCGACCTCGATCCTGGTCACGTGAAGTGGCTAGGCAACGTTATCCGTGCCGGCGAAGCTCAACACATCTTTGTGTCAGCGGGAGTGCTTCGCCTGATGCAGTCGACTGGCCAATTCCAGTGGCTTCGCAACAGCCCTACGTCAATCGACTCACTACCAGTGCTTTACGACGACGGCCGGCGGAAGGTCTACCGGCATCTGCATTTTTCAAATTATGGGAAGTTTTAGGCGCAGCTTGAGCGTGAGCGCACCCTGATATGGTCTCTGGCATCGCTCGGCCGCAGCTGATGGTACACATCGCCGGTGCATCTGGCGAATAGGGATGAGCAGGCGTCCATTGAGCCGGTTTCGGCCTTACGCTGTCTCCCGCCAAACCGCAAACCCACCATGCAGTACCTTGTGGATCGACCGGTTCTGTCATTCGTGTAGGCCTAATGGTTCGGCGTCATTATTTACCGTCTGCTATCAACAATGCGAAGTAGATGACTCGCTAGAATGACCATCTCTTGTGCTTCGGTCGCGTCAGTTATGGAAACGGTACGATGTGAATGGGGGTTCTTGTACGAACCGATTGCGCCAGCGAACAGATGCGCCAACGCCTCACGTTCACCTTCGGGCTGTGCCATGTCGGAAAGCGGGCCAGTTGTCTTGTCGAACGCCTTCCGCATTAGCACGGTTCCGACATCGGTATCGGGAAAGTGCCCTGCCTCGCGCACCGCGATTTCGACTGCTCGAAATGACTTGAATACTGCGGTCTCTGCATCACCGCGAACGATATCAAGCCAGACTTCATCGGCAATGGATGGGTGTAGCAGTGTCTTTGGGAACGCAAGACTCCGCGCGTAAGTTTTGAACGAGCCGTCGGCCAATATTGTACGGGCACGTCGGCTCAAAAACATGTGCCCATTGTTTCCGTTCATTCCGGGCTCCGGAATCAGAAGACCTTGTACCAATAACCAATTCCATGCTTCAGCTACTGCCAACTCAGCATCTTTTTTCCGATTTTGGGGATATCCGTCTGAAGCTCCTAGGCTCCCGTGAATATCTGAGGCGATGGCCTGCAGGTGAATGAGACCGGTGTGTCCCAGGCGTTCATTGGAGAGCCATAGAACGACATCCGCCAGTTCTTCGGGTGCAAGCCCTACCAGGACGTCGACATCGGGGATCAAGGATGTAAGAGTGGCCATGATATGGGATCTCAAAAAGGTTGATGTCTGAAATTAGAGGTGGAGTAAGGATAGAGTCCTGACCGGAATCCCAGCCGGCCATTACGCAATCGCGTGCTGGTCGGATGGGATGGGAAGGCAGACGATCATCGTGTCTTCATCATTGAACCCGGCGACTCAGCTTGGGCTCTTCCCACACAAGCAGTTCTCTGTATAGGAAACACCAGCGATCCGCGCGACCTCTGCGGTAATGGCTTGAAGCATACCGTCGTTATTCCGGCGCCAGGCGCTGACCTGATGGTAATCGTTAAAGCGCATTGCATAATCTCCTATGCCGACTCTCGTTCGACTGCTGCTGTAAGCGGGTAGTTTCGTGCCAGCTTCAGCGCAACTTGAAGAGGCGATCGGTACGCTGTCCGTAAATGACAAGGCAAAAGCCAGCGACTACCAGAAGCCCCGAACCGATGAAACCGAAGGCGGTTTCCGGCACCCACCACAAGGGTAGTGTTGGATATAGCTCTGTCAGAGTCTTGGTGGCCTTCGGCTGCTGTACAAGCGGCTGGAAGGCGCTCAGGAACACAGCTAGCGCCTTACCGACGATTCCCATGACAAAGAGAAATCCTCCAACACGGATCAAAGTCCTCCCAGCACCGGAGATGCGGTTGGGTTTCGAATGGAAATAGTGGTCGACTTGATTGAGCATTCTTGGAGTCTTCTTGCTGGGGCATGGACGAGGAGCATTTCCTGCCCCTCAAGGCTATGGGCTGCCGCGCGGTGCGCTGGCCGGATCCGTGTCTATTCTAGATTAGCTACTTCAGCTCGTCACCGCCGAAACTGGTGACCATGTGCGCTTCGACTATCCGATGCGCCGACAACCTCTGCTGCAGGCAGAGGCATGCGGAAAGCTCCGGATCGGAAGCACGCTGCTCAATCAGATCAGGCACCCTCTATCGCCGCGAGCGCGGTACTCAGTGTGATCTATGGTTTGCTATGTTTGGCCAGCACTGTTTGCAGTCCAGGCACGTTGACCCCGGTCGAGTGACGGTAGTCGATATGAGAAGAAAGCGCTGTCAGCGCTTTTTGGAGCCCTGAAGAGCCGTCCTCTTCCCGTATCCTGGTAAGGAAGTAATCTGTCGCATCGACCGTCAGCGCTCGACGATAACGCTCACCGTTGAGCATGTGGCGTAACGAGCGGATGGTCATGTTCGCCGAGTTTGCATTGAACCCATAGGCACGCACTAGATCATCTCTAGCCTTGCCCAAGGTGATGATGCCTCGATCAACCTGCCGCGTTGCGTGAAACACTTCTTCTAAGATCTGTGGGCTTAGGTCCATTGCGCTCTCCTCAACAAATTGTCGTTATCCGTGGGGCTCAGCCTCCCATTCTAAGTGGCTTCTCGTGGTTCACCAATTCGGTGTTTCTCAAAGCTCGCAACTTTATGGGCCTCCCGCATCCGGTGCGCCGACAGTGTCAGCTGCAGGCCCAGGCACTCGGAGAGCTCCGGATCGGAGGCGCCCTGCTCGATCAGCATGGCCGCATAGGTATTGCGCAGCGTCTGACAGCATGCACGGTCGCCGGTGATGCCAGCTTCCTCCATGAGGGCCGCCACGTGCTTGTAGACGGTAGTGGCATGCATGGCCACGGTCTTGACCCGCTGGTCGTTGCGCCGCTTTTTGATCTCCGCCGGGAACACCAGATTGCTGCCTTCGGCCTTCTCCGCGCGCCATGGCCACCAGGCCGCCAGCGCATCCTGCGCGATCGGGAAGAGGCGGGCGACATGCTCTTTCCCATAGCTATCCGGTACGGTAATCACGCCAGCCCTTGCTGTGCAATTAACGGTAACTGACACCGCCTCAGACACCTTCAACCCGCCGCCAAGCATCGTGGCCGCGACGACCGCATTCCTTACTCTCCTCCACTGTTCTTCCCTTTGCTTCTCTGTCCCTTTCTTGTCGGCCGATTCGAAGGCCTGGCGCAGGACGCCGAACAGCCTGTCCCGCTCGATGTCGGAGAGAAAACGTGTGGCGTCGTTGCTCCCCTTTCCTACTCTTTCATAGCCTGCCTTCTGCCCGGGGTTGTGAGTGACCAGCTGCAGCTCGATGAGGTGCTTGTAGGTTCTCTCGATGAGACGCACATACCGCTGCCGGTGCTCCTTCTTCAGCGCATGGACGTCCAGAAAAGAAGAGATGTGATGAGACTGGACGAGAGGAAGGGAGATATGTCTCTCGTCCAGGTAGCGGATGAACTTGGTCCACATCGAGATATAGACCTTCTTCGACCCCTCGCTGTATGCCGTGTCGGTGCCGTCCAGTGAGGAAAGCCAAGAAGAATAAGCAAGAATAGGAAAGCTGAGCCATTCGTTCGGCGTGTCGAATAGGTCGGCAGAGGAGGACGGAGGTCGCATCGAAGTGAAGGGGTTCATGACATGGATGACCGTTAATTGCACAGTTTGTCTTGACTGGATATTTATACAGGAGGACGCTGCGGTTTACAAGACATCAGCGGGACTTGCGCCGGGTAGCGCGCTTGGCCGCGCGGCGGCCGGCCCGCATCCTGGCGCCGACGTTACCTTCCAACATGGCCTGGTACATGTTCTCGGCCGCGATCTCGTCATCCTCCGCCTCGTCCAGATCATCAACGCCTAGCGTCAGCGTCGGCAGCGTACCGCCCAGGTGTGTCGGTGTGGGTTGGCCATACCGCCGAACAAACTCCTTCATGCCGCCAACCGGTTCGACATGCTCGTGAGGGCGGAACTCGCGGACGAACTCCGGATTCCCGCTCGGGAAATTCTTTGTCGCCCGTATCGCCAGCGTCGGCCCTCGCTTGAAAAAGCGCTGGCCATAGCACTGGAAGTCCGCGTCTACGGGAATCTGCTCGAACAGCAACCGGCCCGCCGGCACGGGGAGCGCCTGACGCACGGTGGTAATGTCGACCCCGTGATGGTGTCCCTTCAGGGTTTGGCGGCCAAGGAAACGGTCAGCCAGGCGGTCGGCAATGTCTTCATGGAATCCGGCCGTGATGCTCCGCACCTCCGCAATGATGTCCTCGACCATGATTGTGACCTTCGTGTCGATCGTCAGGTCATAGTGGATCTCGACGCCATTGTTCGGGCAGGTGGCGATGAAGGTGACGTGGTAGCGATTGAGCTTTTCCATTGCGGTAATCCTTGGTGGTCCAGACAGATAGGGTTAGGCGATAAACAGCTTGCCGAGTACGATGCCGGCAGCCAAGGCAGCTGAGGCGATTGCGGCGACCGTCAAAGGCCGTACCCGTTTCTTAAGCCGGTCCTGCAGGAGCCGGATCTTCGCCCGGTGCTCGAGCACGACGGCTTCGGCATGGTGGGCTTGACCGGCCAGCCGCCGCGCTTCCATCAGCGGCAGAGACGTTCGTTCGATCAGGTTGCAGAGGTGGGCGCCGGCGCGCGTCGGGGTCGTGGCTGCATAATCGGCCACCAGGTCGAGCAAGGTTGTGTTGGCCGTGTGCCCGAGGCCGATCACCCGATAGGCGTCCTTCTTGGCCAAAGCCTCCAGCACAGCCGGATCGTCGAAGACCTCGAATTGATCCGCACTGCCGCCGCCGCGGATCAGGACAACCACCTTCCCGTTCGCCCTCGCGATGCCGTCTGCGATATCCTGCGCGGACAGCACGTTGACGGAGATCCTCTCCAGCTTCACCAGATCGCTGACAACTTGCAGCTCCAGGAGGAAGTCCTGGT
The DNA here is from genome assembly GCF_035916955.1 of Noviherbaspirillum album. Lineage (NCBI taxonomy): Bacteria > Pseudomonadati > Pseudomonadota > Betaproteobacteria > Burkholderiales > Oxalobacteraceae > Noviherbaspirillum > Noviherbaspirillum album. The sequence continues at coordinate 232,029 of NZ_JAWIIV010000002.1, read as the reverse complement.
CGACCTGCGCTTGGCCCGATTTTGAGCAGATGAGCGACAGCATCAAAGGCAGCTCGGCAGGAAACTGGCGGCGCTGCACGGCAAGGCTTTTCAGGCGGGCAAGCGACATCTGCTGCTGCGCATCCGTTGCGGACGGTTGGGACTGGGCATGCAACTCTGCTTCCACAACATCCAGATGGAATTCCACCCGACGGTCGGTATAGCGATTGCACACCGCGATCAACGTGCCGGTGACCACCACCGATTCCCCGCCCTTCAGGCCCAACCGCGCTACCAAGGTTTTCGGGATGTCCAGCAGGACTTCTTCGCCGCCTTCGACCAGCTTCACGCCAAAGAGCTTGGGCACATTACCGTGCCGGAGCGTCCCCAGCTTCCCGCGTACCCGCAACAGGCTCATTCCCTTCGGTACGTTGTCCTGCACGGACCGTGTGATCTCGTTCTGAATGATCTTTGACAGCGCGGCTGCGCCGATCTCATTGACTGACAATGGTGCGTTCATCGCTCCCTCCTGTGTTTTGCAGTCTTCGAGTCTACGGAGACCACCCGATCGATTCTGAATTTTCTTGTCGCAAGATTTTTCAGAATTACACCCTTCAGAGTGTCAAACTGTTTTCATTGATACCAAGGAGGTGCGAACCAATGAATGCGATGACCGATCCCGCTCTGCTGCAACCAAACGTCGGCGTTTCCCTCGTCGATCTCTACCAGCAAGGCGGCTCTCTGCCCGATATCTCCAACGAGGTCTATCACGCTGACCTTAGCTGCATCTCCGTATCCGGCCTGAAGCAACTGCTGCGTTCGCCCGCGCACTATCAGTCGTATCTCACCGAGACGCGCAAGGAAACACCGGCGCTGTTCTACGGCACCGCCATTCACGCCCGTCTGCTGGAGCCGGAAATCTATGCACGCACTTTTATCGGCGCTTACAACCTCGACAAGCGCAAGAAGGACTATGCCGAGTTCGAAGTAATGACGGCGGGTCTGCGCATCCTCACCCGCGACCAGATGACCGCCATCGAGCGCATCAATGAAAACGTCATGGCGCATGCCTCGGCACGTGCGCTGCTGCGCGGCGGCACGGTGGAGCAGACGCTCATCTGGCAGGACGAGGAAACCGGCGTGTGGCTCAAAATCCGCCCCGACTGCCTCAACTTCGACTTTGGCGACGGCATCTGTGTGGACGTCAAGAGCACCGACGATGCGTCCGGCGCTGAATTTCCCCGCTCCTGTGTCAAATATGACTACGACCTTCAGGCGGCGGTCTATCTGGATGGCCTTCGCGCTGTCTACAAGCGCGACTTCGACTTCGCCTTCCTTGCCGTTGAAAAGGACGGTCCCTATGGCGTTGCACTCTACGGCGCACCGGAAGAAATGCTTGAGCGCGGACGGCGGCGCTTCCGCCAAGCGTTGCAGCTCCTTGTGAAGTGCAGGGACACCGGCAGCTGGCCTTGCTATCAGCAGGATGGTGGATACGAAATCCTCGACTGGCCACGTTACGCAAAATAAGGAGGCGACCATGACGACCCTACCCGCTTGGAGCCAGCGTTACCTCGACGGTCAGAACGTTGGCCGCGCAGAAGCAATGATGGCCTATGCCCAGTACTACTGTGTTGACGGCTCTGCCGACACGGACCCAGAGATCGAGGAGCGCATCGAGATGCACCGCGCCCCGCTGGTGGGCTATGCCAGCCGCACCGGCACCAAGCGCAACCTTGCAGCCCTGCGGGCCGCTGGATGGCGGTTGCTGGTGTCCGCTACGGCATGCCTGCGCACCGAGGGGACGCGCTACGCGATGGACAATGGCGCGTGGGCTGCATACAAACAGGACAAGCCCTTTGACAAAGATGCATTCATGCGCGCGATCGACAAGCTTGGCGAGTCAGCCGACTGGATCGTAGTCCCTGACATCGTAACCGGCGGACTGCGCTCCCTCGACTATTCTCTGTCCTGGCTGGAAAAGCTGAAGGGTCTGCCTACACCGCTGCTGTTGGCAGTGCAGGACGGCATGGAACCTAATGACATCCGAGACCTGCTGTCGCCGGCAACGGGCATCTTCATTGGCAGGCCAACTGAATGGAAAGAAGAGACAGCCAACCAGTGGGGACGGCTCGCCCGGCGCCGCAATTGCTACCTGCATGTCGGCCGCGTGAATTCACAGCGCCGCATTGCCATCTGCAACGCCGCCGGCGCGAACAGCTTCGACTGCACCAGCGCGTCTCGTTTTTCCGAATCGCTGCAGCGTCTTGCGCCGGCCGTGCTGCAAGACGACCTCTTTGCCGCCTCCCGCAGCTGGGAGGACGTCTGAACGCCGCCCGCCATGACCGACGCCTGTCAGGCTGCAATTGATGCAGGTATCTTCTACGACACTGAATTTGCATACTATGTGGTCCAGCGGATGGGCGGTTACGACTCAGACGCCATGCGTGGTTCATCTCAGCGTTAAAAGCTGGGTTCCGTCAACACGGCACAGGTCGGACGCTTACAGCAATACCAGCGACGCAACGTCATTGACCGCTGTGTCGGCTGGCTCAAGGAAGCCCGCGCGGTGGCCACCCGCTTTGACAAGTTGGTGATCCATTACTTGGGCATCATTAAGCTTGCCATGATTCGCAGGTACTTGCGATTGACCTTATCAAACACAGCCCAGACAGGGCACCCTAACCGGTCGGCGGCTATCTTCGATCGACACAATCGATATTGCGTCGCTGCGAAGGGTTACCGCATAGTGGCAAGACTCTAAAAGCTTCTTGTGAGAGATCACCTGCCGCCTTGCCGACAACCGTTTCTTGCATATTGTCTATGGTCTTCTTCACGAGTTCGCCATGTCTACCTGGAATGACAGGGACAGATGGTGCACCAGCTGCTTTTCTGAGGCTTTCGGTAAGTTTGGCTGCGCGTCCATTTACTGTAAGTAGTGCCCCAACGGAGGTAGATATGATGGCGCCCGTCTCGTCGGTAATATCGAAACCAGACGGCCGACCGTATCGGTACTTCAAGATGATCGAGTGGGCTTGCACTACAATTACCGCACCCGCGATCGCCAATGCTGCAATAACAGCTCCCGGCGGCGTTACACTGCCTGCTATTGCCATAGCACCCACCGCCGCCATAGCAAACTCGCCCGTAATATTCATCCAGCCTGCAGTGACCTCTGCGTCGGATAACGTCTTGACCATTTGTTCATAGGTAAGCTGTGGCTCAACCCATCTCACCGCGTTTGGAGGCAAGGGTCTAAATGGAGTTGACGGGGGGAGAGGCTGCCCAACAGTGGGCGCAGGTGGCCTTCGCACAGGAGTTGGGGTAATACCACCGCCCGGCACAGACAGTGGTGCACCACCAATGCCTCCTCCACCACTGCCGCTTCCTGACGGTGTTCCACCACTACCCGCATTGCCGCCCGAGCCGGAGCCAGTACCTCCGGTGGAGCACCCTATGCAGTCCGTCCCGTGGGTGCCGCCGTGGGATAACAATGTGGTTTTATTTGCCCGCCGCTCGAGGCGATTACTCATGGCACCGGCCACCTGGTCCATCTGCAGTAAGGTCGTGCGGTCAAAGACCACGCGCTTGCCGTCGGGCCCATTTCCTAGTGTGATGGCCCCATTCGTTCGGATGTCAGTTACCAATATGCGTAACTCACGCAGTGACCTCACGAGAGCTGAAGCTTCCGCAACCGCCGCCGGATCATGTTGCTGCGCGCTACGACTAGCCTCTGCGGAACTGTCTAGTGCGGCGTCGATAAAACGTAGCATCATGTCTCCAGGGCTGCCACTCGTTGGAATGGGATGGATGGTGATAGTAGCCTCGTGCGTAACTGCCCCGTTCCGCAATGCCCGCAGGGTGCCCTGCCGCGTCCGCGTAACAATCGGAGCTGCGGGTATAAGCGTGGGATCGACGAGATTGTCATTGAGAAGTACGATTTCGTCGGTGTCGGGGTAATGCACTTCGAACCGAGTGATCGCAGGATCGATATCCGTGTTGTACCGCAGATCAATCGGCTCGAATGTACGAAACTCAGTCGCGTTTGCCGTAAGAGTCCTTGCAGTGGAGTTACCCGCGCTGGATTCCGCGGCGGAACCGTCACCCCCTCCACCACCGCCTCCGCCACATGCGCTTAAAAGACTGGCGCCAACTAAAGCCGTGAGACACTGTAAGGACCTTCTTCTGTTCGTATTCATGTTACGCCCTTATTGGCAGGCCACCGGGTTTTTATCCGATTGCTGAACAACTTGTACACCCTGTGGATTCGTAAAGATATCGATATATCGGCTGGTGGCCACGTCGACGAGGCCTGCGATACATTGCCCGTTTGTGGCCCTAACGCGTGTCACTGTAATTGCGCGTCCAGCAAAGTTACCGCTGAAATCGTTGGTTAGGCAGAAGTTGCGAGTCTCTTGTTGCCGGTTAACGCTGTAGATACACCGCGTGTCGGAGTAGAATTTAAATTGGTCATCTGTTGCGTCCACCACCACATCTCCATTGGCATTGCCATTCCAAGTAATAAAGCTGCGAGTGGTGGGTGTCGGCGGGTTATTCGTATTATTAGGCGATGGTGCATTACTGATGCGGCCTGGTCCGTTAATATCAAGCTGTGCATCAGTGAGGGTCGTGAACTGACTTGCTCCTGAACTGGGGCTGTTTGCGCTACAAACTGCATTGCGGTTGGTGACATCGCAGACTGTGTAAGCAGCCAGCTTCTGGTCATTGGCAGACGGCGCCGGAATAAATACGGATCGCCCAGGCTCGATTATGTCCGACACAAACCAGCGGTTTTCCGGTAGGCCTTCGCAGTTCGTGGCGCCCTGGGGGACCCAGCAGCCTCTGAACCGCACGGGGATGGAACAACGATTGGTGACAATGCCGTTGTTGGCTGGCTGCGTCTGTAAGATACGATCAGCCGAGTACAACGCACAAGCTGGAGGCACCAAAGGCGCCTGTGTTGTGGCTGTCGTTGGATTGTTTCCGCCACCACCTCCAGTGCCGCCCGTCCCGCCTGTAGTGCTCCCGCTTCCGCTTTGTGGCGCCGGCGCGGCGGTTGCATCATCGTCTCCGTCACCCCCGCCGCCGCACGCGGTCGTAACCACTAGAACTGCGCTAACCACAAGCAACTGTTTGGCTTTCATGGTACCCCCTCAGGTGAAGGTGCTTCGAACTAGTATCGTGAAATCAACGATAAGTCGCCGCAAACTTGTGGCTCTCCTGTGCCGGGAACGCTATCAGTTATTGACGCCACGGCGCGCGCAGCGCCAGGTAAGGTTGGATTCCAAATAAAAAGAGCCTCTTTTCTTACCCTGCTATTACTGATACCGATAGCCTCTTGCTGGGGATTGGTCTGGTTGAGCAGATACGTCCACTGGTCGCTGAACATGCCATCGGGGCGAAGTAGTCCAACCATATTTCTTGACTTCATGGTTTCAGAGCCGGGCGAGACAGGAATATCAATCTCGATGCCGAACTGTCGGTGCACGCTAACCACGCATTCTTCGGGATTGGCGCTGAGTGTCGACCCACGATATCTTCCGAACACGATGTTGGGTGTGTATTGCGTGAACTGTGTACATTCATTCACCAGAAGATCTGTACCGTCACGTTCAACTGTACAAGTCTGGTAGGCCGCACCAGGCGCGGCACCGTAACGCTCTTCCGGTGGACCGAAATCAAATGGCTTAATATCCAGACATCCAGTTTCCTGAACATCCTCCGTCATACTTATCCTGCCGGCAAAAACATTTCTGCCTTTAACGAACTCGCTCCAGTATATTTTTGCAAATGTTCCGTTCACGCGGTTATAAACCGAATACGTTTGCGTGCTGTACCCCTGGGCTTGGGTAATCGTATCGCTGAGCGTATTCCATACAGCGTCAGCCGGGGCGCCACTTTGCAATGCAGGTTCAACTATCCTTGTGGCGGTACCCGAGCGTATCTCCACACCGCCGTTCTGGCGCACACGCACCGTGCACTGTGTGGCAGTACTGTTGGGTTCGAGTTTCCTATCCGGGGTGCCGATGTAGAAGCCCGGTATGATCTGCGAAAGCATCGTATTAAAGTGCAGGCAGTTTGTTCTGGTCGTTTGTGTCCCTAACCCCGTAGGTGTCGACTGTGTAGTGCAACTTGCGGTGAGTCCCGTAAGTGGTGTGGCGGTTGTGCTGTCAGGAATGACATCAGGGTTGCCGGGTGTTGGGGTGACCGGGGCGGTCGGCGTAGCGCCATTATCTGTAGGGGTTGTAGGTGGCCCTGAATTGGTCGGAGTTCCACCTGCAGGTGCCTGACTTCCAGTCGTCAATTCGGTGGCAGAAATGTCGCTGCCGCTTCCCCCTCCGCATCCGGCCAAAATTAAGATCGTAACAACAGAAACAGCATAATTGCAGGAAGACACTCTATTGAACATACAACCTCCGACATAAGCATACTCAGGAAAGAACAGCACATTTATCGCTACCTGTGTTGCAAGTATGTGCAAAGAGGTCTATGCGCAGCATCCTCCAAATGGGGTAGAACTTTGTTTATGCTCAAAAAACCATAAGTAGATTCGAGTAGCCTTACCGATCAAACGACATGGAGATTGTGACCAGCTTTGGATGCAGATCAACTGCGTTGGAAGGAAAATCGTATGGACAAATCACCAAGAGTTAGTCCAGACCAAGTAATAAGCACTTTCTACGACGCAACGCTGAACCCAGCGCTTTGGCAATTTGGATTAAATCAGTTCGCTTCATTGATGGATTCGCAAGGCTCCATCCTAATGCTGGCAGATCCCAGCAGAGCTGGCGCTGAAATCGCATTCAATGTCGGATATTCGGAAGAAGTCGTCAGCGCATACAACGAGTACTACAACACCCTGGATCCCCTGGTTGGCGTGGTGCCTTACTCCGAGGTGGGCTGCTGGACCGCCGACGCAAACGGCAAGGCGTGGCCTGATCAGAACAATGCACGCGAATACCATAACGACCTCCTGCGCAAACATGACATAGGCGGCATCCTGGCATCGTTGGTTGTCAGGGAAGACCGGCTCGTCGCAACCATTTCCGTCCAGCGTTTCGGACTCCAGAACAGTTACCGGGATGATGACCACCTGGCCGCACGAGAGGTCATGCCTCATCTACAGCGTGCGATCAAACTGTATTTCCGCATGCAGGAGCTGCAGATTCCGGCCGGTATTGCACAGGCTGCGCTGGATCATGTGACGGCGCCGATGTTGGTGGTGGATGGCAGCTGCAATCTTCGGTTTGCAAACAGGGCTGCAGAACGGCTGTTGTCGCGGCAATGCGGAGTCGTCGTGCGCTTCGGCAGATTTTCTACCCGATCGCGGGCGCTGGAAGTTCAACAGGCCATCGCGCAGGCGGCAAGCGCGACGGCAAGCCGTGGCAGCGCGCATAGTCTCGATTCGGGTTCTAACGCCGCAATGCATCTTCTGGTCCTGCCAATGCCTTTGAAGCTTGCCGCTTCCCATTTCAATGAAAGACCAATGGCGCTCATTGTTATTCATGAAACGTGTAGATCCTACACCAGCGTGGAATCGTCGCTTCGCAGTTTATATCATCTAACGGCAATGGAAGCACGGATCGCGTGCATGCTCGCCGATGGACTTTCAACGCAAGAAATAGCAGATGAGCAGTCAATTTCCATTTTGACTTTGCGAACGCATCTCAAGTCGGTATTCAGCAAGACAGGACTGCGTCGCCAGGCAGCCTTGACGCAAATGATAACGACTCTGGCAAGTATTCATTCGTCTTCGGAGTGCTAGGGAAACGCGGATTTATTCGCCGAAGAAGCCAACCGATTGCCAAGCACAAACGTTATGGCACTCCGAAAACTTGTGGAGACTGTGAGAGTCGCACGCCCTACCATCGCGGCTGGGCAACTGTGCTGCCTGCATCTGTATTCATGATCCGCCAGTTCTTTCCTAAGAAAATGGCCTTCGATCCCATCACCGACAGTGACATCCAAGCCGTAATAGACAACCTCAACCATCGCCCCAGAAAATGCGCCGGGTTCAAAACCTCGCATGAGGACTTCCGACCTTCGCTGTCCAGACGGTTTAGAGATGACGCTTGCGCCGGTACCGTCACTCTCCAACTTATCAAGCGAGGGAGTCGAAAACGTTGGGAGTCCACCATGTCCGCAGCATCCATTGCCGAACGTGCAAACTTTGGCCTAACAGACGGAGAATCGACACCACCGAAGGTCATGACGTCCACCGAAGACAGCACGCAACGAGACCTTTTCGCCTAAGCAGCATTTCTGGTGCGCGGTAGACTCCAACATGCACCTAAGAACGTCCGGTGCGTCCCGCCTAAAGCTAGGTGCAGGCGGCTGCACCCATTCGGGAGAAGTAATCGCGCGGTATTACGCGAAATGTTGAAATAGCGCTACCACGTCCTTCCAGTTACTAACTGCGAAGGAGAGAACAGTCGATGCTACGATGCTAATAACCGCCCAACGTACAGTAGCTCTGACACCGGACTCGCCTTCGAGTTGGACGGGACGAATAATATTTTTGTAAACGTCCTCATACCTCTCAGCTACCGCAGACACGCCTTGAAAATGCGTAGCGATAGTTGCAATCTGTGGTAGCAGTGGCCTAAGCAAATCTTGTCTCTGGGCGGCATCACGAGCAGCTTGCAGCTGTGTTTCAGCGTCTCTGATTTCGGCCTTCAGCTTCTCAGGGTCAAAGGTAAGAATTTCGGCCAACCTTCGCTCTAGGCCGATCATTTCGTTGTCGATCTCCTCAAGCAGCTTATCGAGATATTGAGCAGTCGACCCGGTACAGCCAGCCATGACGATCGGCTTGAAACCCTCATCGCCGATTTGCTCAAAATAGAGGATACCCTCGTTATTCAGATCATAGAGGTAAGCTTCAAGATAATTGCCGTTCGCAAAGAGCGGACCAATTTCCGCAAAGAGTGCATCTACGTCCTCAATCGTTTTCTTTTCGTCAGAATGTCGGATGAAGGCCGCCAGCAGCCGAGCTTTTTGTGACTTGGTAATTTTGCTTTTCATATTGGTGAAGATGTACGGCAGGATTGCACACTCAAAGAGCGAAGTTATGCTCGCCACCATGTCTTCTGAGGGCACGATCATGGTGAACGACAGATAGTGATTTATTAGTCACTATCTGCCGGCCGTTATTCTAATCCTACGGTTAGGAGCCTGTCTTCAGAGCATGTCCGCGTACCAAAGGCCACAGCAGAAGGACTAATCCTGTAACACACGCGACAGTCACCACGAGGCCCTGCACAAATGCCGACGGCGTAGCGCCGAGCCCAGTAAGGCTTCTCTTTACATTATGGACAACGATACCCCCGAAAAAGTACGTAGGCACCAGCAGAAAGGCTGCCGACACGAACCGAGTGATCAAGAGTGTTCGAGCGTAACGAGAGGGGATCGATGCTGGAACACATAATGGCGCCGAGACGGCCGCTCCGAGGCCGACCCAACGCAGGAATGTCATGACATTGAAACGCTCCGGCTCCACCCCGAGCGAGAAGCTGCTTCCCATAAAAGCAACGAAACCAGCGGATAACAGCGCTGAGATCAGTAGAACCGAACGAGTATGCCAAGTCATTGTAGGTCGTCAAATTTGGACAGATTGCTACTGGAATTGTACCGGTTCTGCTGATCCGGCCTTACGGCGAACCACGACCGTTCCGGACAGCTTGTCATGCCACCCCTGTTTCTTGGAGTCGAAGGCCGCCCAGAGAAAGCCCAGGCCAAACGGGATTGCCGAGACAAAGTAGGCGAAGTAACGGCCAATCAGCTGCCCAGTCGACGGCCGGCGCCCGGTCCGCGCGTCGACTATCTGCGCCGCCATGGCCATCTTCCCCGGCGTCGATCCAGTCTTTGCCCAGAGCGCGATCACCAAGACCGTCGGCAGCACCCACGACAGGATGAAATCTACCGGTCCCTTGATCAGGCGGGGATCTTCCCAGTAGCCGCTTCCGTACCAGATGCTCAGCACCGGCAGTGTAATGATGCTCATGAGGATGGCATCTATCAATGTCGCGCCAAGACGGCGCCAGAAACCTGTGTACTCGAGTTCGGACTCGTATGTCATTTTTACCTTCCCAGTTGTGGCGATTGCTTTCCAATGAAGCAATTCAAAAACTTATCACGGCTGTCCGGTTGTGACATCCCATATCGGTGGGAGGGCATGGCCAGCGAGTGCCCGTAGCGTGGAAAAGGCAGGGGAAAACCCGGCGCCAGGACCACCCGCCGCGGCCTTTTGCGTGGCTTAACTTTTTCAGAATTGCACCCCTTGGAGTGTCAAACTATTTTCATGACTAACAAGGATGTAAGCGAGATGCGATTCACACGCTATTACAAGGATGACTTCAGGGACACACCGCGTAAACGTGCGGCACTGCTACGCAAGCAGCGTAACGAGCGCGAAGCGTTTCCGCTCTTTGCGGACCAGATTGCAGAGCAACAGCCCGACGTGGATACGGTCATGGACGATCGCGCAAGGAAGTATGCCGAGCACATGGCCAACAACCGCGCCTATCGGGCAATGAAGTGGCGTCAGGGCCGCGCACGCATGCGGTCTTACCCGGAGGTCGTACGGGCGAAGCTCATGGACTACTGGAATACCCACCGCTGGCTGCCAGCCGAGCCCTCCTACTTCCTTGACATGATGCACATGTACGACCACGCACGACTAGATTTGAACGCACCAGGCATTCGGAGGACAGCTTAATGGACATGCTCGAAGTCGGAAACTTCGCCAGTGATTTTGACAATACCGGCGCCCTAGCCCTTACCTCGCCGCTCGAACTTCTCTTTTCCGAGTACCGTCGGAAAAAAGCCGACATCGAGCGCATTGCCGCCTATGTCGCCGGCGAGACGGACGTCATTCATTACTTCATGTCCGGCGCCCAGCTCGAAGGCCGGGGCCACCAGCTGAGTGCAACGGGCTTGTTTCAGTCGGATCACGCAATCCGTGCGCTCGACGCATCCTATTGGTCTCAAGCGATGTCCCTTACAGACGTGCTGGACTATATGCCGACGGACAAGCGCAACGACTGGAATAAACAGATTCGCCAGCACGAAACCCCGCCATTTGATCCCGAGAGCGTCAAGGCCACCTTGCGCGGCCTCCTGATGCAGCGCCAGAGCTTCTTTGCGGAGCGGATCGACGGCATATTCCGCGCCCTGTCCGGAGAACACATCACCAACTCGCCAGCGGGATTCGGCAAGCGGATGATCCTTTCCAACATCACCAGCTGCTACGGCAGCACCGACCGTGTCGGCTATATCAATGACCTGCGATGCGTCATCTCAAAGTTCATGGAACGGGACGAGCCAAAGTGGTATGCATCGAGCAAGATTGTCGAAGAAGCCCGCCACATGCACGGACAGTGGCTCACGTTAGACGGTGGCTCCCTGCGGCTGCGCTGCTATCTGAAGGGCACAGCCCATCTGGAAGTCCATCCGGACATGGCCTGGCGTCTGAACGCGATGCTATCCAGCCTTTACCCTATGGCGATCCCGCCGGAGTTTCGCCGTAAGCCCACCAAGGCGCAGAAAGCACCAAAGGATTTCGTGATGATGGGGCGGCCGCTCCCCTTTGCCACGCTAGAGCTGCTAGCCGGCATGAAAACCGGTACCCGGTTTATCAAGCAGGAAAATAACTGGCGCCAGCCATACCGTAGGGAAGAAATCCCCAATTCGATGCAGTTCGAATACGGCACCCTGGCGGTCGACAAAGCGCCCACGGCCGCGCGGGAAGAGGCAGAGCGCGTGCTCGCCTATATCGGAGGGGTGAAGGATGGCCCAGTATGGCTGTTTGAATACCGTGCCAACGATGTTATTGCGGAGATCGTCCGTACCGGATGCCTGCCCGACCGGAAGACGCACCAGTACTACCCGACCCCGAAACCGATTGCTGAGCTTGTGGCAGAGCTTGCTCAGATTGGCGAAGCGCATTCCTGCTTGGAACCGAGTGCCGGCCAGGGCGGCTTGTGCGATTTTCTCCGTCCCGCAAACACGACGTGCGTTGAAATTTCGCCAGTGCATTGCAAGGTATTGGAAGGAAAGGGCTTCAAGCCCGTTTGCGCAGACTTCCTGCAATGGTCGGCCGGCCGCACTTTCGACCGAATCGTCATGAATCCGCCCTTCTCCGAGGGCCGCGCCCTGATTCACCTGCAGAAGGCAGCATCGTTGCTGGCAGCCGGCGGCCGTCTGGTTGCGGTTTTGCCCTCCAGCTATCGCGGCAAAGACCTCATCGCCGGCCTTAGCCATGAGTGGAGCGAATCGTTCCAAGGCGAGTTTGAGGGCACTGGCGTGGCGGTGACGGTCCTCGCTCTCACCAAAGCGTAACGCGATGTCGCACGCGGTTTCAAATGCGCCAGCAGCTGAGGGCCGTCCTCCTCAGGAAGACGGCTACTGGTCCGAAGACCGAGACCTGCAGCTGCGCCAGCTCGCACCGGCACCGTGTCGCGGATGCCAGCACCTGATAACCAAGGAGTCCTTCGTTTTGAACGGCGTACTCACCACCTGCGGAGCGGTCGACCAAACGGCAGCCAACGGCGCCATTCTGGCCACCATCATGGTTCGGCTTGCGGAAAGCGGGCCATGTCCGCACCGGATAGCAATCTAGCGCTCGGACCGCACGTCAGTTTTGTCAAAACGGCATAACGCAGATTTCTATAATCGATTCACTACCCAAGCCCACAACAAGGAGAGGAACAACATGCAGGGTCTCTTTCAGCTCACCGAACTCATCGGCTCCGAAGTCAACGCCCGGTCATTGCACATGGCTACAAAAGCGGTGAACTACTTCCAGCCGTCGGCCAACGAATACCTTGGCAAGACAATTTTCCACCTCAACACCGGCGAGAAGGCGGCTGCGGCGGAGGAGCCCGCTACCTTCACGGCCGCATTCCCGAATCTGGTGGCCGCTGAAATACACAGCATCAATAATCCGCGTCTGGACGGCACACCGGCCTACATCAATTCGGACTCCATCAAAAGCATCGCGCCGCAGAACGGCAAAGTGCTGGTGACTTTCATGGACAATACCACTGTCTACCTGCGTCCGAACCCTGCCTTACCGGCGGACTGAGTCACGAAGGAGCGCATGAAATGGCCACTACCGACACCCAGATCCCGGCGTCCTTTCCCCGTACACGTGTCAGCGCGGAGATGCGGCGGTTGGTGAGTGCGTTCCTGCAGTGCTCACCGTCGTGTAGGGAGAACCTGGTCACCAAGGCCCGCGCGGCGATCGAGCGCGATCCGCGGACCGACCCAGCTTTCACCGACCACCTGATGGCCTCCGCCGGCGGTGCAGCAGCTCTCTATCGGCAAGTAGTCGCCGTCCTTGAAGGGACAGTCCACTACACCTACTCAAATCGCCCTTTCGGTCGCGACAAGCATGGTGAATGCACCCTCAAAGCCTGGCGCAAATGGGCGCAACGAGCGGTGGTCCAGCGCAGATCGTCAATCGAACTCTACGTCCACGGCTATGGTTGGGCGCTGCATGATGAGATTCTTGAGGCAAATCTGCTCACCTCCCCAGCCTAATGGGTCGCACCATCTTTGAGATTCACAAACGAAAAAGCCCACCGTGACCGCAATGGTCATAGGTGGGCTTTTGATTACAGAAGCGCTAGGCTTCTGGCACCTCGCTGGATGCGAGATTTATACGGCGGCCCGCTCTGACGATGACATCAGGCTGCCTGCATCTCATGGACACGACGCCTCTTGCTTCCTACATCTCAGAAATGGTCATTCCTCGCTCGTTACACGAGCCAGCTTTAACGCGGTTGCAGAACACTCCAACTAACTCTTTACATACCAGCATGATCACCCCATACCCCTTTGGTGAAGGCTACTGATGGATAAGGGCGACGCGTCCAGCTATGCTACTTTCCTTGAGAACTTGCTTTCGAGCTCATTTGCAATAGACCAGCCAGCCGCTTCCAGCATTACGACAGAAATACTCGGAGCCACAACTTGTCCTAGCCCCGGGATGAATTTGGAAAGCTCCTTAGCAATGGTCTTTATTGGCTGCTTGAGCATAGTGTTCTTGAACGTAGCAATAGCTAACGCTTTTGCTGCCTCCTCGGTTAGACTTCCTCCGAAAACGCTACAAAGACTCATCGTCATTGTCGTCATTGCAACCATATCGGTAGCGATTCCTAATCCCGGTACAGGTATCGCGTTCCCGGCTGCAGCGGCTACAGCGTGAGGATGAATAATCGCGTGACACTTCTTTTTCTGGTCTTCAGTCATAGTGGCTTACTCCAACAATTAGAGAAATAGCACGCTTGGAACGCATGCTGTATTGATCGTATGTGGAGGTCTTACCTTTTAGCCTTATCAATTACATCCTGAAGTTTTTGCTTCTGTTCACTTGATATAGACTTTCCAGAATCTAGTATTTGCTGAGCTTGCCGAGCTGCGACCGATGGCAATTCCTTGGCGATATCAACCGCGAGTTCTGCAGCACCTCTTCCTATTTTTCCAGCGATATCCCAAAACCCCATGATTCCAGTCCTTATATTTTGCGCTTCGATCAAGTAGCTATCAGTACCCATTAGATGCGATGGGTTACTGCCTACAGCCTCCAGTCAATTATGACCACATGGTTTCCTTAACGCAACAAAATTTCTTATGCTTGTATTATCTTGTTGCCAGCGGTCTTATGGACTCCACCAAGAGATTACAGCCCTAATATCAGCGTTCCGAACCGTTTGACGACATGGGAATCCCGACCAAGCACAAATGAAAAAATCTATGGTCACCCTCCTTTTCGCAAGGGTAGATTTTGGGTTTTGTGGTTGGCTTGCTTAAATCTATGGTCACCCTCCTTTTCGCAAGGGTAGATTTTGGGTTTTGTGGTTGGCTTGCTTAAATCTATCCGGCGTCAAAAACAGGGAATCATTCCCCGCGCCACGATGAGAGTCGCGCCTGAAATTCCTAAAAAGCCCAACGGCCTCGGAGGCCATCTTATCTTTGAGGTTGTCTTTCAGGCCGTTATGCCGTTCACGTCATCCAATTTCTACGGTCGCAAAACCAGGTGGGTTCTTCGCTACTTTAACGCTTGTCTTTCAGGCTGCTAGAGGCGCCTGATTAAGACGGAATTCAGTATGCCGAAAGGCTAGCGCCCAAACCGTACGTGCAAATTTATTAGCCAATGCACAGGCCACAACATTGCAATGCCGTCGTGTTAACATTGTGCGCACCCAGTCAGACATTAATCCGGTCTGCTTGTCTAAGCGCTGCATGTATGATCTGGCACATTGCACCAACAGGCGTCGCAGGGTCTTGTTGCCGCGTTTGCTAATTCCAAGCAGATTGGCTCGTCCACCAGTACTGTATTGGCGTGGCACTAATCCTAATGACGCGGCGAAGTCTCGCCCGCAGCCGTACTGTTTGCCATCGCCTAGCTCAGCTGATAAGAGGCTGGCAGTAATTGGCCCTATGCCAGGCACTACTAACAGACGCTGCCCTAGGTCATCTTCCTGTAATTGCCTCACCAGCTCCTTCTCGACTTCGGCAATCTGCTCTACTAGATACTTGTAATGCGCATGCAGACGAGTAAGGACGGATACTAGCCGTGCTGGCAGGGATTGTTCTGCCAGTACGGAAGGAAGTTGTTTAATGGCTGTGGGACCAACGGGAAGACTGATCCCAAACTCCAGCAGGAACGCATGGATTTGGTTAGATGCCTTGACTCGATCGCGCACGAGCGACTCTCTGACACGATGCAGCGCACTGAGGATCTGTTGCGCTTCGGTCCTTGGTGTAACGAATCGCATGTTGGGACGAGACGCAGCCTCGCAAATTGCCTCTGCGTCGATGAAGTCATTCTTGTTCCCCTTGACAAAGGGGCGAACAAACTGGGGATTGATGAGCTTGACCTGATGCCCGAACGCAATCAATTGGCGTGCCATATAGTGGGCACCTGCACAGGCTTCCATGACGACAGTGCAGGGATGAAACGTGGCGAGAAAGGTAATGAGCTGCTTACGGGTGCACTTTTTACGCAAGATTGCCTTGCCATGCGCGTCCTGTCCATGAAGATGGAAAGAGTATTTGCCTAGGTCAATACCGATAAGTGCGACGCTTTCCATGATGATCTCCTCTCGGGTAAAAACACCCTATCAGGGTAGTCGCTGATAGGGTGGAGGGTGACCATCTCATTAGCCCACCGTGACCGTAATGGTCATTGGTGGGCTTTTGATTACAGAAGCGCTAGGCTTCTGGCACCTCGCTAGATGCGAGATTTACGCGGCGGGCCGCTCTGACGCTGACGTCAGGCTGCCTGCATCTCATGGCGACGCATTTTGTTGCCTACATTCCACAGCTGGTCATCCTTCACCTCTTCGACCATCGCGGTAGGAACCCGGATACCGAGCTCCGCCAGCTTCTCCGTGAACGGATCGAGAACCTTCGGATGCGGGTCACGTTCGTCCAGGTTCGAATAAATCAGACCGTCTTCTTCGACAGGCGCCTCCAGGTCGTGAATGACCATGAAGAACCCTTGAAGCGGGCGATCCCATCCCATCAGGACCTCAACTGCCTTGTTACCCATCGTGGTGGTGCAGAAATGCTGTGACATACCAAATTCTCCTTTTGCAATTGAAGTCGATTAACCGTGAATCGGACAGGGATGCCCTGTTCCATCGTGACAGCTTGAGCAAAGCCGCATCTCCTCAAGAGATGCGGCAAGCCCCTGCCCGTCCTCCCACCAATGGGTGAGTTCGGCCTCGCCAACAAACATCGGTGGCGGCTGAGAGTGGCCAGCGTCAGCGTCGGACAAGCCGAGCGACTTCGCCTCCCACAGCAGGTCCACCACCCTTTCGTTGCTCACATCAGGGTTTGCATCCGGATGAATTACGGCATGCACTCTTACGAGCGCCATGTTGACGCGGATATCCAAGCCTCTCATTGCTACTGCCTTTCATTGAAATGCCGGAATCCGCCCCCGGCGGGGACGAACCCGGCCGGGTTAAATGCGATGCCAACCTACGGCATCGTTCACCGTGCTGGGGATCCAGCACGATTCTCGCGCGACCAATACTTGCGTCGTTTCATATGTGACTTAAAACAGATCTGCTCCTGCCATCAGCTGATCGCAAAGTGTCTTGCGAACCGCATCCTGCGCGCCGGCGTCGGCAATTCCAGATAGGAAGATCTCCACCTTGTCCAGAATGCATTTCGCTGCCTGGTCGATGTCCCCGGCCTCAAGTGCGGAGTCCAAGGCACCGCCCAGAATGACAGCGTCGGAAGACGACAACCCGACGAATGCATGGCGGCCGCAAAATTCACCATAGCCGCCAAACTCCCCGAGTCGGGGCCGATCACAGTGCCAGGCTGCCTCAGTGGCATTCGACTTCAGGCCATGGCCATCGTCGAAGCCAATCGCTAGATCGAAAAGCACTTCCAGATCGGCATTGCCGGCCAGGTCGATGTTTTCGATCACAGCGTTGAGGAAACCGTCACGGCCAGCACCGAAGTGCGCGGCCAGAGCGTAGAGATATTCTTCTACGCCTTCCTCTTCGCCTTCGCCAAGGGTCACCTGACGTTGCGCGGCAAGGTCCCGCAGACGGTCCAGCATGGACGACCACGTGACATCACTGCTTTCCGCGATACAGGCAACGAAGACTTTGCCTTTGCCGATACCGGGATAGGTGTCATCTAGGCTATACGAACCGAACAAGGCCTTGATGACGGGAGTGATGCATTCGAGGGCGAGAACGCCTGTCATGTCACGATATGTAGATGTCATTTATGTTGCTCCAGAGTGATGCACGGAACAACCACCCGAGCGGGATGGTTGCGCCCGCGCGGGTTGATAAATGATTCACCGCGGCCGTCGGATGACGGTGCGATTCAAGTGCCTGACACGACCAGGACGAATCCTGCGTGTCGGGTTCTCACAGACCAGGATGGTCTGTAATGGAGAAAGATTTCATAACGCCGAAACCAGTAAAGAACGGACCACAAGTGGCCAGAAACTCAAAACCGTGTAGTGCCAGGCGGCGCCAGCATGCGAAGCGCATCGGCATGGACCATCAACTTCTCATAGGCCCTCTCGAGCCTAGTCTGTTCCGTGCAGAAGTAACTCCGGCCTATTGCGATGTCGCCCTGGTTGTTAGCGACGACGACACATATCGCATTTTCGATTCCGAACAGATCGCCCACCCACTTCAGCTCGGAGGAGGTCAGTTCCGGATAGGGCGGCGCCGCCGGGCTACGGAAGTCGATGCGGTGCCAGAGGTACTCTCGCTCCAGCTCGATCGCCTCAACGAGGTAATCAATATGGGTCGGCAACACCGGCTTGCTGCATTCCGCAAGGGACTGGATGACGTCGGTCACGCTGTCAAAGCCTACCACCACGACGCTGGTAAAAGGACCGTCGATCGAGCGGGTGAGCGGCTCAAAGGAGCCAACAATGGATGGATCTGTACTCATAACCTTCACATTATCCAGATTTGATCGTGCGCGTAGCATTTTTCTAGCAATCCATGACGGACATCACTAGAAAAATGCCCCTGCAACGAGGCAGGGGCACGGGGGTAAGGCGTGATTCAGAACACTACGTAGGCTGCAACGCTCAGAACAGCGGCGCTGCAGACGACGAAACGGTCCGGATCATCCTTGAAGTACTGCACTGCTTTCCGTGCACGACGGAGAGCAAACAAGGTGACATTATTAACGCGGCCAAGTGACGCTTGCATTGCGATACGCATCGTGGATCTCCAAAAAAGAAGGGACCCACCGCCCCAACGGGAGGATGAGTCCCGAAGGGGTGAAAATTACCGACGTCTTACGACGCGGTGCGACCGGTGCTAACGGCTTTGACTGCGGCGGCCAGGGCGATGAAACCAAGCCCCAAGGCTACCCAGACTGCACTTGCTATTGCTTTGTCCTGAAGGCTTGCTACCCCATGAGGGTCGCTTGCGGTCCAGAACAGAACAATCGGTAAGGCCATACAGCCAAACCCGAGCTTCTTCAACATGGTGTTTCTCCTGGTAAGAGGAAACGCACCTCCCCTGCGGGGAGATGAATCTCCCGTGGGGGACTGCCCAGCGATAGAGCAGCTGGACAACTGTGGAATAAGTTTTCGCGCGTGCGAAGTCTTGATCCTGTAATGCCAATCATGCAGTGATCGCGCCATCAGGCTAACCGCGCCTGTGGTTGACCGGATTTCTCCGATCGGTCATGACGCTTCCTCGAGCTACGATTGATAGCTGTCAGAGCGTCCCGCAACATAGTCCTTGCTTCATTGTCGTCGCGTCCTTCTTGCAGCGCAGTGTGAAGATCTACTGCAAAGCGAAGGCCCTTCTTGTCGCAGACGGCTTTGAGAAAGGATTGCACGTTTTGATTGGCAGGCATCATTGACTCCTTTGGGTGACTGGGACGTTCCCGTATGGGCACTGTTCCCAGATCCCATAAGGGGAACATCCCAGCTCTCGCTGGAATCTCCGATCCCTACCTGCTATTTTCCGACTTGGTCTGCTCCGACCGATACGCTGATCCAGCCGAGCGTAGCTGTCGGGGTGTTAGTGAAAACAGATACTGCCAGGGCTGCAAAAGAGACGGCGCCAGCGATGATGCCGACGGTGCCGCTCGCGGGTTTGGCTGCCTTGGGGCAGTCCACACCTTTGTCGAGCAATTCCTGTTGAGACAGGGAACTGCACTCTTGCCGCTGAGCTTGCATAACATCTGCCAGACTAAGCTCCTCCTCAGCGCGGGCACCAGTGGCGACCAGGCCGAGCAGGACTGCAGCAAACACAAAACGAGAAATAGAACGCATGGTAGACCTCACTAAAAATGTCGGCCCACCCTCTCCATCGGAGCGGGCTAGGCTCCGATGAAATGAATGGCTTTACTCTCCGACGGCCTTCGCGATACGGCTGTGATAGGTGTCGACGGCTTTTTCACCGCTGCTCAACAAGCTAAGCCCAGGGATAACTTGAGTGAGAGAGAGAAGCAGGACAACAGCAATACCTTTGATCATGGCGAAACTCCAAATGAAAAAGGGAGTACGCCATCCCGAACCGGAATGAAATACTCCCGGTTGGGAAAGCCAACAGCCAAAATGGCAGTCAGCAGTGATGGAAACCACATCGCCGAAGCGACCTCATTTCCGGAAATTGAAGTGTCAGGATGGCCAACGAGGTGAAGTCGCAGGGACTTCACCAGTCGGCTTGACCGGGTAGCGAATTCCGATCGGTAGCTCTCGGCGTGGCAAAACGCGTCAAGGAGCGCCTAGATTGTGCCGTCCTAAGACGGGTGTCGGAGACGAACTCCAACGGTAGCGGGTCGGTAGCGAACAACTGCTAGGACCGTGACCCAGTGAAGGATCGGTAGGAAGATCTAAACTGAAGACCAGCAAACAGGTCCTTAGGCAAGGAGGACGACCAGAAACGTTTCTATCGTATCTAAAACTTGCCGTCCACGCAAGACACCGTCGTCACTGTTTTTGCAAAAGCCCGAAATTGGGTGCATTCCCTTCCTCTGCTCCTGTCCACAGAAATTCCAGAAACGCTGGGGTCACCTCGGTAGCCTAGTTCTCATGAAACCCCGTCGGCGCCATCTCGCGCAGACATTACATGGAACGAGCAACGCTATGGCAATCGTTATGCAGGCATTCATCCTGATGGACACCGACAATCCTGAACTGGCACACAAGGCCCTGTTCAAGATCCTCAACGACGCAAACTTCGATTCGGGAAGCCCGGTTCTGGATTTCGCGCTCGGCTTCTCCCAGACGATGCCTCTGGACGACCAGCAGCAATATGTCGACGGCAGCTTCGTCCATACCATTCCAGGTGCCGCGCTCCTCGCAACAGCCAATCGTGTGGACATGCCATGCTGACCGATGACATCAAGCAGGAGATCCGCGGCAGCCTGGCCAAGATCGCCGGCGTCATGCCAGCCTTCAAGGCGCGGCCGGGACAGCGTGTCATGATCGCCGAGGTAGCTCGCGCCTTCGCCGCCAGCCAACAGGGCAAAAGCGACAAGGATAAATCGCCAGTCAACACCGGCAGCACGTTCGTCTGCGTCAACGGCGGCACCGGCATCGGGAAGAGCTTAGCCTATGTGCTTCCAGGAGCATTGATCGCACGGCGCCGGGAGAAAAAGCTCGTCATTTCGAGCTCGACTGTCGCCCTGCAGGAGCAGCTGGTACGCAAGGATCTGCCGCTTTTCCTGCCGGCCGCAGGCGTCCACATGAAATACGAGCTGGCCAAGGGACGCACCCGCTTCGTCTGCGAGCACAAGCTGCGCCGCGTCATCGAAGACATGCGACAGCTAGGCATGTTCCCCGGGAACGCAACAGAAGACGCGCCGGATGGGCACATCGGAGTCTACGAGACCCTGCTCAAAGACTTCGAGTCCGGCCAATGGGATGGCGATCGGGACACCATCGAGCGGATCGACGATGCCCAGTGGTCCACCATCACCACAGATCGCCATGGCTGCCTGTCTCGCCGCTGCCCGAACTACAAGACGTGCGCTCAGGTCAACTACCCCGGCCTGAAGGCCGGAGCTTGAAAGGAAACTAGCGAGCTTGGTTGACCAGACCTAGGAGCAGAATATCGCTACTACGTTGTAACGAAGTATAAGACTCACCTTTGGATGCTTCTTCAGTCCAAAGCTCTGAAAGTGGCAGGAGCAGACAAGCATAGGGTACGCACGAAACGGTCTGCCATAAGGGATAACTCCCTAAGCTGCGTTATAACATGGTCGAGGAGAGAGCATCGAAAGATGCCGTAACAAGGCCCGTAAGGGCAAAGATTTGAACTAGGAGAAAGCGTGGCAGTTTTCGTGTTGGATCGATATGGCAAGCCGGTAATGCCATGCACTGAGAAACGGGCGAGGCTCCTTCTCGAACGAGGCCGTGCGCGCGTGCACCGCGTACTGCCGTTCGCAATCCGGCTCATCGACTGCACCGTCGACTCTTGTGCATTACAGCCGCTACGACTCAAGCTGGACCCGGGTAGCAAAATCACCGGCATGGCGCTTGTGCGGGAGAAGGATGACGGCGTAGCGGTAGTAATGAATCTGTTTGAAGTGATTCACCGTGGTCGCCAAATTTCCGAAGCGCTGACGGCACGTCGCAGCATGCGGCGCGCACGTCGCGGCCGCAAGACTCGTTATCGCGCACCGCGGTTTTTGAATCGCAAGAGGCCGGCAGGATGGCTGGCACCGTCGCTTCAACATCGGGTGGAGACCACGGTGGCATGGGTTAAGCGGATCTGCCGTTGGGCGCCGGTCACAGCGCTCAGTACCGAGCTAGTCCGCTTTGACATGCAGGCAATGGAAAATCCAGACATCGACGGCGTCGATTATCAGCAAGGCACATTAGCCGGCTACGAACTACGCGAGTACCTGCTTGAGAAGTGGGGTCGCAAGTGCATCTACTGCGACAAGGAAAATGTCCCACTGCAAGTCGAGCATATCCATGCCCGAGCCAATGGTGGTAGCAACCGATCCAGCAACCTTGGTCTTGCTTGTCAGCCTTGCAACCAGAAAAAAGCGGCGAAGGATATTCGCGAGTTCCTGAAAAAGGAGCCGGCGCGACTGGCGCGGATTCTAGCGCACGTGAAACGCCCGCTAAAAGATGCAGCAACGGTCAATACGACACGGTGGGCGCTACTCAACAGCTTGAAGTCGACTGGCTTGCCGGTGGAGGCCGCATCAGGCGGACGAACCAAGTACAACCGGATTCGGCTCGGTGTACCGAAGACGCATGCGCTGGACGCGGTTTGCGTTGGAAAGATGGAATCGGTAGCAGGTTGGACGAGGCCAACGCTCGCTATCAGAGCTGCTGGCCGAGGATCGTACCAACGCACCAGAACTGACAAGTACGGCTTGCCGCGAGGATTCCTGATGCGCAAGAAATCGGTACGCGGCTTCCAAACAGGTGACATGGTGCGCGCTTCTGTGCCAAGCGGGAAAAAGGCCGGAACCTATGTCGGCCGCGTTGCAGTTCGCGCGTCTGGATACTTCAATATTCAGCTCGGAAAAGAGGTGGTTCAGGGAATCAGCTACCGACATTGCACAATGGTGCAGCGAGCCGACGGGTACGGATATTCTTTCAACATGGATAGCATTATGTAAGCGAAGAATGACATCGGTTTTTATACAAGACGAGTGGAGGAAGCTTTCAACACCTGGACGCTTTTCCTTGATGAGCCGTCGCTGGACGCGGCGCCGATCGCCAAATGGGTCGAAGCCATTCCTCACCGGTCACGTAATGGCGTGGAGCTACAGATTTGCGCCAGTCCGGTCGTTGCATCAGGCTATCTGAAGTCGCTGTTGTGGGAGCGCGCGGCCGGCGCCACCTTATGCTCGGCGACCATCACCACGCTCGGCAACTTCGACGATTTTCTGGCGCGCACCGGCCTTGTTCACTTCCCGGACACGGCTTGTGCGGACGTGCCCTCCCCGTTCGACTACAGCACACAAGGGTTGCTGGTCATTCCGCCACCCAAGGCGTCTCCAAAGGACGTTACAGCGCATACCGGCGATGTCGTGACGACTGTGTCTGACGAGATGGCTCGGCTAACCGGCGAAGGCATGCTAGTGCTCTTCACGTCTCACCGGCAGATGGACGAAGTGGCGCGGCAGCTCCCGCCGGCCCTGCGCCAGCTGGTACAGGTGCAAGGCGAGACGTCAAAGACAAAGATCCTTGACACGCATCGCGATCGAATCGACCGCGGCGAACCGTCGGTCATCTTTGGGATGGAGAGTTTTTCGGAAGGTGTCGACCTGGTCGGCAAGTACTGCACGGTGCTGATCATCACCAAGTTGCCGTTTCCGGCGCCAGATAACCCCGTTCTGGGACGCATTCCGAATGGATTGATCGCCGCGGCGGGAATTCCTTCATGCAGCTCTCAGTGCCGGACGCCGCGCGGAAGCTGGAGCAGCGGGTTGGCCGTCTGATCCGCACCGAATCTGACAACGGCCGTGTCGTGGTGCTCGATACCCGGCTTTGGACGACGCGCTTTGGCCGCCTCATCCTGCGTGGACTGCCACCGTTCCGAATCATGGCCATGGGCAAAGAAGTCATCGCCTAAAATAACAAGGAAGCGGAACATGAAACTGACGCAATGGCTGAAAAAACTGCTCGGCATCGATAAGCCGGACAAACTGCCCAGGAGGGATTTCCTCACCGCAGTGGAGGCTGAAGATACGGCTACCGTGCTCGGCATCTTGAAGACAGAAAGCGAGCGGGGAAATCCGGAGGCGATGGCGGCCTTGGCGGCGCTCTATAGTACCGGTCGTGGTGGCGTAGAGCAGAGCGACGCAGAGGCGGCTCTCTGGTACCGCCAGGCCGCTGTCCGGGGCTATGTGGACGCACAGGCCCTGTTGGGCTTGGCGCTCGCTACGGGCGGAGGGGTTGAGCCGAACCCTGAGGAAGCGGCTTATTGGCTCTACCTAGCCGCAACCGCTGGCCATGAAGCCGCATTGGAATGGCTCGCCGATCTGGTTTTTCAGGCGCCCGACGTGATCGGCAAGCATTTCAGCTCCACCGACTTAGCCAAGCTCCTCAAGGCGAAGGGCATCAACGAAATGAGAAAGCATTCTGCTCGAATGCGGCCGCCAGACGAATCCTGAAGCGCACCTGCACTTGCTATTCTTGTTGCATGGAAATAAGGTATAAATAGAGGGGCGAACCAACCACGTTGGTATACACGTGGACACCTTTTAGCTTTTTTGCATGCCGAATCCAACCTGCCAAGACTATGCACCAGCGCTGATCTGCGGGCACTCGGACTTGATACTTTATCTTGTGCCATCAATCGTGATGGCGGCCGTTTTCCATCGGCTGGCACAGCGCCATTCGATGTTCTTGCTGTTCTACCTCTCAGGTGTGCTACTGCATGAAGTCGCCCATCTGATCGCCGGCGTGCTCACCCGTGCACGTCCAAGCAGTTTCTCAATCATTCCTCGCCGTCAGGGTGATCAATGGGTCCTTGGCAGCGTGGGCTTCAACAATATCCGCTGGTGGAATGCAGTGTTTGTCGGCTTGGCGCCACTGTTGACGGTCACCGTGCCAATCCTGGTTGCGTACTGGCGCACCCGCTCAGGCCTTACCTTCGGATGGCTTGATGCGGGATTGGCTGCTGCACTCGCACCAGTCTTTTTATGTTTTTTACCTTCCCGTGCCGATCTGCGGATCGCCTTGTATTCCTGGCCCTATCTAGTGCCCATTGGTTTCTATATTGGTTTCATGAATCATTGGCAGCTCGGCCTTCTCCCGTCCACATAAAGCCTGACGCAGCGGTTAGCATGGCCTTGTAAGCTCCGCGAATCGGCCAATTACCAAGTGCGCATTCGGGGCCTGATCCGCACCATGTTCGGCAACGTCTCCAGCCGGAACGGTGAGGATCTTTACTCAATTGCCGGCAATCGACCCAAAGCGGAAGTAGACGATTCCGAAAAGCAGCCATTCGCCCCGCATGCACGGTACTCGCTAACCGGCAATCTACTGCCTGGAAAAAGTAATTCGCGCACTTCCCGGCCCAAGTGCCTGGGCCAGGTCGGCAGTGTCGTCCACTCGACCGATGCGAGTGTAGGAATACATGGAGTTGAAAGTCGAATAAAAGACGACGAGAGTGTCCGCGCCATAGAGCATAAGATCGCCACTACGGATGATTCCCGGCCGGCTCGCATTAATGTGCAGCGATGTCGGCAACTTGGCATGCTTCTCGTTGCCGTTAAGCTCTTCCATGTGCAGCGTCAGCGGCAATTGTGCGGAAAATGCACGCGCGGTATTGTTGTCGGCAAGGGTGATGGCAAAGCGACGTTCGTTGATGGTCATCCACATACGTGACTCCTTGGGTTTCTGAGAGCCCCCGACGGAACTGGACATGGAGGGCTCTCTGGCTTGGCAAGCGCCGGCCACTAGCATTCCAAGTAACAAACTCAGTCCGCGCAGGGGCAGAATTCCGCAATGGCGGTTCATTTATCGTTTGGAGGAAGTGGCTAGCATTTGCTTCAGTGCTATGCGCGCGCGTGTTGCGTTATTAGTGCCGACACGCTCAGCCAGCACCTGTACGAGCTGGTCCAATTGGTTGACCGTCAGGCCCACGTTCATGCTGATGCGCATGTGCGATTGCAATTGCGCCTCTGCGCCTGGTAGCGCGGACAGCATGCCAACGGTCGCCAATTCGCGGCTTTTCCAGTCCAAGTTGTCGCGCTCGAAGATGTCGCCAAACAGGTGGGTCTTGAGATACTCGTCGATGGCAGGCGCGAAATCGAACAGCGGCCCTTGGACGGGTTGCCCTACTAGCTTCGTCTGATTGGCGGTACCAGCAGCACGAAGTGCCTCACCCGTCGGGATGGGACGGCTTGGAGCACGCCCAGGTGCATCCTGGATGCCTCGCTGCCTACGCGCCTCCAGCACCTTCATGAGTTCGCCAAGAGCGTTCAGGCTGCGCGGGAAACCGGCGTAGGCATATACCTGCACCAATACTTCCGTGGTGTCACTTACTGTCAAGCCTGCATCCAGCCCTTGGTGCAACGCGGCGCTTAAACGGGGTATATCGCCTGCGGCGGCAAAGGCTGCAATGGGGACGATGGCCTGCTGCCGGGCCGAGAGCTTCTCGGAGATGGTTTGTGTTTGTGTCCCATCTGAGGATGTCGAGGTGGTCGGATCAGCTTGGCAAAGCACAGTCGTCAGGCCAAGTAGAGCGATGGCAAGTACGCTGGCCATGCGGCGCTTAGCGGCTGTTGTACTGGTCATCACTGACTTTCTCCATCCATTCAACATTTTTGCCATCCTTCGTACCGGTGACTGCCAGATGGGTCATGGCGGTCTTTGGCGCGGCGCCATGCCAATGCTTGACGCCGGGCGGGCACCACACCACGTCTCCGGGGCGGATTTCCTGCACTGGCTTACCCCATTCCTGAGTGAGCCCCATGCCTGAGACGACCACCAGGCGCTGCCCTGCCGGATGCGTGTGCCAGGCCGAGCGCGCCCCGGGCTCGAACGTGACCAGCGCGCCGGAAGCGTTGATACCGTCATCCGCCGGCCAAACCATGTCTACACGAACCTGGCCAGTAAAGTTGGCGGCCGGACCCGCGGCTGAAGGCTGGCTTCCAGCACGCGTGATTTGCTGGACGGCGGGGGAAGCACCACTTGCCTCAGCGGCCCCCACTAAGGCCGGCTGAAGCGCGGCGATGTACAAAGTGATGCTTAAAAGCGGAAAACGCATGACATTCATCCTTTCAAAAATTGGCTCCCTTCGATAAGGGAATCGAGGAAACGCTACTTCCGTCGTTCCCCAAGCGGCCCTTGGGGAACGACATTACGCTTGATAGAAGCTTTGGCGCGGGTGGGCTGCTCACCGCAGGTCTGCTTTGCAAGCTGTCGCATAGGCTGAGGCCTGATCCTGCCGCGCCAGTCTCACCGGGTGAAAGAGCCGGCTGGCCGCGATACCCCGCACTGCTAGTCGAGTCCGGCCCACCATTGCGAGAACTGCTGCTCGGGCTCGCCGAGTTGGACTGGCTCACCGATACGCGGCGTCAGCAGCCGGTAGCTCTTGCCCTGGCTCGCTGTGGCCGCCCGCTTGAACGGCTCATCCCAGGCATGTCGCGCCAGGGTAAAGCGCCCTGCGTGTGCTGTCAGAAGCGTGCGAGCTCCCAGCAGCTCCGCCGCGCGGGATGCTTCTTCGGGGTTCATGTGGATGTCGGCCCACCGCTCGTTGTACTGGCCCGCATCGAGCGCTGCCAGGTCGAAGCTGCCGAAGCGTTTGGCGATATCAGCAAAGTGCGGACCAAAGCCCGTGTCGCCGCTGAAATACAACCGTCGCTGGTTGGTCTCGAGGGCGAAGCTGACCCAAAGGCTCTGGTTGCGTTTCATAAAGCGGCCGGAGTAGTGCTGCGCCGGCAATACGTGCACTTTCAGGCCAGGCGCAACATCCACGCTCGCATGCCAATCGGCTTCCCGGATCTTTTCAGGCGGGTAGCCCCAGAGCGCCAGATGCGCACCGTTTCCCAGCCCTGTCACGACCAGCCCAGTCCTCGGCTCCAGCCCCTTCATGCTCGCGTAGTCAAGATGGTCGTAGTGATCGTGGGTGATCAGGATGACGTCGATGTCCGGCATGTTCTCGACAGCGTAGGGACTGGTGCCGTCAAAGGCGCGGACCATCCATGGCAGTGGCGCCGCGTAATCGCTGAAGACAGGGTCAATCAGCAGGCGCTTGCCACTGAGCTGCACATAGTACGAGGAATGACCTAGCCAAATTACCGTGTCCCGGTCACGAGGCAATGAGGCCAAGTCTGTCTTGACGGAGGGCAGCGGCACGGGCGGCGTCGGTCGGTCCCTGGGCTCGAAACGACCCTTGAATACTGCCCAGATGAAGGCAAAGCCCCCAGGACGCGGCGGAGAGGCCACCTCGTTTTGGAACACGCCGTTCCGGTAGTGAGGTGACGCTTGCACTGCCTCCAACCGTTCGCCCTCAGGCAACTGCCCAAGCGGACGGTAAAGGTAGGCGCAGGCGCTGACAACGAGTGCGCACGCCATGACCATCACCGACATCAAAAGTCGTTTCATGTTATTTCCCACTAGAATTTATAGGGGTGGGCGTGGTCGCCCACCCCAGTTGGCGCGTCACTACGCCAAGTACGCGCGGAAGAAGGAAGTTAGTTTATCGAAGGGGATCACATCAACGCGGTCGTACAGGTCAGTGTGGCTGGCCCCCGGGATAATCATCAGTTCCTTCGGTTCCGCCGCAGCCGCATAGGCGGTTTCGCTGAAATAGCGCGAATGCGCTTTCTCACCATGGATAAACAGGACCGGGCGTGGAGAAATTTCGGCGATGTACGTCAGAATCGGCATGTTCATGAACGGCAGCGGTGTTGTTTGCGTCCACGAGCCGTTTGAGTTGATCGCCCGCCGATGGAAGCCGCGCTGCGTCCGGTAGTAATCGTGGTAGTCCACCAGGAATTGCGGTTCTCCACCTTTGAGCTCATTCATGACCGGTCCATAGGACGGACCGCCTTTTTCCACATCCTGCCAACGCTGCCGGCTCAGTTGCTCCAGCGTTTGCGCACGCTGCTCCGGAGTCACGCTGTCGTTGTAGCCCTTGGACATGACGCGCGTCATGTCGTACATGGTGCTTACCGCGACGGCCCTGACGCGTTTGTCGACCGCAACGGCACTTAGCGCCATCCCGCCCCAGCCACAAATGCCGATGACGCCGATACGCCCGCGGTCAACGAAAGGCAGCAATCCGATATAGTCCACCGCCGCGCTGAAGTCCTCAGTGTTAATGTCCGGTGATGCGACATTGCGCGGCTCGCCGCCGCTTTCCCCCGTATAAGACGGATCGAACGCCAGCGTAATGAATCCCCGTTCCGCCATCGTTTGGGCATAGAGCCCCGACGACTGCTCCTTCACCGCGCCGAACGGGCCGCTGATGACGAGTGCCGCCAGCCTGCCGCTGGCATTCTTTGGCTGGTACAGGTCAGCCGCCAACGTAATGCCGTAGCGGTTTTTGAAGCTGACCTTTTTGTGGTCAACCTTGTCGCTTTTGGCGAAAGTTTTATCCCATTTGTCCGTCATTTGTTTTGTCGACCGCGCGGAAGGCTGCGCTGCAGCCACGGACGCGACACTCAACGTGGCGATGCTGAGGCCCGTCATTTTCAGCAGGTTGCGGCGTCGCGCGTCAGGCGAGTCCTGAATTGCCATGGCGTTGCCAGTTTCATTCTGAGTGCTCATGTTTATTTCTCCTGTTGGTTCATATTCAAGCGGCAAGGGTTGCGTTATCGATTACGAATCGATATTTCACTTCGCCCTTCAGCATCCGCTCGTAGGCTTTATTGATTTCGTCGGCCCGGATCAGCTCGATGTCCGCCACGATGCCGTGCTCTGCGCAGAAATCCAGCATCTCCTGCGTCTCTGGCATGCCCCCGATCATCGAACCGGCCAGGCTGCGGCGTTTCATGATCAAGTTGAACACCTGCGGCGAAGGATGTGGTGACGCCGGTGCGCCCACCAGCGTCATCGTGCCGTCACGTTTGAGCAGCGCCAGGAAGGCATCGAGGTCATGTGGAGCCGCCACGGTATTCAGGATCAGGTCAAGGCTATTGGCGTGCAGACTCATTTCCTCGACGTGACGCGAGACGGCGACCTCATGCGCACCCAGAGCCAAGGCCGCCGCGCGCTTGGATTCAGATGTGGTGAACGCCACTACATGCGCGCCTAGTGCGCGCGCAAGCTTGATGCCCATGTGACCCAATCCGCCGATGCCGACCACGCCAACTTTCCGGCCTGGCCCAATCTTCCATAGGCGCAGCGGGGACCAAGTGGTAATGCCGGCACACAGAAGTGGTGCGACGGCGGCCAGTTGCTCCTCGGGGTGGCGTATGCGCAGCACGTAGCGTTCATGCACGACGATTTGTTGCGAATAGCCGCCTAGTGTGTGGCCCGGCGCGTCGGACGTGGGGCCGTTGTAGGTGCCGACCATGCCGTCGCAGTAGTTCTCGAGCCCCTCGTCGCACTCGGCGCAGTGCTTGCAGCTATCTACGATGCAGCCGATGCCGACCAGATCACCGGGCATGAAGCCCAGCACATGCACGCCCACCGCAGACACGCGGCCCACGATCTCGTGGCCGGGCACGCAGGGATAAGACGTGCCCGCCCACTCGGCCCGAACCTGGTGGATGTCGGAGTGGCACACGCCGCAGTAGGCGATGTCGATCTGCACGTCGTGCGCGCCGGGGGCGCGCCGGGTAATGTCCATGGATTCGAGGGGCTTGTCGCCGGCGTAGGCGCCGTAGGCTTTGACTGTCATGTGTGATTCCTTAGATTGAGTAGACATGGGCTCGGGGTACTTGCCAAAGTTAGTACGCCAAAAAGCGGCCCGTGACGATGACTCCCGTCCATACGAAAGCCGAAACCAGTGCGGAAACCTTCGCTAGCAGCGGAGGAAGGGCATCCAAATCCCAATCCGCCACCTTCCGGTAGATGCCTTTGTGGAACACCAGGACGTTGATGCCGGCAACAACGATGAGTCCGAATTTCCACGGCGCAGCGTCGGCAGCCGCAACCACGATTGCCTGTGCACTGAGCAGTGCGATGCCTGTGGTCGCGACTATGGCCAGACCTATATGGGAGACGGGCAGCAGACAGTGCGCGGCTGTGGTTACAGACACGATGCGATGCCCGGTTCCCAACAGTCGGAGATCGAAAGTGAAAGCTGGGCCAACAAGGAGCGCGATCCCAAGGATGTGGATGGACTCAAGCACGGGATAAAGGTATTGGGCATTCCGTACCGTCTCGCCGAGTGCAGAGTCCTGCAACAGCATCAACCACGCGTTGAACAAATCGGGCATACGCAGCAGCTCAATTCCGTCCAGAGTTCAGCAGTGGTGCGCGAAACGGGAGCGTGTTGCCGAGCACTTGGTTGACCGGTACGGCATCCTCTCCATACCAGAACACAACCGGGCGGAACAGGCCGTCATCTGTCCGATTGATGTAGCCGACCGCCTGGAAGCGCTCCCCGATTTTCAGCGCACGCCCCAAGCCCCATCTGCCCGACCAGGCCGGCGGTGCAATGATGACCTCTAGCTTTTGGTGAGGGCCTTTGTATGAGGGAGCCGCAGTGACCCGGATACTGTCTTGGGGATCTTGCAACTGCTCGGGAATCGCCAGCTTGGGCGTCTGGGCAGGCGGGTTGCGAGCCAGGGTCACATCGAATTGCGAGTGCGGATTACCCCAAACACCCTGCGATGAGACTGTTCCGGCAATGTAAATAAGGTGATCAGTCTCGAAGGCGGCCCAACCATGATGCGCGAACGCTGGGATTGTCGGCAGCAAGGCCAGGAAAAACGACGCTACCATCGCAAGCCTTGCGAGGGGTGGCAAACGGCGATATAGGGTACCAGCCCGTTCGGCGCGCACTTGATGGATGTCCGAATGGCATACGGCGCAAAAGGCAATGTCGATCTGCACGGTATGCGTGCCAGGCGCACGACGAGTGATGTCCATGGCTTGCAGTGGGGCCGTTGCCGTGTTGGCACCGTAGGCTTTGACTGTCATTGAAATCCTCATTGTTTGTTGATAGGAAATCAGGCGCAATGCGTCCGCTCGATCCGCGCGGTCAGGTAAGCAAGGACCGCCGCGATCAGCAGCAAGGTGGCGCTCGCTACGAACGTGGCTAGATAACCGATCCCATCGAACAGCACGCCGCCGATGCTCGAACCCAAGGCGATGGAAAGCTGGACTGCGGCCACCATCAGACCGCCGCCGGCCTCTGCGTCTCGTGGCAGCGATTTGGCCAGCCATGCCCACCATCCGACGGGGGCGGCCGTTGCCACCAATCCCCATAAGCCGAGCAGCACAAAGGCGGCGGAGGTCGACTTGCCGAAGGCGATCAAGGCCAAGGCGATGGCGGCCATGATGAGCGGGATAGCGATCAGAGTCCGGTACAAGCCCGCTTTCAGAAATCCACCGATAAGCGCCGTGCCGGCAAAGCCAGCGATGCCGAGCGTTAAAAGGATCATCGAGAGCATGCGCACATCTACGCCGGTGACGGTTTCCAGGAAGGGCCTGACATAGGTGAACAGCATGAACTGGCCCATGAAGAAAACACCGACCGCCAGCATGCCCACAGCGACCAAGGGGCTTTTCAGCAGGCTGAAGACATTCGTGGAGGCTGTCACGCGCGGCGTGGCCTTCATGGACGGCAAGCTGATCCATTGCCAGGCCAACGCGATTAGCGTGAGCGGCACCAGGCAGAGAAAAGCACCACGCCAACCGATGATTCCGCCGAGATAGCTTCCCAGTGGGGCGGCCACCACGGTCGCCAGTGCGTTGCCGCCGTTGAAGATGGCCAGCGCCTTGGGCACGCTTTGGGACGGCACCAACCGCATGGCTGTCGCCGCCGACATCGACCAGAAGCCACCGATCACTACACCGATCAGCGCGCGGCCAATCATGTACACCACATAGTTGGAGGACAGGCCGACGATCAGTCCCGAGACGCACATCAGTCCCGTCAACAGCAGGAGTAGCGTCTTACGGTTCATTGAGCCGGCGATTGTCGAGATAGAAAGACTGGTCAGCACCGCGAAGGCGCCGGATATGGCAATGCCATAGCCTGCCAGGCCTTCGCTGACGTGGAGGTCGGCGGCAAGCGGAGTCAGCAGGCTCACAGGCATGAATTCCGAGGCGATCAGTGCGAAGACGCACAACGTCATCGAGAAAACACCCGCCCAGAAAGCTTGGCGATCTCCGGTGCCTTGACGAGCAAGGACGTTACCCCGGGAGTCAAGAACATGTTCGGTCATAAATGTCTGCTTCTCGGAGATGTTGTTTCCATGTCCTGAATTGTCGCTTGCCCGTATAGGGGTGATAAGCCGGTACAATCTTGATGTGGTTGTGAAAAAAATTCAGCAATGGCACAAACAAAAGTTAACGATTTGCAAGCTTTTCTGGTAGTGGCGCGGGAACAGAGCTTTACTAAGGCCGCAGCCAGGCTGGACATCACGCCGTCCGCCCTGAGCCATACGATCAGGGCTCTCGAGGAAAGGCTCGGCGTGCGCCTGCTGGCACGCACGACCAGAAATGTGGCGCCGACAGAGGCAGGTGAGAGACTGATGCGTTCAATCGCACCGCTTTTCGATCAGATTGCTGCCGAGGTTGAGGCGCTTGGAGAATTGCGTGAAAAACCTGCCGGAACGATCCGGATCACTTGTACTGATGATGTAATCGAACTGTATTTGAGGCCGGTGCTGGCGTCGTTCCTGAAAAACTATCCGGACATCACCCTGGAGCTCTTCGTCGACTACGGGTTCACAAACATTGTCCAAGAGCGATTCGACGCTGGCATACGCTTGGGCGAAGCAATCAGCAAAGACATGATCGCCGTTCGCATCAGCCCCGATTGGCGCCTGGCGGTGGTTGGGTCCCCGGCCTATTTTGAACGTTGTCCCCCGCCCGTCACGCCTTATGAGCTAACCAATCACACCTGCGTCAATATCCGGCATAGGCCGTCCGGGGCTATCTACGCTTGGGAATTCGAAAGGAATGGCAAGGCGTTTACCGTCAAGGGCGAAGGACAACTCGTCTTCAACAGTGTTGTTCATATGCTTAACGGCGCACTGGACGGCATCGGATTGGCCTACGTGCCCGAAGCGCTTGCCGCGCCCTACCTAGCTGACGGACGCCTCAAGGAAGTGCTGGCTGACTGGTGTCCATATTTCCAGGGTTTTCACTTGTACTACCCGCACAGGCGCCAAACTTCCCCGGCCTTTTCGGCATTTGTCGACGCGGTGAGGTATAGGGGCGAGCTTGGAGCGAGTTCTTAAGCTGCCCAGAAGGACCCCGTGAGAAAAGAGCTGTAGGCACAGCTTCCAGAACGACCGGTATTGGTCGGGCCCGGCAGTAGATCGCTTTCGGGCGGTCGGCGGCTATTGACCACTATCAGGACGGTGCCAGGCCGGGCGGGATATGCCGCATGCGACCCCAAGCCGCCATAGCCCTTTCCACAAAGCTGCCACTTGTCCGTATACCGCCCTAGGCGCGGGAGCACTCTGGGGAGCATGGATAGTTGTGAATTTTCACACGGCCTTGACCGAAACCGGACATCGTGGGTTTGCTCTCTGGGGAAAACGAGTAGTAATAATATGTAGCTTCATTTCGGACCAGCGGCGCATTGAAACCCTCATCGAAACCGCATCCTTGCCTTGCCATTATTAACGCAAGTTAATTGCTGAGATCGTCTCTGTGTCATTTCACCATGACTTGGCTTTTCAAAGACCTTAACCGGGATTGACGGTAGTATTTAGCGCCGCAATCAAGTCCTCAATTACTACCGGCTTTTTCAAATGAAGGTCGAATCCGCTGGTAAGGGCTTTTTCCCGATCAGAAGGCTGTCCATATCCCGTGATCGCAACTAATCGCATCTTGGCAGTCCGTAAATCCTTCCTGAGTTGAGACGCGACCTCGTATCCAGACATATCTGGAAGGTCGATATCCACCAGCGCGACGTCTGGCAGATTTGCATATGCGTTTTCGATGCCGCTCTGGCCGTTTTCTGCACTGATGATCTCAAATCCATATTCACCAAGCATTGCGCACATCATTTCACGCACATCGCGGTTGTCCTCTATCACTATGATTTTGCCTGCTTTCGAGCGTTGAACGGACTTCGGTGCATCAGGGTGAACTGAAGACTGTTCTGCTAACGGAAATCGGATCGAGAACACGCTACCTTGGTTGATGCCCGGGCTTTCTGCAACTAAGGTCGCGCCATGCTGTTTCGCTAGAGAATTCACTACTGCAAGACCAATGCCCAAGCCACCTTTTGATCGGTTGATGACCTTCCCCTGAACAAATACTTCGACTGCTCGGGAAAGCAGCTCTGGGGGAATACCGACACCAGTATCCTCGACGGCGAAGATCGCAAGGCCTTCCTGCGCCTTGACCGAAACTTTAATTGAGCCGCCTTCTTGCGTGTACTTGAGAGCATTTTCAATAAGGTTGCTAATCATTTGTTCAAGGCGAGTCGCGTCAGCTTCAATGATTGCCGGTGATAACTCGACACGCATATGATGCGCACTAGTTGCACCGCGCGCTTCAAAAGCCGACAGGCAACTTTGCACCGCAGCCTGAAGATCAATGGCAGTTTTGGTCAACGTTATCTTGCCACTCAGGATGCGATGGGCGTCGAGTAACTCATCGACAAGATGGCTCAGATGGTTGGTCTGACGCGCAATGATCCCTTTCGCTTTCATTGAACGCTCAGCGTCAACGTTCGGCATATTAAGCAGCGTAACCCCGGAGGATATTGCGGCCAAAGGGTTACGTAATTCATGGCCTAGCATGGCCAAGAAGTCATCCTTTGCCTTGTTTTGCTCTTCAGCGACCGCCTGTGCTTTTTCAGCGACTGCGCGGGCTTGTTCTGCTTCCTCGAGATGGCGCACCCTTGCGGTCTCACTTTGAAGCAGAAGATTGCCGGCTTTATGCAATGCCATCTGCAATTGGTTCATTTCGGCGACACGCAGATCTTCGATGGGCGGCACTTGACGTTGACCTAGTAAGCCGGCTGATCGCGAAGCTTTTTCAATCGCACCAACCAGCCGCCGGCTAAACAGAATCGCCCCTGTCACCGCAAAAAGAATCGCGACGATAAACCCAACCGCGGTCAAAGCCACTGATCGCACGGCCGCGTATTGGATTTCCGCAGCAGGAACCCCAACACCGACCGTCCATCCAGTCACAGGCGATCGTGTCCATGCTCCATACACTTTAATACCATCGCGGATGTAGCCCTGTGATATCCCCTCGAAGCCGGACACAATCATGTCTCTCTGCTTCTCCATCGGCGGGTTTCCAACGTATTCGTCAGTTCTTGCATTTCTAGCAATCGTAATGCCTTCTCGGTCGAACACCGAGATCACCCAGGTTTTTGGAATGTTCTGCGACGGGATCAGATCGTTTAAGTGGCTGGAAAACATCCATTGATTGATGAGAAATCGTCTCCCGTCATTGATCTGAACAGGAAATTCCGCGGCCACCACATATTTTTTGGTGGCTCTGCCTTTGAGCAAACTGGTGTAGCTAGGCTTTTTATTGGCGAATACGTTGCGTACGCGTTCTTTTGTAATGTCGGTTGGTGGCGGAATCACGGCACCAAATGGGGCTGCAGTATTAAGTAGTTGATGGCCGGACTCATCAATCAGCGCCAGATTCACCATACTGCCGGCATTTGCCGTTTTGGCCTGTTGGTAAAAATCCTCAAAATCTCCCTTCGCGAGAGTGCGCGAGGTACCAAGGGATTGGGCCACGGCCATAGCAGCAGCCATTTCTCTGTCCATAACGAGGACGGTGGCTCTTGCCGCTTCCTGCATGCCCCTAAGGACCGCCTCCCTTTCGGCTGCAATAAGAAAATTGAGCACTACAGCTGAAAATAGGACTACAGGCAGCAAAACGGCAAGCACCAGCAACCCAAGATGGGATCGTACATTCATGTAAGTTGCTCGTATAGGGAAGGATCAGAGACGCTTCCAAGGAAGGAGATTAGAGCCTGTTATGAACTAAGGCCGAAGATGGACATGGTTTTGCTGAGCATGAGGCAGACGAAGGCAACATAGTGAAGTCCAGCTAACGTCTCTGCCATGCGCTCATAATCGCGTGCCAGCCTTCGGAAGCGTGCCGCCCAAGCAAAGCTGCGCTCTACCACCCATCGCCGTGGCAGCAGCACGAAGCCCTTCTTAGCTTCAGTATGCTTGACCACCACCAACTCCATGCAAAAGTCCTGCGCCTGTTCTGCTGCGGCTTCACCGGTGTAGCCTTGATCAACATAAGCGATCTCGACGTTAAGATTGGTCGCTTCCTGTACGCTCTGGGCCAGGTGTGCCACCTGATCCCGATCTTGTTTGTTAGCCGGCGTGACATGCAGTGCCAGCAAATGACCCAAGGTATCAACCGCCGCATGGACCTTCGATCCTTTACGGCGTTTTGCGCCGTCATAGCCGGCCCGTGCACCACTTTCCGGTGTCGATTGGATCGTTCGGCTATCGAGGATAGTGGCTGTCGGTGCCGGTTCGCGTCCGGCAGCCAAACGCAACAGGGAGCGCAGATCATGCGCTATCGCTTCGAAGCAACCTGCCTTGATCCAGCGCTGCGTCTGTTGATACACGGTGTACCAGGGTGGAAAATCATGCGGCAACATGCGCCATGGCGCGCCGCTTCTCACCAGCCAGCGTAGGGCATTGAACACCTCGCGCAATGAATGCTCACGTTGCGCTGCGTCCAATGGCAGTAACGATAGATAGGGTGCAACGAAGTCCCATTCTTCATCTTGCACGTCGCTTGGATACGGTTTTCTGACAGTCATGCCGCCATGGACTTGTTGCTATTTCATTAGTTCATAACAGCCTCTAGCAATCATAATAATCTTGAATTGTTGCATAAAAATAACATTGTTGCTGGTTCAGATATTGGAGGCTTTATTCATGAAACTCCCGCTTTCGAAAGTAGGCGCCCTGATACCTTGAAAC
Source organism: Noviherbaspirillum album (assembly GCF_035916955.1). Classification (NCBI taxonomy): domain Bacteria; kingdom Pseudomonadati; phylum Pseudomonadota; class Betaproteobacteria; order Burkholderiales; family Oxalobacteraceae; genus Noviherbaspirillum; species Noviherbaspirillum album. The sequence continues at coordinate 194,061 of NZ_JAWIIV010000002.1, read as the reverse complement.
TGCCCGTGAGGGCATTGGAACCGCGCAACTCTCATACCAGTACAATAGCGTTCGACAAAGGCTTCACTGGCCGAAACAAGGGAATTTATATGTTGAACCGGTGCAACAGGTGATGGTATTGGTGCGTTCCTGCAGTTCTCTCCGACGATGAAACAAATTGCGTTGTCCCGCTTACCCCTACGGCTACAAGGTGCCGTTGGCTTGATCAGTGCTTTGGCGCTCCTCTGGTCCCTGATTTTTTACGACTTGCATCGCCTGCACAAGCAATCAATTGTCAGCAGCCAGGTCGAGACACAGAATTTGGCGCGCGCATTTGCCGAAGAAGTCACTTCGTCGGTCGATTCGATTGATATGACCCTCATTGACCTGCGCGATCGCTGGCAAACGGCTGGGCTTGACTTCGCCGATGCCGTGCAAAAGCGGCAAACCTATCTTGCCGAGGAAGTAGGCTTCCAAGTGGGTATTATCGACGCGGCCGGCTCGTTGCAGTTTTCTAGCAGCGATGTGCAAGCCAAGGGAATTAACCTGAGCGACCGGGAGCATTTCCGCGTGCATGCGGATACGCCCGGTGACAAGCTCTTTATTAGCAAGCCGATTCTGGGTCGTGTATCAAAACGCTGGAGCGTTCAGTTCACGCGCCCCATCATTGGGCCAAGTGGCCAGTTTGCCGGGGTGATCGTGCTGTCGGTCGCCCCCGATTATTTCTCCCGATTTTTTGACACCATCCATTTGGGAGCGGGTGGCGCCACCACGGTGCTGCACCGCAGCGGTGAAATCCTGGCGCGCTCGCCCAAGCCGGAACTGGCGCTTGGAAAAGCGATGAGGGAAACCTTCTGGGTCGGCCCGAAGGCTGACAATGGCTGGTATCGCGCGCCATCGGAGATTGATGGCATCGAACGCATGTACGCTTGGCGTGCATTGCCCAAGATTGGCTTGGCAGTAACGGTTGGCCAATCCATAGATACCATCCTGACACCCTATTACGCACAACGCCGTGTGTACCTATTGGCTGGCCTGGGCGTGTCGCTCCTGCTCGTGCTCGTCGGCCATGTGCTCCTGCGAAGCCTACAGCAGCGCGCCAGGGATGCGACTGCTCTGGCGGCGAGCGAAGCGCGCTGGAAGTTCGCGCTGGAAGGCGCCGGTGACGGCGTGTGGGACCTCGACCTGCCGGCCCAGAAGGTCACCCTTTCGCTGCGCTGGAAAGCACTGCTGGGTTATCGGGAATCGGAGGTCGGCGACAACGTGAATGAATGGACCGGGCGCATTCATCCGAACGATCTGCCGGCTTTTCACAAGGCTCTTGAGGCGCATTTGTCTGGCGAGTCTCCTGGATACACTAGTGAGCACCGCCTGCGCTGCAAGGATGGAGACTGGAAATGGGTCTTAGAGCGCGGAATGGTAGTCAGCCGCGACCCTGGGGGCAAGGCGTTGCGCATCGTTGGCACCGCTTCGGACATTACTGACCGCAAGCACAATGAAGCAGCGCTTCAGGACTCCCTCAGGCGGTTGGAGGAAGAGCAAAGACGAATTCAGATCATTATTGACAATTCCCACGACGCCTTTCTTAGCGCAGATGGCAACGGCCGCATCACCGACTGGAACCGGAAGGCTGAGCGTACCTTTGGCTGGCCGGCCAAGGAAGCCCTGGGAAAAGACATCAGTGAGCTGATCATTCCCCCAGAAAAGCGGGCGGCACACGATGCGGGATACCGGCGTTTTATCGCCACCGGCAGCGGCGCCTTGATGGACACAGTAGTGGAGCTGGAAGCCTTGCGGCGTGATGGCTCCCGCATCCCTGTGGAATTGGCCTTGACGGGATACCATAATGGCCAGGGCTATGTGACGAATGCTTTTATCCGCGACATTACCGGGCGCAAGGATGCCGAGCGCCGGGACCGGGAGCGTCTACATTCGCTCAACGAAGCCCGTAAAGCGTTGCAACAGGCGCAGAAGCTTGAGGCACTTGGGCGCCTGACGGGTGGCATTGCGCACGATTTCAACAATGTCCTGCAAACTCTGACCATGGGTATTGAAGTGGCGCTGATGACGTCGGAAAGTCCGAAAGTCAAAACCACGCTCGAGGCATCCAGGCGCGCTGTGCAACGTGGCGTCGAATTGACAAGGCAGCTGCTGGTTTTCGGCAGGGCGCAGGATGCACATTTGAAAGTGGTCAGTCTGGCCGAGCAGATCAACAGCATGATCCCACTACTTCACGGGGCTTTGCCAAGTACCATTGCGTTTGAGCTGCAATTGCAAGAAGACTTGTGGCCGGTCGAGATCGATCCATTGCAGTTCGAGCTAGCGTTGCTCAACTTAGCTATGAATGCGCGGGACGCCATGCCAAGCGGAGGTGCGTTTCGAATTGAAGGCCGCAATGAAGTCATCGTTGACGCCAGCAGTGAACTCGCACCTGGAGAATATCTGCGCCTGACGATTGCCGACACTGGCGAAGGAATGACACCGGAGGTGCTCGCCAAGGCCGTCGATCCGTTTTTCACGACGAAAGAAGTCGGCAAGGGTTCCGGTATGGGGCTGGCACAGGTGTACGGGTTTGTGAAGCAGATGAATGGTGTGCTGAACCTGCGCAGCGAACCCGGTAAAGGACTCGAAGTTTCCATTTTGCTGCCACGCTCATCGGCAAAGCAGGTGGAACGGGAAGATGTGAAGCTAGCTCATAGTCGGCCAGCAGCTTTTCGAAACCAGTCCATTCTTTTCGTCGAAGACGATCCTTTGATACGGGAAACGGTGCACCCGGCGCTGGAAGCGCATGGATTTAATGTGATGTCAGCAAATGATGGTGAACAGGCGCTTGGGCTGCTCGAATCCGGGCACCAATTTGACCTGGTCTTTTCCGATGTGGTCATGCCAGGCAAGATCGACGGCATCCGGTTGTCCGAGATCGTTCGCGAGCAATACCCGGACTTGAAAGTCGTGCTGGCCACTGGCTATTCCGAACGGAGGGTAACATTCCCGGACGTGAAGGTACTGGGCAAGCCATATCAGATTGGACAGGTCATCGCCGCTCTCGACCAGACCTTTTACGAAACGGAAAACTCGCGCGGTTCTCTCCCTTGACCTTTTTCGCATAGGGGCATACGGGCATAGGGGTCGGAACCTGTTCGTTCTGCCGGATCTGCTTGGATGTCTGCTTGTGGCCGATGGTGTTGAAATAGTGCTTGGGCAACACGGTGGTAGCGCAAATCGTAGAATTCGCTGTGTCGAGTAGTGCACATTAGGACGTCGTAACTCATCTAGTGCCTAGTTATCAGGTTAACGATGGTCCAACTAGGGCTGCATGAGTCAACCGTATTGCCAAGCGTCTTAGGTTCTGTGCCGTCGCCGCCAGTAAGAATTCATCGTGTGCCCCTGATAGTCCGCGCAGTCTTAAGCGGTCCAGCTTCACAATGCGCTTGAGATGGGCAAACAGCATCTCCACCTTCTTGCGCTCGCATCGGGACTGCTGATACTGCGGTGTGTCCATAATGCTGCGAGCCAAGTCACGCGCATCTTCGTGGATGCTGCGCGCGATCTTGCGGGTTGGCGTATTGGGACAGCATTGCGGCTTCAGACTGCAGTGTTGGCAGTCTTGCTTAGTGGAGTGATAGAGAATCGTGTCAGCTTTGGTAATGTGGGACCGTGGATTGGTAAATGTCCGCCATTGACTGCGCAATACCTGTCCACCCAGGCAGCGGTATTCGTTCGCAGTGGCGTCCCAGATGAAGTCACTTGCAGCAAAGGTTCCATCCTTGCGTGCTGACATGTCCCATACCGGCACGTGTGGCTCAATGCCTTTCTGTTTAACTAGCCAGCCCAACATAGAGGCAGACCCGTAACCTGTGTCGCCAATCAACCGTTGCGGCTTCAGTTGGAATCGCTGCTCGACTCGGTCGATCATGATACGTGTCGCCTGTGCTTGTGCACCATGGTTAGTTGATGATGGCTCAACATCGACAATGATGCCGGCCTTTACATCGACCAGATAATTAGTTGAATAGGCAAAGAAGGCAGGACCCGCAGTGGCCGTCCAGGAAGCTCCTGGATCCGTTAGCGAGATAGACTTCGGTGGATCGGCGAGAGGATTGGCTGCGGTTAATGCAGCAAGGTATTCTCTAACTGGACGAGTCCATTGATCGGGATTGCCCCAGTCAATCTCTTGTACACCTCTTACCGCATGCTGGCGCCGAACATCCGCCTTGATGACGCTCGCATCCGTGGCAAAGCCTTCGCCACTAACAAGATTCTCGGCTATACATCGGCGCAGTACTGACTCGAACAATTCACGGAAAGCATCACTATCGCGAAACCGACCATGGCGGTTCTTGGAGAAGGTCGAGTGATCCGGGACCCGGTCATGGATGCCAAGATGGCAGAACCAGCGGTACGCCAGATTTAGATGCACCTCTTCACACAGCCGGCGCTCAGAACGGATCCCGTAGCAATAGCCAATAATTAGCATGCGGATGATCAGTTCTGGATCTACCGAAGGCCGCCCTATCTGGCTATAGAAGTCCGTTAGATGCGCGCGGAATTCTGTTAGGTCGAGATGACGGTCAATGGCTCTCAGCAGATGGTCTTGTGGGACGAATTCTTCTAGATTAATCAGCTCAGTTCGTTGCCGAGGAATAAGTTGCTTCCCCATCATGATGGCCTCCACGGCGATGTCGTCCTGTTACATTACGCCCTCCTCATCAGAGATCAAGGGACGTTTTTCAACACCATCGGCCGTAAGCGGAAATTCCTCGCTGCTCTTGTAACTCAGCAAGAAGCAATGGATTTTGCTAATACACAGCCCTTAGTCGCTGCAATTGCCAAAACGTTGTGTCTATTTTGGAAGGTCACAGCAACACCGGTAGGTTCACCGAGGCCAAGTGCAAAGAACTCGCCGAAGCGCTACCGGCCTGACATAAAAAAAGAGCAGGCATCCAAAGATGTCCTGCTCCCTCGCCGTACGGTGGGAGGCCGCCTCCCAGAAGATATACCCTTCTACCTATTCGTCTTGCCCCGCTACGCGGCTCTGAAGATGCTGCGGCGCCTCGAGCAGCTTCAGTAGCCCTTCGACCGCCGTGACAAGTAGGACCCGCTTCTCCGGCGTGAGACTCTCACCCCTCATCCGGCCCATAAGCCATCGCAGCGTCCGAGCATACCGCATGGCGGTTTCACTGGTGAGGTACACACTAGGTGCGGAGCGCCCCACTCGCAAGACCGCATCATCTTCCACCGAGAACGTCTTTGATGCCGGCACCACGCTTTTGAATGCGTACGCCTTCATCGCTTCATCATCCTGCGCCATTCCCAGGGCGGTATTGGATTAGGATCGACCCACAACCCAGTTTGTCGCCGCCGCGCGGCCTCTTCCACTGCATACAGCGGTGATCCCTGAGGCACAAACCGCTTGTACACCATTGCGTATCCACGCCGCACTTGCTCCGCATTGACATGGAGCGTACCTATATAGATATCGCATATAGGGCGTCCATTATGGTCAGCGCCGTTACAAACCGCTGTTACCTGCTTCCTGAGCACGAGCTCACTCAGCGAATCGCCGGACTGTGGGCCAAATGGCTGGTCTTTTTCTCCTTCCTTGTGCGCTACTTCAGGCGCGTCGATGTGCGCCAGCCGGATGCGGTACTCGTCTCGGCCGCCGACCACAAGCACGACCGTATCGCCATCCGATACTCGCCTGACCTTCCCCTCCAACGTCGTCGCGGCCGGCGCCGGCAATGCAACTGCCAGCGCGGCAATTGCTATGCAGGTCTCCAACTTGAAAGGCCTTTTCGATCCAGTCATGTCGCAGTCGCCAATCTCTTTTCGGTCGCGCAGGCCTCACAGAGTCGCTCGCCCGGGCCTTCCGGATCCTCGACTGGGAGATCCGCCGCAGTCTTCCAAACGCTGCAGCAGTTGCAGCTTTGAAAGCCCATTGCGTCCAGCACGCGCTCGATGCTGGCTTCGTCGCAGACCAGTACCTCGGCAAGTCGAGCACGAGGTAGCGTTAAATCATTACATCCATCCACCAAGCGTACGACTTCCTTGCGTTGTTTATCAGCGGCCATCAAAGACTCCTTTTCAAGTTGTTAAATTGCTTATGCTTGTGTGAGCGTCCACGCATCGATCTCAAAACCCACGAAATCGTAGGCCGAGGGGTTGGCGCGGTAGGCAGCGATCGCCAGCTCATCGTCACGCCGCTCCGCTTCGACCAGCACTGAGTCACTGGACGAAGTGGGCAATCTGGCCAGCCGCCGGCGCTGCAGATGGTTTGCCAAATTGAAGTGCGACTGAACAGCTCCGATCTTTGCGTTCAGATCTAGACCGGAGACATCCAGCGGCCCGAACATTGATTCCATCCGGCCACCCAGCGACACCGACCGCTCGGCATGATCGCGCCTGGCCGTCGTCGTCAACCTCCCCAGTTCCATGCGAAACGGCTCCCACCGTCCATACCGGACAATGAACACTGGACCGGCTGAGTATGCGGCGCGAACCCGGCTCCAATAGGGAGCAAGTGCAGGCTCCGGCCCCGCGCTCTTCGTGAACTCGTCCTGGATGGCCAGCAGCTCCTCGGCCGCATCGTTGGCGTGCTCGACGCCCCAGATGCACTGGTTGAGAAGCAGGTGCCTTGCACACCCCGTGCCCATGTCTCCGTTCATGATCGCAACCAGACTGGCGACGCCACCCACGGTATTGATGAGATGCGGGCCCGGTTGCTCGATCAGCTCGTACCATGGATAGGAAAAGCTGGTCGGCGGCGGATACGGCAATGGATCTTTCCCCGCCAGCAGGCGAGCAAACAATGCCGACTTCGGACCCGGCCTATGGTATCGACGCCGCAGGTCTTTCGACCGACTATCGTCATCGGCGCCAGCACCGTCGGCAATCGTCTCCTCGAACCGTTTCAAGGCTTGCTGAACCTGTGTGGCTGCCGGCGCGGTATCGCTCACGCGATCGCCGGACCGAAGCGCCAGGAGTACCTGTTCGACTTCGGGTGAAAATGCCTCGAATATTGGCATCTTGGACCTCCTTTCCTTATCTCTGCTTCCCTATTCGTTCAAGGCACGTACGCCACGAGATGCGCGGGCGTCACTGAGCCTTCCTATTGTCGGAATTTCAGGGTAGCGTTTTTGAAATTTGTTAGCGGCCGCGCCAATCTCAGCTGCTGACTGGCTCCGGCTGCTTTTGAAGTTCATTCAGGATCTCGGCCTTGATCTGGTCACCCTCGTGGATGCCGATCAAGTTGAAATCCGACTGAAGCTTGTCGATGGCTTCACGCACGCGGCGAGGCTGCGCTTCGCCATCGCCCTCCAGTAGGGACACGTACTGCTTGAAGTCCGCTACGGCCAAGTTCCGTCCGCTTGTGAGCTGGAGGCGGAAGAATCGCTTCACTCTGGAAAGCGCCTCACAGTACGATCGCCATTCTGGACTCGCTTTGGAGACGGTGGATTTCCATTCATCACTATATATAGGTCGTGGTGTCCATCAACGCATCTCCCAGGCTGCCTTACCTACCCAAATTACCGTGCCAGCCACCTGCAGTCCGGCGCCGACAACGTCGTGGTCGAGAAAATAGAACGCCACGGCCGCTACTCCATGCGCAAGTGCCTTCACGCCGGCCAAGGAGGCCCCGATGATCGCCATCCTTCGCCGCCGAGCGTCCTCGTTGTACATCGTTGCGGTCATGACGCCTCCGTTTCACCTGGTTCATGGGCACCCGCGGAAAGTGCTGTTGGCTGCGCCTTGAGGACAAAGGAGTACTGCACTTTGGTCGCGCGATTGATTACCTCTCCATAGTTCGGCATCACTCTTGCCGATTCGCCGGCTTTCGCGGCCTGAAGCGCCTTGGCCTTGCGCGCCTCTCTCTCCCAAGGCATTCCAGGATTGTCCTTGCCCCGCAGCGCGTGTCCGTGCGTTCCATAGTAGGACGCTGCAACATCCACCCTGCTATGTCCCAGTTGCTGCATGACGTCATAGCACGCGTGCAGATGGGTGTCCCGATCGATCTGAGCCGGGTCGCCTCCGCAAATTGGGCTGGGTATCCCTGCAATCTTCTCATAGCGGTTCTGGGCATATTGGTGCCTCAAGCCATGAGCCGTGACGCCAAGACCTTCCCGGGTCAGACCCAGCTTCCGCATTTGATAGCGGGTTCGTTGGTAGGCCTGCTCCAATGAACGGTGTGCAGCAATGATTCGCTTGTTCTTTGGTTGCGACATGGCAGCTGCTAGAGAGAGTGTCTCGCGCTGATAGTCCGTCTCGATTTGGACAATACGATGCCGCCCACCTTTGGTGCCGTCCCTCACAGACAAGAAGTGCCCATTGTCAGCGACATCGACCAGCGGGCGCAGACAGATGGCTTCCCTAAGCCGCAATCCAAAGGCATGCATCAGACGGAGGTACAGCGCCGTATACTTATCTCGACGTTCAGCCTCCTTGATTACCTCAGTCACGTCGATGCCTTTACCTTTCCAGCTGAGGTTCTCTTGCGCGGCAACCGTCCGACGTACCCGATGGCGATTAGCCTCGTCAACGTAGGACATCGTCGACCGAACCATGCCAGGCTTGCCGATCCACTTAGAAAGCGCTCTGAAGTGGGCAAGTCGATTCTGGATAGTTGAGGCAGAGAATTCCTGTTGCACCCAGTAGCTCACCAAAGCCTTAATGTGATTCTCCCGAAGGCTATCCGGTGTCGTCAGCTTGAAGCCCATATGCCGCAGTTCGGCAAAGCCACATAGCAAACCTGACCGACGGCTTACGAGGGTGTAATCGCCGACGTTACGGTCATCCTTTACTGTCCGCCGGCCCCGATGGTTCAAGTGACGGTCGAGTGCATCTACCAACGGCTTAGGCAACATTGCCTCAGAAGTGTTATCTCTCATGTTTGTTCTCCTCCGAATCAGGTTCAACGACTTCGCTCCAGCTTTCAGAACCGCTAGGGCGCTCACGGACAATTAAGTAGCGGACGTCGGTGTCTGGGCTTATTGCCTCTGTACCGTGCTCAGGTTTGTTAAGGACGTACACATGCACGCCGTCCCTACCGGACGGCACATTGATATTCATGATGAAGCTCCCGAATTACTTCGGACGACCTGGCGAGGCCGCTAGATTGTCGAGCGGGGGAAGCGCTCTTTGCGGTATATGGCGTAGGTTAGAGTTGTGAATCACTTGGCTACAACGCAAAGCATTTCGGCTATTGCGTGAAAGGTTACGAAACGCTTCATAGCGTCCGTAGAGCCTCCCAGTCCGGTGCTCCTTTCGACGTGATAGTCGACGGAGACAATATGGCGAATGGGCTCTCAGCCTCACCCGTCCATCCGGAGGGTCCTGACCAGGGTAGCGTGGCGAATCCCACGGCATCCGTTCATAACGGACTACCACCCCGATAGAAAATTAGAAATTGCCTCGGACCGCATCATAGCGGACCGCATAGGTAATTGAGCCCCTGCCAACAGGGCATTCCGAGTCGCTTTTCCCCGTGGACCGTCTCCAGTGTTGCAGAAACCAGGAGCCACAGTCGCATGACAATAGCCATGCGTCGCGCGCAATTTCTCTTGAATAATCAAGCGGAAAAGCAGAAGAGTTCCCTCGGTGAGCGATGAGCCACATCGCCTAGCGCCGTTTTGCCCATCCCTATTGGAATGGCAGCGCAAGATCATGGTGGGGTTTCAACCTTCCCATATTGGTCTGTCTGGGCGAAACCATGACAGCCGCAAGGTCGGCCGGCGTCCTTACCAGACCGTTTCGACAACGGACGGCCCGACGCTCCACGGAGATGATCTTCCGTTCTTCAGCTGCTGACCGGCAGGACGCCGGTCATTACACACCGCACAAGTGCGGTCGTTGAACGCAGGTTCTTCACAATGATGCGTAGAACTCAGGTCCAACCTCTATATGCCCCCAGCGGTACATAGTCCCTGGTGGGTTATCACGCATCCGTAGATACGTAATGGCGCCAAATGCCAATCACTTCCCCTGGCACTTGTGTCTGCCCGGTGTAGCACCGGCACAAACGGGTAACTGCGGTTTCCTTCGCATCCACAAGGGACACTCGGGGTGGAGAGCACAGGGTCCACAGCGTTTTAAAAAGTGCGCCACCACTCAAGACAAGGAAATTCTAGATCCTTAATGTTTCGCCCGTCAATATGTTTTTTCCTACCTTTTCGATTACCTCGAAAATCTATTTGTATTTTTCCTCGGCATACCGCTTCGCCTCTCAGAAACGACGACAGTCCATAGGGGCCTATTTGCAGCGGGAACGCCACTTTCTTGGTGCCAATCCAAGCAACATAGTGGAACGCACAGGTAGACGAATGCCCATCCCAGAACCGGCAGCTGCTCTATACGTCGAGAACAACGGCGCCACGATGGGCAATTTGTGGACTATTAAGAAGCTCAAGTAGCGTGAGTTATGAAGTGCGGCGACCCGATGTTCCCCAAATGTTCACCATTTGTTCAACATTTTCTAATCGGCTTATCTGCCCCCCGGTACGCACTGAGAAAATGTTCACCATTTGTTCAACATTTTCTAATCGACTTATCTGCCCCCGGTACGCACTGAGAAAATGTTCACCATTTGTTCAACATTTTCCAATTGGTGGGGCTAGTCCCAGTGTCGTACGTGGCTCAGCCAGCGAAATGTTCACCATTTGTTCAACATTTACCCTCAGCGCTTCGCTCTAGCGACGGATAAATGCATGCGCATGGATCGCTGTTGGCATTCGCGCCTCCGCAGAGACGCGTTTTTTTTCGCTGCTGCGGCGGTAGCGCCGCAATGCTGCCCGTTTAGGTCACTTTTAGCCCAGAACTGGATGCCCAACTCTGCAACAATTAGTGGCCTAGTTGCAGACCTTACACATGGAGATTAATAGATGTCCAAATCCTCTACGCTTCCAGTTGTCCGTGCCATCGACGTTGGTTATGGCCACATCAAATATGTACTTCGCCACCAATTCGATTCGGGGAAGATCGAATGCGACGGCTTTCCTTCACGCTCACCGATCTCGCAGGGCTTCGATATGTCTAGCGGCGTAATGTCGAAGCTGGATACGGTGACCGTCGCCGTAAACGGTAAAAAATACGAGGTAGGCAAAAACGTAATCGGCGCAGAGGGCGCGAATGATGCCTCCGAAATCCTCTCCCGCGATTTCGCCATTTCTGATGCTTACATGGCCAGGCTCTATGGCGCCCTGTCATACATGCTTCCCCATCTCCCCGAAAATCGCATTGACTGGCTGATCCTTGGACTACCCAGCCTGACAATGAACGATATGGCGAAGCCGCTGCAGGAGAAGGTCGTTGGCGAACATGTCGTCAATGTGTCAGGCGCTACAGTTGAGATCGGCCAAGTGCGGGTTCTGCCGCAACCCTTAGGCGCCTTTTTCGATTACGGGTTTCGCCAGCGTAGTCTCGAAGAATTGAAGAAACGGGTGAATCTTATCGTTGATCCGGGGTACAACACTTTCGACTGGATGCTCACTCAGGGTATGGCGCCAAGTAATGCACGAAGCGGATCGGTGGAACGTGGAATGGCGGCGGTCGTTCGCGCGATCGCTGATTCCGTCCTTCGTGACAACAAAGCTGAGGCGAGAGCAAGCATCTCTAGTGTAGTGAGCCGCATCGACTCCGCACTTTGCAATAACGAGTCATTTCGACTGTTCGGTAACGAGGTTGATCTGACAAAGTATCTATCGGCTGGTGATGCCGTGATTGATCAGGCTATCAGCGCTCTCGAGAAGAATGTGGGCGTGGGCGACGACATCGACAATATCTTCCTCTCCGGAGGCGGCGCTACGATCTTCCAGAAGGCACTTCAAGCCAAGTTTCCCGCACACAAGATCGTGAAGCTGACCGATCCGCAGTTTGCAAACGTACGCGGTTTTCAGATTATCGGCTCGAATTGGGCGTCGTCTGCTGCGCGAGCTAGCGCTGTTCCCGCGTAACGGACACAGGTTAGGCATAGATGACCTTCCCTTCTACTAACATCGCGGACCGCCTTACTGCCATTGCGGGTTAACCCATGTCTGACAGTACCAATAGCATACGCGTCACTCTTCGCATCTCTCAGTCCTCCACGGATGAACTTGCGAAGGAACTCTTGGATCTCGCACCCTACCATCGAGCGAAGCGCTTGTATCTGCTGGCGAGCATGGGTCTAGCAATCGAGCGCGGCCGAACACTGATCGCAACCAATGGCATTGCAGAGCCCAAACAGGCCTCGGTGGAACACCAAAGTGCGAGGGCGCAACCCGCCGTCGAGGCCCGCCGGTCGGCCAGTGACGAGACACCGCCGGCGGAGGGAGAGAAATATGAGCCCGATCTCGGTGACCTTTGGGCCTCTGGAGTAATGGCCAATTGACCCCCGGCTCGACCCTACTCTAGGGGTCGAGCATCTCTACCTTCTTGCTGCGTAAGTCAAGAACGGCATGTTATGTTGCGAAGCCCATTACACGCAGCGTGACGACCAACCCGGTAATCATCGGTCCGACAAAACCCCTGTTAGCCCCGCAGAAGGGTTCCCGCGCGATCCGTGGGATACCGAGCTACTCTCTCGTTGAATTGTTTCTGCTTACAGAATCTAATTCTGTACTACCCATGCGCCGGCCGTCCAAAACGCTGGACGATCACGCACCGCAAAACTTTTTCAGAAATGGTCAACTGGACTGTGTACGCTCAGCCATTATTGTTCATCGTGAATATTCGTGAAGGGAGTCCCAAGTGGAAATCTATACCGATCATGCGGGAAATGATCCGCGGAGCGTGAAAGCCTGGCTCCAAGGAAAGGATGACGGGCGCACGATGTTATACAACGTCTTCCGAAAAAAGACTTTGAAGCGAAAGCCTTCCCTCACGGAGACCGAAGTCGATCGGCTCTATCGTGAAGCATTACAGACAGGCTGGGCTGAGTGGAACAGGACGAAACTGCGGACTGCGATGGCGGCCTTGATCGCTTATGCAATCTTCTGGGTGTGGTATCTCACCGACTGGTGATAGGTAGAAGTGACCGCCACTTTTGTCTGTGACAATAGCTTTGCAGGGTATAGGTGGTGGTTCCAGAAGGATTGAAGTCGGCCAGGTCGCGCGATTAGGTAACCTTGCGCGTAATGGCAACCCATGCTGCTCAATAGTTGGAGCTTATCGAGCGTATCTATTCCTTCCGCCACTATGCGCGCCCTGGTGACGCTACTGATTCCATAGATCTCCAGCAGTAGCGAGAAGTCTTGCGTTTCCGACACCCTGTTGACCAGCGACTGCGAGAGCTTGATGATGTTTGGAGCCAAGCGCATGACCAGCTCCGCCGTGAAGTAGCCGGCACCGCAATCATCCACTGCAATTTGGCAGCCAAGCGCTTTAGCGATCGAGCAAAAGTCCTCGACGGTTTGAACATCCCGAATCGGAAGCGTTTCCGTGATCTCGAGGATAAGTGACGACGCTGGACCCGGGTTATCTTCAAGCATCGAGAGCAGGCTATCTGTATGCTGCTCGATCGTCAGTACGGAAAGGTTGACCGAGATTGGCAGCTCGGCCGGATCATATTGGCGAATGAGCTCGTCGACCATCGCCAGGTCGATTTCGTGAATGAATCCCTCTTTCTCGGCCCGCTGTATTAAATCGATATGACCACGTAGAGTAGCGTCGCCTTCGATGCGTGCCAATGCTTCCAGCCACCCAAACTTGGATGTCCTCAGGTCCAGAACAGGCTGGAATACGGGATAAATTACCTCTTTCATCACTCGGCGCATGGGCCAGTGGGTCTTTTCGGGGCCGAACCGCTTCCAATCATTTCTGTGTCGGCATCAATTGCCGGTACGGATCGGCACGCGGGCAGAGAATCACAGGTCAGCATCGCCGCGTGGCAGGGAAAGACGTTTCGGCCGTTCGCATACTCCTTCACGCCAGTCATGAACGCATCGACATTACGCATTGGCCACGACGGAGCGGTATAGTCGATCACGGCATCCGCGGCACGGAGTCCGGCCACCAGAGCACGGCTCACGATTTCTTCCGCTTCCTTGGGTGTTCCGATTTCATAGGCCCGGCGTGTCACGCACTCGAGCACCGTCATAACCGGAGGCCAAAGTATGGCAAGAAGGTTAAGTTTGTATCGCGTTGGCGAGCGATCGATGACACGGCGCAATGTGGCGGAAACTCCCGCTTGATCTCCGGCTTGGCCAATATTCTGTTCTGCCATGCCGTCGTTATCCGCGAGATCTTTTTGGTTTGAAGTCACAAGTGCGAGATTCATCGTGTCGGGCGCAAATTTTGTATGGAAAACATTTTAAGCACCTAGACCGGTGAGCGGAGTATCGAAAAACACTGATTGGACGTCGTTTTCGCCCTTCCATCAGTTGGTTTGGTCACTCTCGATCGACAGCACCACCTTTACACAGGCGTTGCTGGCCAAAGAAAAACGCCGCCCAGAGGGGCGGCGTCTTGGGTGCTAGGCACTCAGTTCTAGTTTGGCCAGGTAGCGATTCCCTCTTGCCCTTTGTCTGTCGTTGCAGTTACTTGAGCAGAGACGACGCCGGCATCGAGGTCCTTCTTAGCGAACGACAGCATATAGCTGGTCGCCGCCATCGGTTGGCCATTGACTGTCCACTTGTAGCCGTTGACGAGTCCTTGAGTGACCGTGCACCGAGCGATCAGGCTTAGGCTGGTTTTTCCGTCGCCATATTGCTGGATCGAACACACAGGCGAATCGCCCGTGCCGAGATCAATCGACTTGGTTGCCGTAGCAACTTTGCCTCCAGCGCTTCGTACCACGGCTGACACTTCATGCGTTCCGGCCGATGGGATGTCGATGAAGGTAGCGACAGCTTTACCGGACGCCACCTCTTTCCCATTCAACTTGAATGACGCTGACTCAAAACTATCGTTCTTCGGCACGGAAAGTAGGTTCACCCTAGCGTACACCTTGTTCGGCGCGCGGTTCCAACGATCCCCCGACTGGATAGCCACTTCCGGAATGAGATCCGGCGCCGGCGCGATCTGGATCAGGTCAGAATTGACTTCCGTCACGTTGCCGCGAGAATCGCTCACCCGAGCCACGGCTTGGAACTCGCCTGGTTCGTAAGCTTCCACCATCACCGACTCGGCGCTCTGGGAGACCACCTTGAAAGAAGCCGGGAACTGCCAATTGTAGGTCGGCTTCTCACCACCCATTTTCTGGCTGTCGCGTGGATTCTTCGGGGAGACCTGGAATCGCAGGGTCGCCGGCACCCGATTGTCGACAACCTTTGTAACCAGCTGCCATTCCGGCCACTCATAGGTCCACGAGCGCAGTCCGAAGTCGGAGAAGGTTTTTGTACCGTCCACGTTTTCCACCCAGGCCTCGTAACGCAGAGCGCGATCGGTTGGCTGAATCGTATAACGGAGCGTGTCGCCCTCGACGGTCGCGCCGTCAGGGAGAACCCACTGCCCTTTCGCTACCAGACTGGTCTTCAGGCCCGGTGCAAATAGCGAGGGAATGACCGCCTTGAATTCGTATTCCTTGCCTGTCTCCACATAACCCGGCCCCGTAATCATCGGCCTCTGCACAGCCGGCCGGATTACGCGAAGCACCGTCGTAACCGATGCATTCTTCGCGGCATTATCGGCAGGTGCGCCCTTCTCGCTGGCGACGACCTTGATCAACATATCCGACGGAGCGGTAGGCGTGATGGTGATCGTATCGACACCGGACACCACCTGTGGATTGCGATCGGTCGCAGACTGGCCAACCGACCAAACGTAGTCGGCTTCCGGTCCATTCGTCGACGCCGTCAAGACAACCGGTTGACCGACAAACGTGGCGGTGTCTCCCGTGACGGTCACTTTGGGTACGGCAAAGGCTTGTACCTGCACAGGATCGAGCTCATGTGCGACATCGCTGTGGCGGTTCGTCAGCTTCGCCTTATACCAAACCTTCCCGGAGGTAGTCATCTGCGGCCGCAGGCCTGTATTCGCGCCATCGACTTTCGCAAAGTTTACGCCGTCCGTTGAGGACAGCCACTCGACCTTGCCGATGTCTGCAACACGCATCTGCCCATCGAGCAGGATATTGAGTGACGGAGTAAATGGAACCGGACCAGACGGCTGCCGCACTTCGATCTTTCCGGTCAGCGGCGAGCCGTCCGCAACGATCAGGGAAACCTTGGTGCTCGTTATGTCAGGCGTGGTCACACCGGTGTCGGCTGATGTGAGCTTACCGACGGCGAGGAGGTTCTTACGGCCTGCCGGTAGCTTGCCCAGGTTGACGGTGAAGGCGCCGTCCGCAGCGATCTCAGTGACAGGCTCTCCGAGAGCGGTACGATTGCCCTTTCCGTCATCCTCAAAAAGCTGGACCGTCCAAGCGCCGGTTTCCGTCGGGCTATATTTGAAACCGCCCGAAGCGCCCTGATAAACGCCGAGATTGCCTTTGACAACGGCGTCGGAGGTAGAGACCGTCGACGCGTTGGTCAGCACAACCACCGGATCACGCGGGATCGCGGTGAAGGTCAGCGTCTTCTTGAATCTCTTCTCGGGATATTTGTTGTACCAGCTCTCAATGACAACATCTTGCGTTTCCCAGATCCCGGGAACAGTCGTGTTGATGAACTCGCGCAAGGAGGTGCCCGACGTGGATACGGTTTTCGGAGTTCCGGATCCAACAGTAACCTGCACCGACATGTCAGGATACTTGCCGGTCACAGTGACGCGGCCGGCCGTGTTCTGGCCAGGTAGTGTCAGCAGCTTCCCTGGTGATCCTTTCGCCGGTATTGCCAGCTTGTCCGTATGAGCGAAGGTGACTTCGGGCTCGTTCGGCTCGATACCAGCCAGCTTCATGGAGCGGTCTTTCGCCTTATAGAACGCCGTTTCCCCAGTATCTGGATGTGTCCACAGAATGCCGGTCTCGAAGTCAATGCCGTGGTCACCGTCCTTCTTGAGATAGCCCTTCAAACTGCCTCGCATCGCAGCTTCTTGCACGACTCCGTCAGGAAGGTTCTTGTACCGCACGGCGCACGACGGCTGCGCATAACTGCCGCTCATCGTCGCACCGTCCGTCACACCATAGATCGTGTTGCAATTGCTCCCCGATTCGGCTGACGCAAGAATCTGGACCGGATCAAGAAGCGGCGCGTAAAGCTCGCGATTTTTCTGAACCTTGATCCCTGCGTCCGGGTCCCAACTTCCGACAGTAACCTGCAGATCAGGCGCATCGGGCGCGTCGATCCAGATGCGTGCCGTTCCGCGGCTGGCGGAGGCCTTTCCGCTCACCTGATAGCGACCTTGCTGCTTCGGCGCCAGGGCGACGTCTTTCTCTTCTGTAGTCGATAGATCGACTCCCTGCAGGTTGACCGTTCCCAGCACCGCATTTTCCAGAAGAATCTTCCCCGTAATCGTGCCGGTCAACGGGGAGTTATCGAGTGGACTGGCGATCGTGAGCATGCTTGGCATGCCCGGGAATCCTTCAACCAACGGCGATGTGATATCTGCTTTTACAATCGGGCGGGTGTAGCGAACGGTAATCGACTCGGTTCCGGCCGATTTGCCGTACTTGTTACGCGCTGTTGCTCGCACCGTATAGGCCCCATTGCGCAACGCTGGATAACCACTGAGGAACATTGTTCCCTTGGTCTCGGTTCCGGTTCCCGGCTTCAAGGACACGGCCACTGGAGCGCCATCCGGTCCTGTGACCAGGATGTCGCCGACCACCCGATTTTGCGGGACGCTGAAGAGTCCCTTCGTCGATGCCACTACGGATACCGCCGCGGTCCCACCCGTCGGCGTGAAGTTGACTCCTGCCGCTTCATAGGTTCCAGCCGGCAAGGTATAGGAATCAATCACGGCGATGAAGCCTGCGTTGACCAGCTTGCTGGCGGTCGCCGGCGCCGTTCCGGCCTTGCTCAGCAGCGCATCGAAATTCGCGACTCGCCTGAGAACAGGCGCCGAGTAGACATCGCCGTTGTCGAGGTTGCGGATCACCACAGAGCTGATTGTGCCGGAGTCCATTGTCGCCACGTCAGCAGCGTAACCGACTATGGTCAGCATGCGGTTGTTACCCAAATCGATCGGGCCGCCGGCAACCGAGGTGGCATTGAGCTTCTGTATCACGGTCGCAGGAGCCGCGTGGGCCGTTCCGGATGCGGCCGCAATGACAAATAGGATGGCGGTTGCGATTTGTTTATTTTTTCTCACGGTGGCCCCCATTACTTGATACCGATGTTGCCCAAGCTTTCAGTCGTGGTCGAGCCTGTGAAAACTGGAACGCTCTTGTACGTGAAGCTGGGAGTTGCCTGTCCATTCCAGTCGACCACGAGTTGACTGTTTGCGGTCGCTGTATGGTTATATGCGTCCGTCATCGTCATGTTGATCGTGTACGTTCCGTCTGAAAGTGTGCTGATGTCGGTTGTGAAGCTGTAGTACAGGTTGTCGCCCGTTACCTTTGTGAGGCTGAGCGCCTCTTTCTTGATTTCACGGCCGCCATTCAGGATCTGCACGCTGACTTTGGTATTGACGGGATCACCGCAGTTAGCCACCTGCGTCAAGCCGACCAGGTTGGTCAGATCGTCGGAGGCTTCGGCGCCATAAATGGTCGGGTTCGGGCAACCGACAAATACCTTGACGTCACCGGTGACGGTCGCCCCGGCCTTGTCTGTTGCGCGCACGGTGAAGACGTCGTTGCCCTGATAGTCGACATTCGGGGTATAGATCAGCTTATTGCCGACAACAGTGACAACCCCATTCGTTCCTTGTGCGGTGACAACGTAGACAAACGTATCGCCAGGCATATTCGCATCTGTCACGACTGGCACGTATGGGTCGCTAGGCTTGTTGATCAGCGTTTCCATATCGCCTGTGAGTGAGGCGGGCGTGACGTTGGCGTGTCCGTTATCGGTGGACTTCAAAGTTTCAGTCGCTCCCTTATATGCGGTGACCGCATAGGCATGCACTGTCGCTTGCCCCGCGACGCTCGCGTCCGAGAACGTGACGACCGATTCTCCCGTTACCGTATTGAGGAGTGTGTCGTTCTTGTAGATTCGGTAGCCCTCGGCGCCGCCGACCTTCGTCCATGCGATGTTGACCTTGTCGGTTACCGTACCATCGGTAGCCGTCATCTTGAGTACGCTGCCATCAGCCAATGCATATCCCGTATTTGCGGTACTGGGATCGCTCACGCCCCCGTCCATGCCAGCGGTGACCGTATAGGAGTAGGTTTTATATCCATCGGGCGCTGTGTCAGTGAAGATGGTCGCGGTAATGCCGGTTGACGAACTTATCAGCACACCATCGCGATAGACCCAATACTTTGCCGTTGGCGACACCGAATTCCAGCTGATATCGACCTTTCCCAGGATTGTTCCGTCAGTTGCCTGCACGTTGGCTGGAGGCGGAACGTCGTATTGAACGTATACGATGCCTGCACCATTCGCGTTGGCTGCGTTGGCGGCCGCCCAAGGCGGCACCGTCTGAGCACGCACGTCGCATATGCCGGCAACGATGAGCGCGAGCAGCAAAGGCCCATAACTTAGTTTATTTTTTCTCATTATTTAGCTCCACTACGGAGACTGCGCTGTGCGCAGTCCCGTACTTGACATTGGCTTCGATCGCGCGCACGAATGTTTATTGGCAGATGAACGAGAATCCACTCTTTGTCGACCAGTTGCCACACTGCCCGTTATTCACCCACGAGTACGAATTCTGAATTGCACCAATTGGCGAACATGTCCCTTGTGGCATAGGTTGAGCAGGCTGCCACGGTTCGCATCCTAGATCGCCCAGATAGTCTTTCATCTGCCATGTGCCACTGCCTGCTTGAACCGAGCAAGAGTTATAGGAACCGCTGCCACTCAGATAGCCGTTGTAGCAAGTGCGCCATTGTCCAGAACACGACGACGGCGACGTAACGGACGGCGAATCGTATGCATAGATGGACTGGCCATCGCTGATCGAACCACCCCAGGGAACGCTGCAGCTTGCGCCAGGCTGGACTTGGCAGTACGAAGCCGTGTAAGAACCCGACAGCGTACCGGCGTTACAAGTACGGGTCTCTGCATAGCAGGAATTGCCGTATGGGACGGAGTAGCTGTTATAGGCAGTGACGCTCTGACCGCTGGCGATCTGGCCGCCCCATGGCAGATTACAGTTAGGAGGTGTCTCGCCCGTTGCTTGAACTGCGACATTCAAAATGCCTCGATCGGTCCTGACAGGAACTGTCCTTGTAAGATCGCCAACGGACGTGGGCGAAACGGAGAGGCTGAAGGTGCAGCTCGCGCCAGCGGCAATGGTTCTTCCCGAGCACGCGTCACCCGAGACGTTGACGTTGCTGGCAGTACCGATACTTTGAAAGGCGGAAGGTCCTCCGCTATTGTTGTAGACCGTGACTGTTCGGGCAGAGGATGTTTGTCCTGTGTAGATATTGCCAAATGCTTGGACAGGGGAAGTCTTTGTACCAGTACCGTTCGTTCCACCCCATCCGGCCTGACCGCCACTTACGGGCGAATAATCGTTGAAAGCGCCACCGCCTTTGCCGCCGGTCGCGCAGACAGAGCCGAAACAAGTCTGACTACCGTTTGCACCAACTGACGTCCCAGCCGCGCCGACTGTGACGTAGACCGGCCCTGACACGGCCACGTTCGCCTGGTCGACTACAGCACCCGCCTGTCCGCCGCCGCCGCCCAACCCAGCCCCGCCGCCAGCGCCCCAACCGGTGCCGCCAGTCGCGCCACCCGGCGCCGGCTTGCCGGCCGCACCAAAGTTACCGGACTGGTCCGCGCTTCCCGCGGCGCCTCCGCCGACGGTGACAACCCGCTTGACAGTCGTGAGTCCTGCCGGCGGGGTCCAGGTCTGATTCGTAGTGAAATAGGCTTCCGCTGGTGTCCCAGCGGTGACCGTGTTCGTCCCTGCTGAAAGCATGGATGCCGTCAGCAAGGCCGATAGAATGAGTGAGTATTTCTTAGACATCGAGCTTCCCTCGGAGGATAGAATTTCCACCGACTTTTATAACATTGGGAAGATTGCCTAGGAGCATCGAAAACAGCGATCTGGAGCGCGTTTTCGAGGACCGTATCAAATGGCCCTGCCCACCGAACGTAAATAAGCAGGAGCATCCGGCATCTAAACGATTTGGATCACTTTAACCGTTGAGACGCAATGAGCCGTTCGTGGCTTTTGATGGCAGTGACAATGAGGGCAAGATTGCAGTGACGACCTGCGATAAGGGAGGGTGATCCGATATCCAGTCTCCGACTTAGTTCGAAGACCGGAACCGATTTAGAGTGAATTAGGATTAGGATCGGTAGAGGTAATGTTGTGATGCACATTACCTGCGACCATGGAATACGCCGGATTAAGGCGCAACTCTTCTTCCAACGTGGGTCCTTTGTAATCGCTGTCCCTACCGGATTCGTCTTCGGCATCCGTTAATGCATCAGCATCTATAGCGTTCGTATCCTCACGCACCGACGTCATCGACCTTGCAACGAGCAACAGTGGGAGCAGGGTCAGCAATGTCCACGCGCCGAGGTACGGCCACAAAATCACGGTGACCGGTCCCGCTAAGCCGATAAGTGAATACCCTAACAACGTTTTCGTGGTTTGCGACGCCATTTTTACCTCCATCTCCGGATATGTTAGCAAAAGAGACCACGTAATTCCGTGTTATTTTTAGCCAGCAAATGCCTCCCGACCCGTCGTTGCCACACTCGCTCCCAGTACAACGAGCTATTTACCACTTGCTATTTCGTTATCAACTTCCTTGATGGCGTCATAGAGTGCCGTGCCCAAAGTCACCATATCGACGGTTGCTGCAACCGTATTCGCAACTGCGGCGCCAGGAGCGAGTCCTACTGCACCGATTGCGGTTGCTGCGGCGTGCCGCGCACCCACTACGGCAGCCACGGCAGGCATTTTATCCGCTACTTTACCAAGCACCTTCTGAGTGTATTGCCCTTGCGAGACTCCTCCCTGACCGCCTCCAGTACGGGAACCTCCCGATCCGGGACTATTCCCGCCTGATGGGTTCCCGCCTGTTGGCTGCCCTCCAGTAGTAGGGCCGCCGGAGCCAGCACCTTTTTGGCGCTCATATGCACTGGAAATATCGCCTAACGTGGCATGTGCAGCGGCGACACCAGCCGTCGCAGAAATGCCTAGGAGGACACCATCGTTTGCGACCTCCTTAGCGAAATCTGAAGCCATACCAGCAATTGTGGAGTTTTCGGCATAGTCACGCTCAAGCGCTGCTGCACGGGCCTTGAATTGTTCTCCCGGCGTTGCCGCAGTGACGCGGTTGTTATTTGCTGCCTGAACACCTGAAGCGGCGGCCGCCTCATCAACCTTTCCGGAATAACCTTTGAAGGTCTCCGCAGTAACACCCTGTGATGCAGCGCCTTGCCTACTTCTTAATTGTCCGTTAACACCCTGTGTTTCGCCAGCTGCATTGGCTGCTGCCTGTTCGGCCTGTGGTTTCATCGCAGCTATACGCCCAGCCGTGTTCTGTGAAAGCCCAGTAGGCGCGGCGGATGCTTGATC
The DNA here is from genome assembly GCF_035916955.1 of Noviherbaspirillum album. NCBI lineage: Bacteria > Pseudomonadati > Pseudomonadota > Betaproteobacteria > Burkholderiales > Oxalobacteraceae > Noviherbaspirillum > Noviherbaspirillum album. The sequence continues at coordinate 171,591 of NZ_JAWIIV010000002.1, read as the reverse complement.
ATCCACAGCTCCCGCCACCTGTGAACCGCTCTTAATAGACCCCACCGCATTAGTCATCTGCAATTCCGACAATGCTGCATTCGCAATCTCTGCTTTATGACTTTGCCCAAGCATTAACATCGTTCCATACGCAGTGCCCAGAGCCCGGTTCCGAGCGTTATCGCCTGGAGTGCCATCGCCCGTAAATTTTCCGTTTGTCGCCTTTTGCGCAGTATCGTAGGCAGTTTGCTCGGAAATGCCGTTTTCTCGCCTTAGATCTGCAAGGCGCTCACCTAGTTTGCCCGACCCATTCGCGGCCATATTCGCGAGGTCGCCCCCTGCAAGGTTTACTCCCGACTTGAGGCTCTTCGCAAAGCTATCGAGTTGTTGCGCTGTCTGCGCCCTCTTACGTGATTGGGCATTAGTCTGGGAAAGCGTCTCCCCAAGCTTCTTGTCAGAGCTCTTTGATACCTCGCTGAGGAAGGAATTTTCTGCAGATGACCGCTCCCCTGATGAGAACTTTGCAGCCCAGTCATCTGTTTGGGTAGCAGTTGAGGCAAGCTGTTGACTAATGGCGTTCTCGAAGCTTTTTACCGCCTGCTCTTGCAACGCAGCAGTAGGTGCGAGATTGCCCATAGTTTTGAAAGCAGCGAGCACTGCCCCTCTCACAGCGTGTTTTGCAGCTGCTCCTCGTCCTTCCGCTTTCTCCTCCCGGTTGGCGGCATCAAGGTAAGCACCGGTGGCTGCATTGGTTAGCTGGTTTGTGTTCAGGCCCAGCGATTTGACAGTACTGTCGTTATTCGCGGATTTGATCGCTTGATTTAACGAATCAGCGATAGTTCGACTTTGCCCGTGCAGCTGCGTAAAATCCGCCGACCCGAATTTCCCATGGCTCGATGACGATGAACCTGCAACCTTCGCACCGTATCCCTGGTAAAGAGCTTGTGATAATTGCTGCGACTGTGTTTGTAACGACTCCGCCGCATATTGCTCACCTGCAGCGAGAGTTCGCATGCTGTCGCTTGACATGCTGAGCGCCAACGGATCACTCGATCCCCCGTACCCAGTGCCGCCAACACCGCGGTTCAGAGTCATTCCCGAATTGGTGGTGCGCGGTGCCTCCGCGTGACGAGCCGCTACCGAGGCGGCAGAATCTACCTTATTGACGTCCGGAGCAACGTTCTTTTCGCTGAAACTATCACCGGCTTTGCTGGCGAGCTGCGCCAGACCCATCACAGAACCAGAAATAATGGCGAACGTTACGATCGGCGTCGACGCGAGCAGGTCCGACGCGGCTGCAATCTTGGTGCTCAAGAGATCATAGAACTCAACACCTGAACGTAACGGCAGCCCATCCGCAGTGATCAAGCCCCGTTCCGCAGCCTCTTTAGACTGGCGAAGAATGAAGTGATTGATGATCGCGGCCATTGGCAACCAGGATTGAGTCCAGACACCAAACAGAAGGTAGTTAGGCATCACCTTCGTAACACCGTGCATACCTGACACGGCGATCACCACAGCAATCAAAGGGCTGATCGCAAAGAACAGGAACATGAAGACGTTCATGCTTGGAATCATAGTCCGCGCGAAGACACTACCTCGACCCGCCGAGTCAAACTTGGCGCCCTCGACTGCGCTACGCATGGCTGCTGAACAACTGATGGCATCCGCTTTATCAAGAGCGCCGCACCGGTACGTATCCGCGATGATATCGGACGTCGCCAGCTGAGCCATGACGTTCTGCGCATCCGTTCCAGCGGTTGCGAAGTTGTTGATGTAGACCTGCAAGTCGTTCGCAGTCCAGCGGCCACCCATGGTGCCCGCCGGCCTATTCACTCCCATACGCTGGGTAAGATATTCGTCAAAATCTGGGCCGGATATTATCTCCCGAAGCTTTGTATCAAGCTTGTTTGCTGCGTCCGTGCAGGTAACGAACTCTGGCGTTGTCCACTGGTTCGCTGAACTAGGGCTCGATCCAAACGGATAGATCGCAGTGAGGTAGTTTTGGAACGGATTCTGCAGGAAGAGAAAGGGACTTGCCGCACTGCTCGCCGCGTTCGGCGGAATGCCGTCGGTGCACTCCGATATGTAGCGCGACATGCTCAATGTAAATGCTTCGTCGACCAACGCGGCGCCACGAGCTGCCAACATCAGTTTCAGGGGCGACACCATGCCGTTCTCGCTTAGCGTACTTGTTTCCGCATCCGCAGTTCTTAGCGCCTGGTCAATCTTGAGCGTAATGGATCGAGACACCCCCGAGATCACTCCTCCGGGAAGCGCCACACCTAGCGGCACGCCGTCCACTACTGCAACCTGTCCGGTATAGATATCCTCGATGTTCATCGTGACCTTAGGCACGAACATGATGATGTAGGCGAGCATCACCGCAAGGAGGTGGCCAGGTGCAAATGGCTGGCCAACAATCACCTTCATCGCGATCCAGCCGACACTTACCATCAGTCCAAATCCAGCCGCATGGCCGAGGCCCGCCGCACCGGCGCCGGTGAAAAGATCGGTATTGCCACTATCAAAGAGCATGGCGACCGCAGTGAGGCCAGCGCGAATGATCTCGAGGTCACCAAGGGAATAGACTGTGACTGCCATCAGATTACCTCTTCATGCCGGCGGCCGAGTAAGCGCGCGGCAGGTTGCGTTCGAAGTTCCGGAGGAGCGTTTCCAGATTGTTGAGGTTCTGGACCACAACCGTCGGGTTGAGATATGCCTTGTTCGAGATCTCTGCCCTCAGTGCGACAATTTTGGCCCGCATCTCAGTCGGCATTTCAACCGTATTCTTTGAGAATGCGTCCTCCGCTGCAGAGATCGCTTCAGAAATCAGCTTGTAGGCCATCTCGTGCGCTACTTGTTCGGCCGCCCGTGCAAGAATGGCTTGCGCAACAGCTGGGTGCCGCTGCGTTCGGTTGATGATTGCCATGAGCGGCATCGAGCCAGCGCTGGAAAGGAAATTCCGCTGTGTCGAACTCAGGCCCCCGGGACCCTGCCTCATTACCACGCCCATGATGGAATCGGACGTGGGAGCGTAGGCGCTCGCATCCTGACCAAAAAGCATCCGGTGCGTGTACTTCTTCGTGCCTTCAAAAGTGAACGCGCTGGACGTCGGATTCTGACAGGACATCTCGGTGTCGCGGCTGTCACATTTCCATGCATTGACCGTCTCGCCGTTCGTGGCTGCACCTTCGAATACCTGGTCAAATCCGATCTTTCCTTCCAGGGTGATTGGCCGCTTTTCGCAGACCTTGGCATCGGAGTCGCCGGCTGTACACGTTGTGGCATTAGGGTCCGACGCAGGGACGATGTATGTTCCCACCAGACTAATAATCAGGTCCGTTGCGTCACCGGACATACCCCAGTATGCATTTTTACCGTATCCGCCAATCCGCTCTGCAGCCCCAGTGTTGTACAGTGCCCGCCAAACCAGATTGCCGTTATATTTGTTCGCCTTGTCGCTACGGCCCTCTGTCTGGTTCGCGTTACTGCCCTGCATCCAGTCATCAACCTTCTGCCGGGACACGCGAAGCATTGCCTCGGCCTCATCAGCCTTCCCTGCCATCGCGGCGCCGACCGGCTCACCGATCATCTTGGCGAGCGCGCATGTATTCTTGCCGAGCGCATTCAATGCCTGCATCTTCGCTTCCAGATCTTCAATGACCGAAGCACACATGTTGCACATGCTGCGGATCGCAGCCTTGAAGGCGTAGCCGACCGCACCTTGCGCGATCGAACGCATCATTGCCTTGAGCTGCTCGGAATTGATGAAGCTGAAAGAGCCCATATAGAGATCGATCCCGGAGCAACCCGCGTTCACCCTTGGCGGCTCAAATGCGATGATGTTGAAATTCTGTGTGGGAAAGCGAACCGATGCCGAGCCGAATGCCACCCCGGTCATCGAGGGGGTATTGAAGGACTGCGGAATCGTCGTGGCGGTGAACATGCCATCCATGGCGCTCGAAAGCTGACTGGCACTGGCCGGAACTGTCATGCTGGCCAAGACTGCAAGCGCTACACTTCGTGCAAATAGTCGTTTCACTTTCACTGTCCTTTCAATACTTGGTCTTCAGGCGGGTCTGCAGGTATTCCACCCACGCCTTAGGATCGTCGCGCAATGCTTTCGCTTCTTCGCTATTCATGTCTTCAGGGTCCAGGACGCCCTTCGAGTAAACATCGATCTGTCGCGAAATCTCGGACGGAAGAAGCTTCTGTGTTGCAGCTACCGTCAGCAACCGCTCGTCAGCCGCCGAGTCCGATAGGACGCCTTGGGAAATCACGAGGAATGTCTTGGGCGGGACCGCAAGTACCAGCGTCGGAGTGATCGTCAGATTGAGTGTCTTGAATTGCCCTTGGTCGCGGACGACGGGCACCTTGAGTTCCGGCAGCGTCTTTCCATCCAAGGTGATCGCCTTGACTTCGAACCCATAGGTCTGTGCGAGGTGGTTCACCGTACTGACCTGCATGGAGCAGAACGAGCACTTTGAGTCAAAGAAGAACCACAATCCCGCCTTACCTGCGAGATGCTTCAGCCCTTCCTTCTTGGCATCGTTTTGCAGGCGCGTGATGCTCGCTCTTGCAGCCGTCGCGAAGGGATAGTTATTGTTTTCGTCAAGGTAAGGATCGGACGTTACGACTTGCTTGGCGACCGTGGCGAACTTATCCGCCTTGTCGAGCATGATGCGCTGCGCGTAATAGTAGTTGCGGACATTTTCCGGGGTGGGATCGTCAATGGCGATATCACGCAGCTTGTCCAGGTTCTCGCGAATCCACTTCACAGAAAAAGCCGAGAGTTTCTCTTCCTTCGGCTTCTCCGGCTCCTTCGCCGGCGGGGTCTCCTTCTTCTCAGGCTCAGGAGCGGGAGTAGGCAACGGCTTGACCTGTGCCTCCCGCGGGTCCTTGTACCAGAACCAGCCCTCCTCCTTGCCACCAAAGAAACCATTGTTGGTTTTCTGTGCCGAGGCAACAGTGCAGCATGCCAGAAGCGCCACTAACAGAATCTTCCTCATCACTGCGCCTCCTGACCACTCGGATAAATACAACCAGCTTGACCGGCCTGTGGCTGACTCCAGAGGACGCGCACACGGGCGAAACCCTCACCGGCGCCACCCGTCCAAACCCGCGTATTGGTTGTGATCGTACCGCCGCGCTTGAAGATGTGCGAAACGTCGATCGGGCCGCCAGGGTCATTGGACGGCGCACGGTCGCACTTGCCGCCGGCCGTCTTCTCTCCAAAGCACGATCCGTAGTTCAGCTCGCACACCGGAGGCGGGTTTGCGAATTGTGGCGATTGGTAGGCGACATCGCCGCCGATGGTGACCTGCAGATGGTCATCCCATTGCGCCTCCATCAGGTACGCTGCCTGTATGTATTCAGGCTTGTCCACCGCGATGTCGAAATACTGGTCATGACCGATACTGCAATGGTCGAAGATATAGTTGTCACCGACCTTGCCCATGTAGACGTCAATACAACCCTCGCCGCAGGACTGAACGACGCCATTCCCGCCAATCGCACGGACAACGTCTTCCTGCCGGACCGTCGGCTGATACCAAGCCATCTCTTTCGCATTCCCAAAACATACCGGTTGCCGCGCCAGGTCGTTGCGTCGCTGTGTGTAGGTTTCCACCATCGGCTGATAGCGGTTAATCGTCTGTTGCTGGATGTTGATCTCACCGGTCGGCATGGGCGAACCTGTGGCAAGTGCTGCACGGGAGGAGTTGAGCCCCCACATCGTATCGGCCTTGTTCGTACTGTTCGGGACCAGACCGGCATCCTGCAACAGCGCGAGCCATTCCGATGGATCGAACTTATTCCAGTCGAATGCCGCGATTTGTGCCGGGGTGAATCCCCCGCAGCGTGGATTTTTTGCATCACCATAGTCGCCAGCGATTTCGGGCGACTTCTGGCGGATCTGCTCGGCGACCATACGGGCCAGCGGAGTCTTGTAGCAGCAATAGCTCTCGCGCGTCTCGATGCAGCCGGTCCCAAATGCCTTGGCGGCGCAATAGCTTCCAACATAGTGGCAGTTGCCTTGCTTTTTCTGGGTGCCCAGCTCCAGTTCGGTTTTCTCGCACTTAAAAACGATATGGCCGATGATTTTCGCAATGGAGTAGACCATGAAGGCGGTCTGCATTGCCTCCAAGGCTTGCATCGCACTCTCGCCTGCTTCGGTGAGAGCGTAGCTAGCCGCCTCACCCTCACCGACCTGTGTTATCAGGGTGTCAGCGAACTCGGTCAATCCGTTTTCAGACAGGAAGTTGTAGTAACTGCTCATCTGCGCCTGGCTCAACCCGCCGTTCACCGTAACCGAATCAAGAGAGAATTCCTTTGCGACATTAGTAGTTGTAGCGTTCGTGACGTCGTAGCCGAAGGTCTTCGCTACCGTAGAAGCAGAGTCCATCATGAAATTCTTCGTGGCTGCGATTCCTCCGTCGATCGCATTCTGTATCGTGCCCGCGCCCGAATATACGGTTTGTGAAAATCCATTCAACCCCGGCACCTTGGACAGCGCCTGCATCATCATCTTGTCGCTGGCCAGTTTGTAGCTGTACATGACCAATTGCGCATACTTGATCGCATTGGGAGCTTCGGCAGCCGCCTTGTCGCTCTCCTTGCAGCAATCCGGAGTAATGCCGATTTGATTGCCAACTGGAATCTTGCAGGTCAGGTTTGTACCGTTGAACACGATCGGTGTGCAGATATCGGATGTATTGGTCGGCTTGGCCCCGGTCTCGGCGCAGACGAGATCGCGTGCCGCCATATCAACGACGTTCGCCGAGGCGACCGCCCGGCCGAAATCATGATTGACCTCGCCTTTGGGGTTATGGCACTCCGTTCCCATACACCGAACAGGACTTCCACAGCTTTGCGCATAGGACACGCCACCGGGCACCGTGACTTCCTTTTCTGTCCCGCAGTCGTAGACGACGGTCTTGTTATAGCAGGTCCCCGAGAACAGGCCGGCGGCGCCGTCCGTGCAGGTATTCGTCGAGACAAGGCGGCATTGCGGATTCCCGAACAGGTTTTTCTCGGGCGAAGCGCAGTCGTCTTTGTACATCGGACCTTCATTGAAATTCGTGGCCAGCCCTTCACCTGTCGCGCTTCCGCACTGCTTGTTGCCGTTTGCGTCCGTATAACAGTTGAGATTGCCTTTATAGCCACTTTCGCAATTCATCTTGTTGCCAGTGGCGGCCCAGCAGAGCTTGGGAAGGAACTCCTTTGCCCCGCCGCCTATGACGCCATTGCCCGTCTTACCGCCCGCCTGCGCACTGTCAGTGACTCCCCACGGTTTTAGGAGGTCCGCAATGCCAGCCGCCGCGCCGCTGCCCTCGCAGAATTCCACGCCGTTGAGGGTCGTGCATGGTCCGCGGTAGTCGGTGCATTGCATCTGCGCGGTGCAAAACCCATCGGCCGCAGTCGCCAGATAGGTGTCGCAGCCTGCAATTTGGTTATTCATGACCTGATACAACTGCGCATTGAGTCGCAACTGGGAAGCTCCGGAAACGCTTGCCGTTCCCACGATCTTCCAATTGTCCATCTTGCTCCCCAAGCTGCTGACGGTCGACGACACCGCACCATCGGACAGGGCAGTCACGGCGTAAGGGAAATACTCATTTGCGGCGACAGAAAAGGGAGTTAGATCGTATTTGATGTAATAGCCGTTACTGTCCGGCGTGGACTCCCATGCGCGCGCGCCCCCGAACGTCTGGACGTTGATATCGACCGCGCCGGAATACACTGCAGGCTTATCTTGCGTTGTATAGATAATATTTCCTTGCGCATCCTTGGCAGGCTGACCTGTCATCGGATCGATCAATGCAACCTGAACCTTCTGGAAAAAGCTTGCAGTCAACACGGTCGATGTTTGGAGATATACAAAGCCGACGTTGCGCGAGCCGTTACAGGTATGTGGCATCTCCACCAGTGGCATCGAGCACGTCTGAATCTTCTGCTCGCGAACTTTCACCGTATTGGTGGTGAAATTGACTGACTGTGAGCATCCGGTGAAAAGCTCCGTAAATACCGAATCAGTTCCGTTGAGTACCTGACTTCCGCGATTGACGATCGCTGCAACGTCGGCATTGGTTTCGTCGTACTCGACCGCCGATGCGGCTGCCAGGAGGGTCCCCATCGCCGCATTCTTGTGAGATTTCGATGCCTGAAACACATCAAGAACGCCTAACGCCGGTGGACCACAGAAATTGATCCCGCTGACGACGCAACTCGGCGGGTCGGCCGGGCAGCCCGACGGCGGCTGAGGTGTATAGGTCCGTTTAACCCGATAGAGATCTGCAGTGACTTTGATGACGGAGCCAGGTTGCGCATAGACTAGCGATTCCGTCGCATAGCCATTCGCCCTATTGCCGAAGTCGACGACAACAGGCGCTCCGGCAGCACCATGAATCTGGTGATTGAATGTGAAGTGGCTTCCGTCATTTGGCACCGTGTAGGGCGTCGCGTCATAGCGAAGAACCACGCCCGGCGTGCCGACCACGGCATTGCTGATGACCTGGTCGAATGTACGGGCGTGTCCGATGGTCGGATACTTCACCCGCACCACGCCAGTGTAGGTAGTGTCCACAGCCTCGCTCTTCTGAACCGTGCCGTTGGACAGCGCTGTAAGCGTCACCTTGATTGGAGTGATGGTGAGCACCTGCGCCGAGCGGGCGTACTGGAAGCTCGTGTTCGGACAGCCACGCTCCTGCATATCACGCCGGCTTTGGCGAGTGATGTCGTTCAGTTGGTCCGGCTTCGAGTAGGCGTTCTGGAGAACTTGCTGCGCTTCCGTTATATTCCCGCCAAGTCCGAAGTCCTGAAGGTTGATCTTGCCGCCCGTTTTACCGAAGTCGGAAGCAGACTGCGGGTCAACGTGCTGATCTACCACCGCTGTATTGCGGAACGATCCTACCTGCTGCTGCAGTATCCCCGCGCCAAGCTGCTGGCCTTCGTTAGCCTGTTTCACTACCGGATCAACGAAGGCGGCTGCCGTCTGGGCGGCGGCAACGGCCCCCTGCCATTCGAATACCAACGGCATCCAGACCTGCAGCACGGCCAGGAGATATGCAAGCAAGCGTTTCATCTAGCGGATCCTCTCGATCATCCCAAGGTAGTCAATGGGAGGAGCTTTCGGATGGGCAGATATCCACAGATCCGCCATCCGCCTTGCCGATGCCAGCTCCTGGTCGCTGAGCGCCGCCAGATATTCGGCAGATCGGCTGTTGTGGGCTGAGGATTGCGATGCGGTCACGAAGAACCATTTGCCGGCTTCGGTACGGTTGACCGGGCCAATCATCCCTTTGGCAAAGATTTCACCCATGAGGAACTGCGCGTCAGAATTCCACATATCTGCTGCGCGCTCGATATAGATCCGCGCATCCCTCTTGTTCGCGGTCCGGCCAAAGCCATGGAGGAGAAACTCGCCCATCTTGCCGATCGCAAAAGGATCTTTGCGGCGTGCTGCAGCTTCGTACCATCTGGCCGCCGCAATGTAGTTGCGCCCGTAGCTCGATTCTCCACGCTCGTAAATGCGGCCCAGCATGATCATTGCCTTCTCTATCCCGTCAGCACGATCAGCGCCGGCAGCGACGACGAAGTAACTCATTGCATCATCGACGCGCTTGCCCAGATATAGCAGCCTGCCTGCATTGAAAGCGGCCTCTTTGATTTTGTCGGCCGCGTTGCGGTAGAGATCAAACGCGGCGCGCGAGTCCTTGGCAACGCCATTCCCCGTCTCTGTCGCCACACCCAGATAGAAGAGTGCGAGCGCGTTATTCTCCTGAGCTTGCTCCTGGAGGTAACTCAGCGCCTCTGGCTTTTTACCGAGATCGTTGACAGCTGCTTCGACGCGTCCGGAGGGGCCTAACGCATTGTTGTAGGCGAAGCCAAAGGTGGGAAGTAAAAGCGCCGCGATCATCGTACGGCGCATGAAGGAATGACGGTTCATAGGCTAGGAGCGTAGCGGATCACCCACCACTTTGGATCATCGAAAAACACGTCGCCGTGGTCGTTTTCGACGATCCGCACCCCTGCTGCCTGCGCTATGCCTTAGGGCGACACTCCCACACAGCAGTCCACCCATTGCCAGAGCAGGAATACCGCATCCTCACCAGTTGCGGGCCGCATCCGGTACTCCATGGACTTCAACGTGGTTTCTCCGATCGCTGTCGTACACCGATCCGACAGGGCACTGAGGTCCGTTTCTTCTACCTGTGTACCGCCGTTGGTACTGTCTTTGGGGGGCGGCGGAGCCGTTGGTGCGCCTCCCGTCGATTGCGGAACCGGATAAAGCATCTGGAGCATGTACTGCGATTTTTTCAGGATCGGCATTTGCTGTGATCCGCACAGAGCATCATTCCCCACAGTTTGTTGGAGCATACCCAACCTCGCCAGCATTCCAAGGAACCGCGTGCTCGTAAGGAGCCACATTTCTGCCGTACTGGTCGCCGGCCGGACCACACCGCTGAACGGCACCATCGCCCCCCAACAACCAGCGGTGAGGAAGAAATCATCCTTCGCCTGACCGATGGCCGAAGTGGCAAGGCAATCAACTGGCTGGATGAGCGGCTGACCAAGGGAGACCAACAGGGACACCTCGGGGTTGAGGATCGCACCGAGCTTATCGTTGTTCCATTGCGGATAGAAAGCGGATGTCTGCGCGAAATCGAAATCCACCGTGCCGCCAGGATTGCACTTCGATGCATTGAGCATGTTCAGCATCGAAAGAAAATCCGCGTAGTAATAGTTGATATTGTAGAAACCAACCTTATGGCCAGCGTTGCCTTCGTCCTGCATGCCGCCAGTCAGGTTCACGTCTCCTCGGGTTGCATTGCTGGCCAGCTTGATCCCGCCCATCGAGGGCAGGCACCACGGTTTTCGAACCGCTTCGATGATACGAACCGGCCGCCAGTGTCCCGACGTGATGCCCACCATCGGCAGTTCACCCTTTGAGAGATTCCCACCGCAGGCACAGACAGGGCGCCGGCTGGCGTCCGGAGGTGCGATGTCCTTAAATACGTCAAATCCGGCGAGGCGGATAGGGTAAAACTGGCTCCAGCATATATTCTGGAACAAGCTTGCCCCCCATATGTTGGCGTTCGGGCAGAGCACCTTGTCGATTTCTGCCTGCGCCGCGGCCGGCGATGCAAAGAGCACGATACATAGGCTTAGCGCCATCCGTTGCAATAATTTCATCATGGCCGTGCTCTCCGCTCCGTAACCCGCATTCGGAGACCATCCTGCTGCACCAGAGATGGAGTATGTTCGATTTGCATGCGACGCTTGAACAGCGGATCAAGAACAAAAACAGGGACGTCGTATTTGGCACCCAGACGGGTATCCCAATGAACTGCTACCAGTTTCGCGTTTGGATGCTGTCTGCGCCATTGCGCGACTACCTCGTTCTCATACCGGCTTGTCGGATCGAACACAATGTATGGTTCATCCATTGCCACGTACATCAACGGGTTGATGAGGGTGCCCTCAGTTGCCAATACCTGACCATTCGGTCCCACGACATCTCTCATCAGCCGCGAGCTGACGTCGACCAGGCGTGTCCGATCAGCCGGAGCCGCCGGCAGATTGATGTGGATCTCGGTTTGGCCAGCGCGTTGCCGTGCGTTCTGTTCGATCTTTTTCCAGTCGGCCGAGTCGAATTTGGCACGCATCTGTTCGTGCATGTCAGGCTCTTTCAAACTATAGACTGGTCCGACCGGCGCCCGCGTTCTGCCGCCTTGGCCGTTTTCGATCATCGTACGCGCGCCGTCGACGGCGATCTCGCCCCACAGCCCGTACCAGCGACCGTTGTCGGCACGATGGAGGGTAAAGGGAGCGCGATCCACCCGATAACTCTGAAACAGCAATGGATCGACGAAGACATTGGCCTCGCCTTCCTTGGCCATCATGTCGCGCACCCGCTTCATCTCGCGATACATGTCCGGTGAAGACATGCCCCGCAATACGAACCCGACATCGGAACGCCCGGCCCCTTGCCGGAATAGCGCCCGCAACGATTTCTCAGGCATGCCCAATGTGATAAAGATAAGGGTGCGGAATTGCTTGTATTTCCCAGGTTTCTTGTCGGCGCCCATCGTCGCTAACGTGCTGTCACGCGTCTGCGCCGCAATCTCACCGGCGGCTTGCCGATCGTGTTGGGAGCTTCCCTGAAACGGTAAAGGCGCCTGCACTGCCCCTCGCTCAATCTGAGCCTGTTGGTCGGCAAGAAAGTTCAGGAATGCCTGATCAGATGCCGTTGCAACTGACGAGCAACTACCTATGGCAAGCGCGAAAAGGGTGAATTTAGAAAAGCGGACGAGCTGAGCCAAGAAGTTGCTCCTGTTTTACTGTTCCCCAATAGCGTCCGTCGAAAGACTCCCGCGTCGTACCAAGCATTAGATACTCACCCTTCGGCACAACATAGGTCGTATCAAGGTCTCCGGGCCTCTTCTGCAGTGACTTCAACAGCCAAAGGCGATCGTGCTCCTTGCCGTTGATGATCAACTGGTCGCCCCGGATTTCAACGTGGTCACCTGGTACTGCGCCTACCATCTTGACGAAGACGAGCCCGTCGAAACCGTGGCCGACTTTCCCGGCCCGAAACTGGATCAAATCGCCGGCCCTTATGGAAACTGGCAGTTGTTGCTTGACCAGAAACACTGACCACGGCAAGCAGCGGACCTTCTGGCCATCAATTCCAAGCCGGTACGGGAAGTCGACAAATTTGACCGCCGCGATCCATGCCAGAAAAAGGATGATGAGCGTATTGAGCACATACAGCGCACCGCGGCCGAACCGAAGGAGGAACGACCTATTTTGGAGTGTCGCTGTCATTAGGCAGATCCTTGTAGTCCAGGCGCACGTTCATCATCTTGGCTACCTGCTCGGTGAGGTCATTCTGGTCCGCCTCACTCAGGAGTACGCCTCCGTTGACCACCGTATAACCCTTTGTCTGGTAGTCACCGACGATGGTCTGAAGCATCTCGGCAAACTTCGCCCCTTCAGCGGTGCTTTCCGCGTCCGGAAGCCGGCGGGCATTCAGCTCGAGGGCTTTTGCCTCGATAAGCCGCGGCGCGTCGATGAATACTAGTTGTTGATCCCCGTGGCCGCCGCCTTTTGCGTCACGCAGAAGCCACATTGTGGTTGCGATCGACACCATGGAGGTCAACATGCATGCCACCACGAGCGCAATCAGGCCAATTGGCCGCGAGCCATTTCCCTTCGGCGCCGGATTTGGCGTCGCTGTAGAAGGCGCGTTCGTTCCCTGTTCAACCATTACCTCTGCACTCACAGCCCTGCCTCCCTGATTTTTCCTGTCAGGCAGACATCGGCGGTCGCGAGCACTTGGGAATCCGATACGCGGATCATCTTCGCGTTGAAGTAATACCGGCCCTGCATTTTTGTAACGGTCCCCGTTACGAACGCATAGGCGTTGCTGCGTGTCGCGATCTCCTTGGCCTCGCGGCTCACACTATGCTCACCGCTCTTGCTTGAGACTACGACGTTGCGGATCTTCGGCTCGGCGATCTTCACGCGATGCTGCGCCAGACGCGAGCCGAGTTGCTCGCCAACAAGGCGACCCAGCGGGCTGACTTCATTGACATCATCGAGATTCACAATACTGCCAAGAAGCACGGTCTTTTCACGGTCCTCTTTACCAATACTCTTATGCAGGGAATCCGCCAGGCTATATCCCACTTCACCCACTGATGTCGTACACGTCGCATCCGGGATGGTGACGCAGCCGGTCAGCGCGGCGCCGACGGCGGCCGCGAGCAATATCTTTTTCATTAGCCATTCCTTTCGATGAAGCGATTGATCGCATCTACGGTTGGCACTCCCCGCTCGATTGCGTCCATCACCTCGTTGCGCTCTGCCCCCTTGGTCGAGAACAGAACCTGCGTAAATCGGTCTACCACGAGTCGGACAATGCCCCAGCCCGCGCGCGTGTAAAGCATGACTTCGGAATATTTTCCGGGGACTGTATGCACCGACCGCAGCATTGTGAATCCGTAGTCACCAATTCCTACGCGCTTGCTGGCCTTCGCATCGTCGATGGATTCACCGCGCATCTGGAGCATGAACATGTGTGCCGTGTTCTCAGCGATCGCCCGGCCGCTTGCGTTCCCGTAGAGGTCATTAATGCTTTGGGTGACGACGACCGCTGCGCCGTTGTACTTACGGAAGCGGCGATAGCCAGCTTCGATAAAGCGCGATACGCCGCCGCCGTTGTCGTTCAAGAGGTCCCATGCCTCGTCGATGATGACAATCCTTGGCAGCTTGCCGCCACTGGACTCTTCAACGAACATCTCGTGCTGGATCTTTGAAATCAGCTGCAGCAACACCACCTGTTGGAGCGCTCGTTTGCTGTTCAGCTCTTCCAACTCAAGCACCACCAGGTTGCTACCGAAATTCAGGTTGTTGGTGCCGTCAAACCAGCTGCCGTAGCCGCCGTGTCGCGTGAAGGGGTAAAGCATGTCGCCCAGGCGAACCACATCTTCGTCTTTCTGATTCTTCAGATAGTCGGCGACGTCCGTTACGGTCATCATGTTAGCCTTGCGGCTCCATGTTGCCTTGATCGCCTCTTCCAGACGGCCGAGAAGGTGGTCATCCAGGGAGCCGGTAGGCGCGGCCATCTTCGCAAGAACCGCCTTCAGGACGTCGAGGTCTTCGTCAATGTCCACAACTTCCGTGAAGGGGTTGAGGCAGACCTGACTGTCTGAATTGAAAGAAATAAACTCTCCGCCAACCGCTTTGCACAGTTTGTAATACGAGCGGCCGACGTCGACGACCCATATCTTCGCCCCCTTGGACAGATAGTCCATGATCAGCGCCTGTGTAAGGAACGATTTCCCGCCGCCCGCCTCAGCGAAGATAATTCCGTTGTAGTTGGTATCGCTGTCGTAGAGGTCGAACAATACCGGTTGGCCCCGGCGAGAGAGCAGCATCATTGCCGCGCCATTTCCGGTGCCGCGCCATTCGCTGAGAATCGGCGCAAAGTTCACCGCATGCTTGACCGCCATCGTGTGGAACCGATGCGAGAGGCTGATCGATTCCTCGGACGGGAAAAGCGGCAAGGTGTTATAGAAGACCGGCCAGCAAACATACTGGTCTTCCGCCATCTCGAGGCCGAAACTGCCATAGTAGGTTCGGGTAGCGCTCATGAGCCGGCTAAGTGCTTCCTCATCGCGGGCAAATAGCGTCAAGCTGAAATTCATCTCGACGAGGACCGCGCCCTCTTCCATCGTGTGGAGCATGACGTCGAAGCCGTGCTTCTTGTATGCGAGTCTGGGCACCCAACGCAGCATTGGGCCGTAAGCTTGATAGTTGATAACCTGCGCCTTCCGGCGGATCGCCGCAGCCTTCTTCGCCTGGTCGGGATAGTGCAGGGTCAAGGTCATCATATACGGCTCGGTGATCTGGTTACCCAGTCCCCGTGGGTCTCCGATGAATTGGTTCATCATCGAGAGACGAGCGTGCTTTGGCAGCCTGCGCACCGACAGCACTCCGATATGCGTGTCGTTGGCTCTGATCGATTTCTTATCCAGTTCGACGCGATCGCCGGCGCCCATGATCTGGTCGCGCAAGAGCGCGTTCTCGTCATAGTCGCTCGTCACGGGTTCGTGCATGTGCATGATGCGCCGCAACGTCGCAAGGTACTTGCTGGCATTCGCGCGCTCAAGCCGCAGCCCAAACGTGGCCATTGACTCGGATATTTTCGAGACCAAGGCGCTGGTATCCTTCATCTCGCGTTCACGCGGGAGGTGCTCTTTGAGCGGCACCTTGATGGAAACCAGCACCGTCGTCGAGTTGCACTTGACACCGGATGCCGCCACCAGCGGCTCCTCTTTCCCAGAACGATACAACTCGCTTCGGTTGTCTACCATCGCTGACAACAAAGCTTTCTGTTCGGGCGAGAGGTAATCAAGCGAAGGAATATCGCGGGATTGTTGATAGGCATGCACGAAGTCGTCGATGTCTGGCGTGGACAGCAACGATATCTGGATGAAGGCGCCTGCCGGAATATCATTCGACAGTGCGCCCTTGAGTCGGTCAAGCGTGGTTTCGTCCAGACCTACCACCGGAAATCCGTAGAGCATTGCACCCAGATAGCCGCTGACTTTCCCCGCCCCTTCGAGGAGCATGAGGTCGTTATCCAGATCGTGGGCGAGAATCGGGAAGTCGGCTTCAATCCGCTCCCTTTTGAGCATCTCTGCAATGCGTGAACGAATTGACACGGATAGGTCCGATTAGTTGACGTAAGGGAGGGCCGCGACCACCAGGTTGTCAATGACTGTCGGACCGTAGTAGATGCCAAGACCAGAACCAATGCCGGTCACCACCGCCATGATCGATTGCTTCACAACGCCCCATGCCAGGCCAACGCCCATCGAACTCAAGGCAATGATCTTGCCCAAGGTTCCTTGAAACCAGCCCTGCAGCATCGTATAGACCGGACCAAACTCAGCATTGCCGCCAGTGCCGGCCGCCGCAGCGCCGCAGAATGCCATCAGCATGGCGAAGGTGAAGATCTGCTTATTGGTCAGGTTCATTGTTACTCTCATGGTGAATCTCCGAAGGAAAGGATTGGTCAAGCAATGGGTCGGACAAACATTTTTCGTTACGCGGTTCGTACCGGCGATGTCGGTAGCCTATCGTAGGCAACACTTGAACGGATCATCGAAAAACGCGTTCAAAACGTCGTTTTCGGCAATCCTTGCCATTTGCATCGGTCGCTATGGACGTAGTGCTCCCGCGGCAGTCCGCAAACGACTGCGTGGTGTCTTCAAGTGCATGGAAATTCGTTGCGCTATCTCGCGCCGGCGGACGGAACAAGCGAGGAAGCTGCAGCGCCAGCTGCATTCGGTGCGCCACCTTGCTGCTGCATTCCCTGAACGAGGCCGCGAGGCATCAGCATCTTGGCTTCGTTCCCGACCTCAGGCTCACCTTCTTCGGCAACCGGGCCGCGCATGTCCATTTGAAGCGGCACGAGGGGCTTGCCTGTAATTGCGGCAGCTTCGCCAAACGACCAGCGACGCGGAGTGACTTCTGTGAATACATAGCCAGGCATATGAAGGTCTTGCTTCGCGTCGATCCACGGCGCTATCCACACTCGCATTACCTTGGCCGGCTCGAGAATCGGTAGAGCTTCGCGCGGCGCATTCCGACCCGTGGAAATCTGTCCAGGTATTAGGCGATTGCCTCTCTCGGAGCGCTGACCGGCGGCCTCCTTCGAGCTTGCCTGCGCGCCTGCGGAGCCGCTCGGCTCCCCGCTGATACGGTCGGTGTTTTCGGTCATTTTGTAGACTTCAGTAGGCGATTTGCAGATCACCCCGTTCGGCATGCCGGGGCATGCATACTCCGATTTCCACCCTGTCGATCCGCATCCCGTCGCGCTCAGAACCACGGCTGCCGCCACCAATACTTTTGCCTTCATACGTGTCCTCACTTGCTGCTGAGACGCAGGCTTCCGCCTCGCGTCAGAACGATTGTCACTGGCCGCCCTGCATCGACCTCCACTACCGGCACCATTTCCTTCGCGATATCCAGATAGAACCGGGAGATCTGGTTCAGCGAGTTAGAGGCGCCGCCAAGCACGCCCGCTTCAAACGCAGTGCCGAGGTCCGGGTTTTGAGTCTGGATAGTTCCGGTCGGTGCCAAGTTCAGTCCAACCACACCCGTGGGTGTCAGGGCTTTGCCCAGTCCACTGAGAAAACCAGAGGCCAACGACTTAGCGATCATCGAGCCTTGCTTACTTACCAGGTGCCCACGCATACCGACCTTGCCGTCCTCGCCGATAACGTATCCATTGAGATTCGTCTCGATAACGCCCCCGTCTTCCCTAACGCAGCTGATGCCTTCGGTACGCAGGTTTGCTCGCTCCGTGGCCATTGAACCAAAGCCGCTGGCAATCACAAAACACTCTTTGATATCCATCCGTGCCCGATTTGGCAGGATCGCGTCATGCTTGATACGAATGAGAACCGGTGTCGGATTCTTCTGAGCTGCACCGGAGGTAGGAGCATCCAGACCATTGAGTAGGACGCCCTGCACCATCGAACCCATTGGCAGATAGACCGTCTCCGATTCGGCTGCGCGTTTCGGCGCTGTTGCCTCACTAACCACTTTCGCCGATTCCCCGCCGCCGGTCTGAGAACCTTTGCCCGTAGCATCACTGCCCTCACCCGCCCCGATCACGCGAAGCTTGCGCTCTGGTGCGGCAGGCTTCATCGGTGCAGACGGCGCCCATTCAGCTTCCGGTGCCTTGGCTGGCAACTCCGGCTCAGAACCGCTTCTTGGTATCACCGCATTCAACGGTGGCAGCTTTGCTGGCGGCGGTGCGACCGGCGCTGGCAGCGCTTTAGGCTGTGCCTGTGACTCTTCCAGCCGCTTGGTCACACTTTCCAGCTTAGCCTTGAGATCCGCCATCTCCCTGGTTGTCGAGTCATTCCCGCTCACCAGCTCGCGGATCTGCTTGAGCTGCTCCGTGACACCGGCCATATCGGTCTTACGGTCGGTTTCAACCTGCTGCACGCGCCTGGTCAATGCCGTTGAGGTGGCGGCAAGACCCTCCATGTCGGTGTTCTTCCGCTGCGGCATCATGACGGTCGTTTCAGACAACGTCTTCACCGGCTTCGGACGCGAGTTACTACGGTCCATCAGTGCAACGAAGCTACCAAAGATGAGGAATACGGAAAGTGCAGCGGTAGCCATGACCACCCGTTTGGCGGTCGGGGACGCATTCTCCCAGAACGACTTAACGCTCATCGTCGACCCCTTCCTTACCAGTCACGATGAATACCTTTGTCCCTTGCCATGGTTCAAGGCGTACAGCCGGATAGAACGCAACGGCTTTCACCCCGGTCTGGTAGAAGCTCTCCTCCGAGAGTTCAAGCGCTTCCTTCGAGGTATTGATGATGCGATAGCGGTACACGTCGAATTGCTGGCCCGAGAGCTGTTTCTCCGGCACGACGCGCAGAGGACCAATCATAGCCACGCCCGTGTCGAGATTCGTTTCGGTATAGCCCGAGATCGGCCGCTCGAGGACAACGCGGCGCATCATCTTACGGAGCATGTCTTCATATCCGCTCGGCTCTTGCTCGTCTTCTTGCGTTTTCGCCGACCGTCCTGCAGTCTTGTACCCGCCGTCGATGCTTACCAATACGGTGACGCCGGGAATCTCGCGCGGCATCAGCGTCAGCGAGATAGCCGGTGATTCAGGCCTGTCGTCACGGATGAAAATGCCGATCGGCTCGCGACCTTTGACATTGACGTACACGTCGGAGCCTACAACGGTGAAGTCCGTGTTGGAGAAGTCCACTACCTTAGGTCTTGCAAAAGGTGTCGCAATGCGATTGGGCATCATCGATGACACCGGCACCATCTCGTTGACTCCGTTCATCGCCTGAACAGCAATAGGCTTTGATGGTGCATTTGTGACACCAGTGGCGGGCGTACCGAGTCCAGGCAAGCCAGTACTCGACACTGGAGTAGCCGCCTTTGCCGGACGAAGACGGGCTGCGGGATCGACAGAAACTTGTTGCGGCAACTGGGGGTCAGTGGACTCAGGGAAGGAGGTAGAGACAGGCGCCAGCGTGGTCCGACTCTTACCTGAACCTTCAACGATCTTGACCGGACCGCCGGCGCCCGGTGTAGCGGCGCCAGTATCCGTCCTGACGTTGGACGGCGCGGCAGCGATCGGCGTCTTGACAGGCGGCAGCTTTTTGCCAGGTACAACAATAGGCTTGGCCTGTGCTTCCTTCGCCGCATCGCCTACGTCTATCGCCTTGTCCGCCTGATCCATCATCGCCTGCGCGGCCGAAGGCTTGGCTTGCTGTGTCGGCTCTGCAGCAACAGCGACCTGGAGGATGCCGGCCGCGATGAGTGCGAGGGGTAATGCATTGCGGCTAGCCATCACTGTTCTCCCTTCTTACTGTTCGCGTCCGCGGCCCGCTCCGTGGCAGACGGGCTCTGCGAAGCCAGCCATTTCGCCGTATGCGGCACGTTACCTGGATACGATGTGAACTCGGTGATTACCGGACGACCGTCACGCATTACTACTCCCATTTCATATGTCACCCACTTGAACTCAGCACGGGAGTTCTGACTGCCCGGTGAGTTTTCAAAGCTCGACGTCACGAGCTGCCCAACGATGAACACTTTTTGCTTCTTATTGGTGTCCACCTCATAAATCGCTTGATCCGGCGCGAAATAGTTGATCGCGTTCGCCTTTTGGAAGACCGGATCTTCGGAAAGCGATTTGATCTGCGCACGGATTTGCGGATAGATGGATGGGTCCAGAAAAGCGCCCATCGAATCCGCAACAAGGGTCACATTCTTCGGCGTCACATTGCCGATAAGGGTCACGACGTAAAGGCCGAAGCTTTTCAAGTAATCTGCGCTGGCGTTGTGCCACGCCACTTCGACCTTCTTATCGAGATGCGGCGGCACCAGGACGATACGCTCGCGTGAGGACAAGGCGACTCCGACACTGAACGCCAGCAACACTGTCAAGATGACGTTGGTGACGAGCAGGATCGTATTGTTGCGGACCGCCAGATCCCATGTCTTACCTAAAGCGGACATCTTCACGATATGAACTCCCGGCTCATGCCGTTCTTGAAGCGCCTGTTGAGCGGAAGAACCCCATACCAGTAGACGAGGTGCGTGAGGATACCTTCCATCTGGGAGATTTTGAAACGCTGAAACACATAGGTGAAGATCACCATGATCGGAATCCAAGCTGTCAACGTATCCGTCGCAATACCGATTCCCATGAAGAAGATCACCGGCGCGAACTCGTCGAGCTCCCAAAAGAAAATCTGCGGCTGTGAATCCAGGTAATGCGGGATTTCAACTTCGTCCATATCTCACTTCCTATTTCGATACTGTTGCCATGATTTCCGCGCGGCGGTTCTTCGCCCGTCCATCCGGAGTACCGTTCGATGCGACAGGTGCGGTCTCACCAAACCCGACTCGATCGACCTTTTCAACCTTCATTCCACGCTGATGCAGATAGCCGAACACTGCTTCGGCGCGGCGCTCTGAAAGCTTTTGATTCCCAGCCTGGCCGCCGACGCTATCGGTATGGCCAACGATGGCTAACTTGCGTGGAGCAAGTCGTTCGATCTCGACAGCGGTGCGGTCCAAGATGTCCATTGCGCTTTTGGTAAGTCGTGCAGAGCCGAACTCAAAATGCGTTTCGTTGAGATAAACCGTCTGCTCAGCTTTCGTCTCCGGCGCCGAGGTATTTGTTGGAGAGCCACCCGAATTGGCCTTCGGCTGCTCGCCTATGACCGGCTGCAGCGGCCGATCCCAAATGACTTTCCTGTCCATGGGAACTGTTCGAGACACGCTGCCAATCACTATCTGATAGTCAGGGCGAATGACGGCGATATCGCTTGGAATTTCGACCTTGCGTACCGACATCCTCACGTCATCTTCGCCATCACGAATCGCCGATTGATCATGCTTTTCATGCAGAGCGCACCCAGTCAACACGATCGCAATGAGAAGGCTGGCACACCGCATCATTTCACTCCCAGAGCACTAGTCAGACCTGCTGTATTCGCATAACCATCATGCTCCATCAGCACACCGTTTTTTGAAAAAAATATATAGGGCGTGGAGTTGATGTTGTGCTGCTTGACGAAGTTGCTATTGGCCTCCGCGGCGAGAGCACCACGGCCGAGCGCCTCCCTGTTCAGGATGACGGCATCGACCAGTGCGCGACCGTTCAGTGCAATCACACGGTCCATTTTTCCGAGTCCAAGCGCCAATGCGGCCTTTGTTGTCGAAGCCTCCCCGGTCATGGTGACCGGAATCCAGATGATCTCGCCGGCGATCTTCTCTTTGGAAACCGACTCATAGAGCTTCATGCAGTATTTGCAGCCAAAGTCAAAGATGACATAGGCCTTTTCACCCTTCGTGCGATCACCTTGGCTTATCCCCTGGAGCTTGTTCATGGTATCGGACGTGATTGCAGACTTCACAGGACTGGGAAGCGGTTGTCCGCTCCCAGCCTTCTCAACATCGGGTGTGAAGTACTTGACCGTTGCAGCTGCGATCAAATTGCTCCCGTTTTCCAGGTTGACCGCTGTCCCACTCAACATGTACTTACCTTGCGGGTCCGTAAAGAACACCAGCGGCTCACCATTGAATCGAGCGGCGACCCCAATGAGGTTTCCTGGGCCTTTGAACCAGCCCGTGACTGCCATGTGAGGCTCCAGCTTTTTCATGGCGGCAACCACCTCATTGGCCGGCTTGATCGCTTCTACCGTCTCAGCAATCGCCGGCAAGCTCATCACCATCGCTACAGCGGCTATCCAATTAAATCGCATCGCGTCCCTCCAGCACTCGGCTTACAAAACCGCTGGCCAGTCGGATCATGACGCCATAATCTCCACCAACCAGATCGGCATGGAGAACCGTACGGCCGCCGATAGCGATAGACGGTGTCGCCGCAAGCTTGTAGCGGCCTGTCAACTCTACCGCTCTGGTAAGGGGATCCTTGATCGTCGGTGACCGCCACGCCTGGTCGAAGGCCTTTTGCGGCACACCGGCAATCTTGAGGATCTCAGGCGCGGCTGCATTCGAGATACCTCGGCGGGCGCCATCAAGCGCAGCGCGCATATACTGGCCAAGCTTCTCGGGCGCTACCTTCTTCACGGCATAAAAAGCCCGTGCTGCCACAAAGGAATCGAAATCCACAATCACGGGCACCGACTCGAACTTCACCGGCGGCGGAATGGAAGCACCCCAGCTTGCGATCGTGTCGTGATGGTCTTGGCAGAAGAAACAGGAGAAAAGAAAGAATTCGAACACCTGTTGCCGTTCGGCCGGGTAGGGTCCGACTTTTACAAGGGGAAGTTCAGGCATAGCATTCGCTGCAGACGCTGGCACCATCGCGCTCATAGCGCCGGCGCCAAGCCCAAGGAGGAAATCTCGACGGTTCACGCATGCACCCCAGAGACACTTGTTGGATTTTTAACTGACGAAGTTGTCGCCGACTCACCATTGCCGTCCATACCGGAGGCGAGCTTTCGAACCTCTGCCAGCGAAATCTGGCCATCCAGCGCAAGCCTCATGCCGGCTTGAACCAGTGTTTCATACTGTCCCTGACGTTGCGCGGCGCGGGCAATCTCGCTTCTGCTGTTCTTGGTGATTGCGAGACGTACGGCGGCATCGCCAACGGCCATTTCCATCACGGGAATGCGGCCCTCGATCCCAGTGTGCGAGCAGTGGTCACAGCCAGGTGAGTGCCAGAAACCAGTGCCACTGTGGTCCGGATCGTAGAAGCGCAACCAATCCATCTCCCCGCGTGTGAGCTCGTATGCCGTGCAGCAATGCTGGCAGAGACGTTTGGACAGCCGTTGAGCAATAACGCAACGGAGGACGGCGCCAAGCGTGAAGGGATCAACGCCCAAGTCGACCAGACGAGTAAGGGTGGTAGGAGCGTCGTTTGCGTGAAGGGTGGAGAGGACGAGATGTCCGGTCATGGACGCCTCTACCGCAATCTTTGCGGTCTCCTGGTCGCGGATCTCACCAACAAGGATGATATCCGGATCTTGCCGCAGAATTGCGCGCAGTGCGTTAGCGAAGGTCAGGCGTTCATTCACGTTGACCTGAACTGCGCGTGTGAGCCGATACTCCACCGGGTCTTCAACGGTGACGATCTTCGCTTCCGGCTTGTTCAATTCGTTGAGCATCGCGTACAGCGTCGACGTCTTACCGCTTCCGGTCGGTCCAGTCATCAGTACCAAGCCGTCCGGCTCAGCCAGTACGCCCCCCAGCGCGGTCCGAACGGAGGGCGTCATCGTGATCTCGCCAAGGCGGCGCGCGGCATTCCGCTGATCGAGCAGTCGGCAGACGATCGACTGGCCGGTACGGCTTGGAAGAACCGATACACGGACATCGACCATCCGGCTATCCACTTCGATGAACATCCTTCCATCCATCGCCGCCATCCTGTCCGATAGGGACATCTGGCACACGGACCGAATCTTGGAGTCGCAGATCAGTGCGGTTTGTTTGTCGATCCGAGTGTACTCCTGCAGATCGCCGCCAATCCGCAGCCGAACGGCGGTGTCGGCATCCTCATCCTCAATGTGAATATCGGATGCGCCCATTCGAGCCGCGGCGTCAAACAGGTTGTTCAACAGTTCAACCGCCTCGCCCTCATTGCGGCCTGCCTTGATGAATCGTGTAGGAGCATTAGCCATTCTGTTTTCCCCTAGTTGCTTGTCCGAAGATCAACTTCGCATAACGCTCGCGCTTATGCGGCGACCGTGCGTTGTAGGCGCCTACCGCCTCCCACGTATATCCATAGGCAGCGATGTTCTTCGCCATGATCCAAGCTGCGATATGGACATTGGTGCATGGATTCCAGAGGTCGGCACGCTCGATGCCATATCTCTTCAACACAGGCAGCCACGACGTGTTGATCTGCATTAGGCCAATGTCTTCGGAACCGTCTTTGTTCTTATTCGTCCTATCGGAACGCATACCCGATTCGACTTTGGCAATCGTCCGGAGCAGCTTCTCAGGAACGTCATATCGCTTGCTGGCTTCTGCAAAGCAAAATGCCTGTGCTGGCACTGCCGCAGTCAGTAATATCGCAACCGCTAGAGTACGCATCACGCCGCCTTCTTTGTAACCGTCAGCCGGCAGAATGGGCAGCCACGCATACTGTAGCGACGGATCGAATAGAGGTGGTTGACGTCGCATCCACGGCAGTACCGCCACTCCACAATGTTGGCCGCCACATCGCGAACGGCATAGTATGCAGTGGTGATGTCAATGTCCGTTCCGGACAGCCAACGGTATTCACGGATCGCATCAAGCAGTGGGCGTGCCGCGATCGCTGATCGCAAATCGGGATGCTTGGACTTGCAGTAAGCGACGAAACCCGACAGATGGGCCGCCGTACTTGGGTCCTTGATGAAGACATGGACGGAGGTTGGAAGCTGCCCTCTCTTGGAAAGCTCTCCATGCACGTCCTGCCACATCGATTTGACGAAGTGAGGTGTCACGCCGGTCAGTGCACAGACTATCGACACCCTCAGCCGCTCCTTCACCAGGTCATAGGCATCGCGAAACCGCTCCAGTTCTTCAAGTTGCTTCATGCTGCCCCTCCACTGTGTTCGCCAATGCCGAGCTCATGAACGAGCCGCGCACGCCGGAAGGCATTGAGAGCATCTTCATGAACCCTGACTCATTGAGTCGTGGTTTGAACAAGAGGAAGCTAACCTCCTCCTGCAACTCGTCAATCTGCGACAGAGACAACTCGGCGATCTGGGAAAGGATCTGCTTGGAGAAACCAGTGACCTGAGATGCAAACTCAACGTCCTGGCTCGCCAGTCGCTGGGCGACGAGCAGGTACAGACGATTGAGCTGCTGGATATCACGTTTATCAACCATGGTTCCTCGCTTACAGACGCTTTTGAAGGTTGCTCATCCACAGCCAGGCTGCGCAGCCGATACTGACAAGCGCAACAGGAGTGACGACTGGCGGGATTGCCAGTGGAAGACCGACACACACGAGCGTGAGGCCAAATACCGCAACGGCCGTACGCACACCCACCTTGTGCCGTATTGGACTCTGTGAATAAAACGTGTATTTGCGTGCCTCGCGGACGTAATAACCGTCGATCAGGGCAGCCAGAATGAATGGTAAGAAGCTGAGCATCCAAGCGAATAGCATTGCCAATCGGTAATTGATCAGATTGCCCCACATCCAGATCACCGAAAGCCGAGCGCTCGCCCACAAGCTGATCGGCTTTTCCCGGCCGAAGTCTTGCGAGAGCACGTCCATTGCATCCATTACGCCCTGAGACGGCGCAAAATAGGCAGTGGTGTAGATAGCTTCTTCGGCATCACCGAGCAAGGTCTGCACCGCCTCGCGTTCAGCCGTATAAATCCGCTCCATATACGAGGCGGGCAGCAGCAAGACCAATACGGCGAACGCAATAGCAACCAGACCAAGAATGAACGTCGACCAGCCGGAGGACTTTTTCTGAGGTTCGGCCATTTACGCCACCTTCAGGATTGGAATCCGGCCCTTGATCATGCGGCCGCCGGAAAGGCGAGCAATGAAGTGCAAGGGCGGCAGCTCTCCGAGCATTGCCGACGGAAAGAGGTCTGCCTCCTCCTCCACGATCGCCTCCTGGTATGAGGATGTGAATTCATCATGAATGCGGGTCGTCACGTTCGTGCCGTAACGCATCGACAGTGTCTTGAGCTTGAAGGACGGGATGCCGTCGACGATATATTGCTGCGTCTCCGCGTCCAGAACACGGAAGGACACACGGTTATTCGCGTTAGCAAGAACCTGGCGTGCTTTGTATTCGCTCCCAAGACGAGCGGCAAAGTCGGCGAACGTCTGCGTATAGATCGTCACCCGAAAGCCGGATCCACCGCCCTTGTTCATCAGCTGGATGGTCGGGTTGTTGAGGATCTCACTAGCCTCGTCGAGATGAACGTTGATTGGCGACTTGTCGTGCGGATTGTAGTTGTTCCGATTGCCAGCGACGGCGGCCAGGTCGGACAGCAGAATGGAGCCAATTGCCGAGCCGATTGCCGAATCTGCAAGCGAATTCAGACCGACGTACACGACAGCCTTCGAATTGATCAAGCTCTGCATGTCTGTCATCCCGCGCGGATCGGCGACGTCGAGAGGATCGGGCGACAGCAACTCGCCCAATGTTCCGGTCGTCAGCTTAGTCAAAATTGGGCGCAGGTTGGCAATCATCTTTGCCGTGTGTTCCGCCGGATGCTTATGAATGACTGATAAGGCCTCTATCGCTTCGTTGGCATGTCCGTTAGGGACCATCTCTTCGAAGTAGTAGGCAAGAAGGAGGTTAAGCGACTGCCGCACCAGGATGTCCCCATCGTCGTTCTGCTTACCCTTGAGCATTCCCCTGTTCTTCGCCCACATCAATACTTTCGCGTCCCAGTCCGCGCCAAGCGTCTCGTCAAGGTCTTTCAGTACGGCCCGCAACAGCAGGTTGGCCACGCCGCTCTCGGTATAGAGACGGTATCTTTTCAGCGTGGGTTTTTCCCCTACGAAGATCATGCCCAGTGTCTGCGCGTTTAGAACATCCCAGGCAAAGGACGTGAACGGATCGTTTCCAGTGTCGGACGGCACCAACGGTGCGATTCGACTGGCCAGCTCGGTCGGACTGGTGTAGTTACGCAGCGGATCAATCCGCACCGAGGTCTCAGGAAAGGCGAAGTTGAAGTACACGAAGCGCTCGGGACAGCCAAGTTCTTCGCACATCTTCTTCATGTTGCCGGCGAGACCATTCATCCCTTCGTTCTTCGGATCGAACACCACAACTGCCTCGCGCCGGACGATAGCTTGGCCGATTTGCAAGTCCGCATAGCGAGTCTTACCGACCCGTGTCGTTCCTGAAACGACAGTATGGCCAACCATATTGGCCAACTCCGAAAAGAGGTCTGCTTCCTTCGACAGTCCTTGAACCCACCAAGCGCCGCCTGTCTTCATTGCAGTATTACCGAGTACCTTGACCGGACCCTCTGCCAGTACATGATGCAGCCGCGTTGCTTGGATGTCGGTCCATGCGAACCCTTTGCCAAGCCAGTACGATTCGCTTACCTCAGCCTTCTTCGCAACGGCGATTAGATCGGCTGGGCTGATGAACTCGATTCCATCGACGTTCAAGCGCCCCATCACGATCTCGCGCTTGTAAGCCTGTACACCACGAGCTACTCCAGCGCCGATGCAAATTGCCGAAGAAAAAATGCCAATCATGGGTTGCGGCGACAAGAGCGAAAGCCCGAGGCTCGCGACAGCAGCTGCACCCCATGTGAGGGCAGCACTCATCTCGACGTTTGGGCGCCAAGGGAATTCGAAGCTGTAGGGATCTGCGGCCATTCGTTTCTTGGGAGTGGACTTTCGGCCAAGAAACTATAGGGCGATTTCAAATTCAGAGGTTGTCGAGAAGTGCCCAAAATGGGCAGCTTTGCGGCGCTTCCACTGGCAGGACCGCAAATAATTTGGCGCCCAACGTGAGCACGCTAAGCTACAACCTCTAAAGGAGTGTTCAGCAGATCACGAATGGAAAAGACACGAGACAACAATGCCAGGGTCACCGCCCCTTTGGCAAATGCTGTCTCCCGACGACGCACTTGAAGGCAATCGCGCTCAGCGGAGTGCATCCAATCGAGGATTGGCTTTTCGAAATCCCATATCTCCCAATCACCGTCCTTGTCCTGTAAGGACACCTGTAGATGGCAAAGGCTGTCGGCCATCGACGCAACCGCTTGGATAAATGCCGTAACTTGCTGTCCTCCGTGCGCGGCGGCTGCAGCAATGATTGCTCTTTCTAAGGCGATATCAAGTATGGGGCGACTGTTCTCCTCGATGAAAGGGGTGAGGAATGCACAGAGTTTCAAAGAGGCTTGTTTGAGGTTCGGCCAGCGGATGAACAGTTGAGTTGCTTCCCTGCGCAACTCGATGCGTTTGACTGCCTGGTCAAGCAGGCTGCCTGGCTGCATTTTCAATGTTTTCATTGCGTTTCAATCTTTTCTTCAGGCGCCGCCCAGGCGAAGCCCAAACCCACCGCAATCTCAGGTCGGAGAATGATGAGGCTTTCGTGTTTTCCGTCGACTTCGACCTTGTGGATTTTCCGTAAGGGTTTTGCCTTATCCATGTAGAGCCAGTTTCGCGCCGACAGGTCGTTGAGAAGATCAGTCGTGGGCATCCCATGTGCGGACAACTCCTCTGCCGATATGCCAAGTCCAATGTCGAGACTCGCAACGACACCTGTCAATGTGCCCTTCTGCTGCGCTTTGATGATCTGCCTCATTGTCCATTGGGACTCACGGGAGAGCATCCCAAGATACCGGGACTCTTGTTCCGCTGTGGGCTTGCTTACCTTCGTGGCCTGCGGCTTGCCCTCCTGAGCGGCCGGCTCCGTGTTGTTCTCTTGAGCTACCGGTTCCGGGGCTTCTGCTTTTGCAGATGCGACCGTCGCCTGATCAGTATCTTTTGAGGCGGAAGGCGCCTGTTCAGGTTCGGATGGCGGATTGATGGAGGTCGCTTCTGCCGAGGCAACCACATTCTGCGCTACCTCGACTGTTGAAGCGGCGACTGGGATACCCTGCTCGATAGCAGAGCCCTCAACAGCCTTCTCGGGCAGAGGCGCCGGCTCTGTAACTTCGGTGGCCGCCACTTGCGTGCTGACGGCTTCATCCTTCGGCTCATCATCTTTCTTCCGACGAGGTTTGGACTTCTTGCCGAGGTCAGCAGCGGTCTCCGAGGCTTGGAGCGGCGGCGCCGAGGCAACTGCACGGGTCGCTGTAAGGGCACCGGTACGTAACGCCGCAATATCGAATCGTAGGGGAAAGATGAGCGTCTCGTTGGCCAGGCGGACAGCATTATCGATTAGTGCGCCGGTCTCCGGCAATGTGATCGTCCAGTAGCGGCTTCCATTCTGCCCACGCACCAAGACGTTTGCTTCGATGAGTATGTCAGCGATCGTGTCGGGATCCTGTGGCAGTCCGACGAAGGTATCCGATGTAAGCAGCCCTGCGATGTCCTTTGCGCCGGCACTCCAGGCAACAAAAACTCCGTCCGTGCCGATCCATACGCGTGCGCCCTTTGTGTTGACCGTCCACTGTCCCCCCTTGATGAGGCGGCGCATCGCGTCGATCAAGTGGGGTTCAAGATGAATGCCAAGCGAATAGTTACCGTAATTACGGCTGTTGCGCTTCATGTCTTCCTGTATCACCCGCGTCATCATGGGTGCCACGATGCGCGCGATCGGATTCTCACTCGGATTCATATCCCCGCCTGAGATGCTTGCTGTCATAGCAGGAACGATCACATTGTTGTCCTCGTTCAGGTATTGCAAGACTTCCGCGGGTATAACACGACTGATGAGGAAGGCCGCACAGCTTTGCCGGCTGGCGGTGTCCTTCCCTGTGGCCCATCGTATGAAGTAACGCCTAGCCGAAACCGAGTCAGCCCAGTCTGTAAGGGGCATGAGGATCTGTGGCCACTGATTATTGTGCTGGTCGATCACCACCATATTGGAGACGGGACGGTAGAGCTGGCTACAAATCGCAGCGAGGAAGGTTGCCAGTTCCCATCGCGGAATCATCGCCGAGCGCTTATCCACAATGCCGGCCATAGGGAAGACACTCGCATGGGACATCTGCAACGAATGCAGCCCGATCTCCAGGGACAGGCGAACAAGGCCGCCGGCGCCAACAAAGTATTCCGTATCGGTTGCGGGTAGAAGGTGCACATAGGCACAGAGATTTCGGATTGCGGGAAGATAGCGCGTATCGAAATCTGCAGGACTGAGTCCAGCTGCTCGCTGTATTCTCAGAATGAGGTCCTGTTGGCGGTCGAGCACCTTGGGTAGCGGCTCCATTGGGATACCACGGTCGGCCGGCGGATAGAGGGGGGTCTCGTCATCTCCGTCAAGTGAGGATGTGTGCACCACCGCCACCGGGCTTGGGGCCGCGACTGGAGGTGGCGTGGGAACGGAAGACCTGAGGGGGAGACGCAGCCATTTAAACATGCTGCGATTTTGACGGATTGTCGAGAATCAGGTGGGGTGAGAAGTGTCTATTTTGGGTAGCTTTGCGGCGCTTACGGTATTTTTTTCTTGCGCGTGAAGTGATTCTTTCTGCCGTGTTCCGCTATCGCACGGGAAAGTTTGACCTTCTGACAGATTGGGCAAGCATCCTCACCAGCTTCGAACCAGTTCAGCCTTACGTAGGGCACTTCACATTTGGCACAGCGCTCCATGACGATTTCCTTCGCCTGGTAGCTGCGCAGAAGAGCGTATGCCCTATTCATGTCGTGTTGGTCCGGACCCTCGCTGAGCTCGTGCTCCTTGTACGTGGCCTTGTACATCTGGTAGGCCGCAAGCAACAGGAAGCCTTCATGCATCGGCTCGTTGAAACGCTTCTCGAGGTTGGTGTAAATCGCCAACAGTCGAGCGCTATGCAAATTGACGTTGTAGTTGCGTCGATAGCCAACGCCGACGAGTGTCTTGGGTGTCGGCAGCTGACAGGGGCCGCGCCGCTCCTCCGGTGGCAGAATGGCGTGCGTCATTGCGCGCACCCGCTTCTCTACTATCCCGGTAAGAGACGAGATAACCTTATTGCGAGCGCCGCTTTTAATGAGCTCGTTCGACAAGATCAGCATCGCGGAATCCCACAGAAGAGGATTAGCAGCCAGTGATAATGGAATCGGAAGCATGCGAAACCTCTTAGACCGACAAGGCGAACGTCCATGCATTGTCGAAGGTCGACGGGAGCGCGTCCGATACGTCAAAAATGCGAGGGGCCCAAGCCCATTCCAGCATCTGAATTCGCAAATTGCCTGCCCGCACAGCCAGCGTATTGATCTGCTCATTCGACAGATCGGCGTAATAGGCCGCTTCTGAATACTTCATATGCATGCGCATGAACGGCAACCACTTTCCAGCCAGGACGTCCTTGGCGCTAAGACGCGCCAGAAACAGCCATTCCCGAGCTAATCTCGTTGCGTCGATAGTGACCGGCGCATTGGCGTATTCCGATTCTTTCGGGTTAGGCGTGCCGCTTGCTGCCAGAATCTTTTCCAAACCACTGATAGGCAATGCAGCACGGGCAAAACATTCGCCCACTTTTTCTGCAACGTCTATCACGCGAGCGCTTTGTCTCGGCAACAAAGGCAGGTTGGCCACGATCGAGCTCGGGAAGCGTCCCTCGATATGCTTGCCCATCCATTCCATATTGAACTGCACCAAATCGCTGTTCCGCATACTATACTGCCCTCGATAATGTTCCAAGCGTCGCCGAGGTTTGTTAACCTCGATGTACGCCCTTAGAATTGAAAACAACCAAAATTGCCTGTGAGCAATAATAAGTTGTCGCGCTTTCGTTGCCATCAATACATTCGTATAGTCTCTATTGCAGGATGTCGGCTCTGTACATTCACCAGCGTGACGCCTCATACATAGGAAAATGGAAGCGACGGACACATAAAGCGAGCACTTTCACGCGAGGCTGACATGTCAACGGATGATTTGAAAGCAGCGTCGAAAGAAGAAGAACTCATGAAAGAGTTCTCACGCAGATTCAGTGCTTTACTAGAATGTCGCGGTTATCCATCAGTACAGATCCAACGTTTTTCCAGACTTGTTGAAGACCTTGATGCCTCAGTCTCGCGGTCAGGAAATGGTGCTTAGGAATAGCAATCCCCGTCACCCTCGTGCGAACCACAACTTATCGGTGTGTCCGCTGATTACCTCCTCACGCTATGAGACGCCCAAACCGAACTTGACGTTAGGCCCTCAAAATCCCGGGTCGACCTACCCCTCTGTGTGATCGACCGCCGCGGATCGCAGGACGGTGATTGCCCTCAAGCAGCTTTCAAGACACTACGAACCATCAGCATCGATTACGGCGACAAGGAGATGGCCGTTCCACGTTCAGATCACCGCTTCCTGGTCGAGAACTGGAGCGATATGAATGATCCATCTTTGCGCGTAGGCGATCTACTTGTCGTGGAAACCAGTGAAAACTACCTCACCGAAGACGGGATTTACTTGCTCAGAGCTCAGTCGATGCTATGCCTACGCCGGGTCATCGCCCATATGGACGGCCGGGTAGAGCTCACCTCCGAGCATCGTGGACGCGTGGAGTCAACCACCATGGACCCGAAGGAAACCGTCTTCAACAAATCAAAGACTCTGGACGAGCCCGCTCCGAAGAGTGGAATCCAGATCATTGGTCGAATCGTCGCCAAGATCCTCAAACTCGACAGTCAGGTGCTTGGGTTTCGATAATCGCAGCTTTGTTTCCGCGTCGGCTGCATAAATGGTTACGATGCGCGCCGGCGCGAACTGGTTTGCTTCCGTCACCACAAAGATGATGTCTCGATTTGGCAAGTAAAAGAACCTGCCCGCGTTCCGATGGGCTAAGTTCGCTGAAACGCGGCGCCGGTTGATGTTGACCTCGTAAAGCTTCGGGTCCTGCAACAACAAACGGAGTTCACGCCAGGCGCGGATTGGTTTGCGTTCCAGTCGTTCAACGTACTGTTCGAGTGCATGCGCGGTCAACTCTACCTCGCCGAAACCACGCAGCTGCAGCTTCTCAAGTTTGACGGCGCGCGCGTCGAGCTGGGTAGCCGTCGCATCAAACGTTGCCCACTGCTGAGGCCTGCTCTCGACCTCAATATCGGCACCAAGAAACCGGGTACGCAGGAAGTGTGCATACTTTGCCAGGCTGCCTTTTGCAGATTCCCCGCGCAACAGCTTCTTGGCCGCCCCGGTAGAAAAATAGATGACCAAGCCGGCGCCAGATTTATCGTGGCCACATACATTGGCCTCCTCGAGCAGCCAGCGCGCGGCGACCAGCTCAGAGGCGATCTTCCCGTCTTCGACGTCAGCCGGCACATCAACCTGCACGATTCCTTTGGTGTCCGTGCCGGTCATCCACCGTACCAGGTAGCTCCCGTCGGCGCTCGTTCTTTCAGTAAAAAGGCGAAGTCTATTCATTTCGATCTTCCATCATGACCAGCTCACGCCAGCCCCAGTAATTCTGCATAGTCTACCGAGCCAGCCTATTCATTTTTTCTTTTTAGTGGCCCCTTTGTAAAAGAGCCACTAAAAAGCCTCCCCGCAGAAGCGGGGAGAAAAGTGGTTACTGTGACATTGCCTGCTTGATCAGCTTGATCATCGAGCCTGTGAGCTCTTTGATGTCGCCGATTACTGCTGCATGCTTGTCGCCAAACAACCCCTTGGTGTCGCTTCCGATACCAAGGCCCAGGACCTGCACACCGCTCTTGCGCGCCAGGTCAATGACCTCACGAGTTGTTTCGACTTCATCCGGATCACCGTCGGTGACGACCAGAAGAATCCGCAACGCCTCGTCACGCCTGAGCAGATCACAAGTTGCCCAGAGAATGGCTTCCGCCATTGGCGTAGATCCATCAGCGGTCAGTGATTGAACGCGGCCACCGAGAAACCTCGGCGACTCATTCCATCGCTTGACGACCGCCACGCCGTCATCGTCAGCGCTACCGTTGACTGAGCCGGAGACTGGGAACGCGGCGACTTGCGTATTGATACCCGGGATGTCGTACGCCAGCAGAGTCGCCAACGCACTTTCCGCCGCAAGCTGGATCCGGCTTGTCATGCTGCCAGACCGATCAACCAGAATGGAAATATCCGCATTCAGATCGATCCCCTCCTCCACCCGCATGAACACCGGGCCGCCGAAGCGGGCCTGATGCAAACGTGTGTAGTCGAGCTGCTTGCCAGCGTGCACCACCTGAGTATCACACTCGGCCGCGCTGCTAAGCCATGCCATGGTCCTCACACGAATGGCGTTGATAGCGCCTTTGATGCGGGATGTATCCGCCTGCTTGTTAGGCAAACGAAGTGGATGGACATTCGCAGCACTCACCACCCTTCCGGACCGGGCAGCCTTGTTGGCCGCCTGGTTCAGCGAGTTCTGCAACATATCGTCCAGAGTTTCCATGACGTCGTCATCCGACATCGACAGAAGCTCCTTCAGCATATTGCTACCACCTGCAGCGTCTCCCGCCTGGTCGCTTACAGCATCGTCTTGGGGTTGGCCTGCGTCAGCGCTTTCGCCTGATTCGCCTTGCCCCCCTTCCGCACTCTGCTGCTGCGCCCCGTCTTGGGAATCGCCACCATCGTCGTCGCCGGCGCCTGACTGGCCGCCGTCATCCGTTGAGCTATCGTCCTGTGCGCTACTGTCTGCACCTGACTGCCCATCATCGTCATCCGAAGAATCGGTCGACTGATTGTCTTGCTGTTGCTGCTGTTGTTGCTGTTGTTGCTGCTGCTGCTCTTCCCGTTCCTGTTCCTTTTCTTGCTCCTCTTTGATCATGCGAATGATCTCGTGGGCAAGCTCAGAAACGTCGGCCGTGTTTGCACACTGCTCGACTTCAAACATCAGAGCTTCAAGCCTGGTACGCATCGCTTTCGGGAAACGCGCCATTGCGGCTTCTGCCGTGTCGACCAGAGGTTTGATCCCCTCTTGGCCAAGCACGTCATGCCGCAGCTTGTACAGCAGAAATGCCTGAAATACCGCCGGCGCGGGAACCGAGTCATCCGCCGGAACTGGCCAGAATCCATCGTTTCTTCCTTCCAGACCACGTTGGGTCAGGATTTCCACCAGCCGGCCGAGATAACGCCTTGCTCCGGGTGAACGGATCATGCGCTGCTTCTCAATCCGGATGTCCTCCAGGCTGTTGATGATGGCTCTTTCGAGACCAACACCAAGCGGCACGGAGAAATCGGTATCGAGGATGTGTCCGGCTTCGTGGTAGATGTACCCGATCGCACTGACAAAATCATCCTCCTTCAGGTCTAGCGGCAGCGCCGGCAGGTAAATGACTTTACCGTCCGTGCACGCCCCCGCTGCAGTCTTAACTTCGATACCAGTACGGTCTGCGATCATCCCAGCTACGACTGGAAGTGCCCGCTGCAATGTTGCTGCTTTCATGGGTCACCTCCTCCGTTAGAACATCAAGAGTTCAGTAGCCATCGGTGCTGCGGCCGGTGTCGGCAGCATCACGTCGGGCATCTCTTCTGGAAGACCGAGGTCGAAGTCAGTTTCGACGGTCTGAACATCGCCCACAAGATCCGGCATTGCGATATCGATAGGAGATTGCTCCTCTACCAATTCCGGTTCCTGCTGCTGCACCGCCTGCACCGTTACCGGCGCCGGAGGGAACAGAACTTCATTAGCAGGAATGCCATTGCGGACGCGCCCAGACGCGTCAAGGTAATCGTCCACGTCGCTCATGACTTCCAGCAAGCGCCGGAGTGTCGAGAACGGCTTCGCGAAGGGGCTGTCTTCGATGTAGCCCGTTTGGGGCAACGAACTCAGCACATCTTCGATCAGCTGGATACCGCCACCGATGACAGGGTCGAGAAACTCGAGACCTTTCATCTTGGTGAGAGCATCCTTGATCGGACGTATCGTTTTCTGGCCAGCCTTTTGATGCCTGGTGAAAGCATCACTCTTCTCAAGCAGCTTGTCCGCTTCCGCGGCCACTTCTTCAAAGAGTTGTCGGGCTAAGCCTTCAACGAGAGAGCTCACGCTCTTTGCCCCTTCGCCTTCTTTTTGGATCGGAACGATCTTGAAGATATGCGAATCAAACCCAAAGCGCGTCAAAGCGACGGCTTTAGGAATACCCAGTTTGCGGAGAATGACTTCCGCCTCCTGGTTGGCTTTCACGTGTTCCTCGAAGTAAGCCTCGTAATTGGCGTCTAGGACGCCGAGTTCTTTTTCGAACTCCTCACGAGCTTCTACGAGAGCAGCCTCAATAGTGTCCAATGCGTCGCGTGGAACTGCGAACGTGTTGCCACTACCGAGTGCCTTGACGCCCTTCGCTGCGATCTTACGAAATACACTGCGGCGGAGGGTCGAAAAGGGATTTAATCGCTCGTTAGGGAAGACTTTGATACTGCCTTCGGTAACGGCGGCAGAGTCAGGCAAAGTACCGCCCAACTCTTGAATATACTCGCGGGTCGCGCGATGGTAACCGGAATAACATTTGATGGTTACAGTCACGAGTGCAAGTTTGTCGTCGAGAACTGCAGAGTGATCTACAACAACGGGCGCGAGGGTTGTGTTCATTTGGATCTCCTTACAGGAAACGCAAGACACACCCTCCCCCAGCGGGAAAAGGCATATCCCGCGTGGGTTAAATGAAGAACACCAAAATGGTGTCCTAGTGATCCAGCCCGAAGGCTGAATAAAATTTGCCAACAAGGTTGGCGTCTGTCCATCTTCCGACGGAAAGAACCGGTGCGATTTCGCAGTCGCTTTCTGCAAGCGACCATCGCTGGTCGACTGGAGAAAGCCTCCTCGCGGTGTGCGAGGAGTGAATGGGCGGTCAAGCCAGCTGCTGTATGTTCACAGACAGTCGCTTGAGCACGGTGAGGAAACGATCGGCCGCAATCCTGCTCGGCCACGGTTCCCACGGCTTGCCCCCGTAGATGGCAACCAGTGGATCGTCTTGCAACGGGGCCACGGATATGCCAAGGGTGTTTTTCACCTCATCGGGATGCCAGCCGGCGACGTGTACCGCTTCGCTTGCTGCGGCGAGTTGATCGGCCTGCTTGTGCAGGCGTTTCTTATCGACGGTCCATGCGGACAACTGATAGCGGGTGAAGATTGCATCAGTTAGCCGCTCGAACAGCTGCGCAAAACGCTCGCCGAGAATCGGCTTCAAAGGCGAGATCGGATCAAAGCCAATCAAACCTTCTTCTGCGTCATGTAACAGCTCGCGAAGGGCTGTGAGGCGGTCGAGCGGATCGCTCGATGCTTGCTCACGTAGTGCCAGGACAAGCAGCGAATGCTGGGCTACCGACATGGGAAGCTCCCATACCGAGTGGCCACCCCAGCGGTAAGCCCGGGATAAGCCGATCGACAGGTCTTCGTCTTCCCATGCGTTCGGATCTGGGTTGATCAGATCGAGCCGACGGGATGAAGGTTGGCGAACCCAAGCACGTTGGTGCTGAGAGCTCATGGTTTTCTCCTTTATGAAAAAGGAGAGGTGCGCCCCGAAGGGACGAACCCCTCGGGTTATGCAAGCGAAAGCTCGCATGGTTAAAAGGCCGTAACGCAGGCCAGTGGGCGTTTCCGGAAAACCGGAGAAAACTGCTTTGCTCAGGCGGCACACAAGGTGTCGCATCAGGAAAGAAGTCTACATCGACTACGAAAAAAGTGGAAGCCTCGGAAGGCAGGGTTTCCCCCGCCGACCGAGCCAACGCTCAGAACATCACCGACAGAATCGGATAGCGCACATGAAACTGTGCAATCTCCGCCGCGGTGTAGATCCTTGCAGACTTTGGTGCCGGGTTGGCCTTAGTCTCGGGATACGAATCCAGCAGATTCTCAAGGTCAGTGGCCGTCAGCAGTTTCCATGCGTAGGCGTTCTTGATATTCAGGTTGAGATACTTGCCTTTGCTATGTACAGCGGCAAAATCATCAGCCACATTCTGTGGAACTTCATCGTAGCGATACAAAGCGCCGCTCTTGAACGCGACGACCAAATACTTGCAGCCCAGGTAAGTATATCCATCGATGTTGGACGAGTGAGCAGGTGTCATGCGGCTATGCATGATGCGCCCTCCCTTCCAGAATCAGACAGACTCTGAACGGTTCTCCAGGCCAAAGCCCGAATGAATACGACTTCATGGCACTCTCCTGTGAAGAAGAGTGAGCCCCTGTCCGATAAGGACAAGGACTCACAGGGTTTGCATTACAGGGGAAGAACACACCGTCCGTTAGAACGGAATGTCGCTATCTCCATAAGCGCGCCCACCTCCCACAGAGCTTCGAGCGCCCGTGCTTTGCTCATTACGGGACGTCGCAGATGCAGGTTCGTTGCTGCCATGTTCATCGGTGTTATTCGATGATTGTGGCCGGCTACCGAGCAGCTGGAACTCTGCTGCCTCGATCTCCGTTGTGTAACGCTCGACGCCTTCTTTGTCCGTCCACTTGCGTGTTCGGAGACGACCTTCAACGTAGAGCTGAGTGCCCTTCTTCACGAGCTGCTTCACGAGCTCTGCCTGTTTGCGATAGAAAACAACTCTATGCCATTCGGTTAGCTCCTTTTTCTCGCCACTTGCCTTGTCGGTCCAGCTTTCGCTGGTCGCCATGCGAATGGTACAGACCGTGTCGCCACTGCTTGTTGATCGTGTTTCAGGTGCAGCACCCACATTCCCAATCAAAGTAACTTTATTTACGCTTGCCATGTCTTGCTCCAAAAGATGAGAGGGCCAGCTACCCCGCTGACCCCGCTTCAGAAAGTCTCCGCGGGGTAGCGGTGTTACTGGGTTGCCAATGCCGAATCGATCTTTGCGATCTGATACAGATTCATCGGCGCTTTTCCTTTCTCAACGGTCTTGCGACCAATCTTCAGAATCTCGACGTAGTCGCCGACCGATACTTTGGCCGACTCCATAGCGCGTCGTAAATCAACGCCCCATACTGCATCCTCAATGCCTTCAGGTGTCCGATAGCGGATACCGAAGGAATCGATGATCTTGTCGTCAAGCGGACGCTTCATCATGCCGGAAGCCAGGATTACGCCTCGATACACAGAGGGCGTTTTCCGCAGCTTGATTTCCGGCTGATGTTCACCATCGTCTTCCGCAACAGCAACGGAGACGACAGTGCTTGCGCCTGCCATCGCAGATAGGGTTGCTGCTGATTTCTCAACAGCGGTCACTTCCGAGGAGTTCGCTTGCGCGTTCTCGCCGGAATTCACCGCGACTGCAGCTTGGGCATTAGCTCCACACTTTCGTGCGGGCGCCAGCTCTGCGAGCTTTTTGTTTGCCTCGTCTACAGCTTTAGCGATGACAGCGTCGCTCACCTCGTGCGCATCAAAGAACCCGAGGTCATAATACGAATCCTCAAGTCGATTTTCAGCGCGTTTGTTGACTCCTGCCCAGACAATCATGATCGCCGATACCACCTTCTTGCGAGGGCGGAACCGTACAATCAATGTCGCCTTCCCATCTTGCATGTCCCTGACTGCCATGGCAGCTGGAGCATGTTCAGGCTGAGGCGGCTGAACGACTGTCGGCGTCGGCGCGGGTAGCGCTGGCGTGATCGTTGCGGCCTTCTTCATGGGTAGCCATGTCTTCATTCGCTTGTAGGTAGCGAGAAGCGTAAGACCAAGGATATATGCAACGAGTACAGCAGGGGTCATAACGACCGGGAGCACACTAACGTGTTCCATTTTGAAGCCTCCAAAAAAAATGGAGACACACCCGGATGGGCGCATCTCCTCAATGCACCCACACGGGTAGGAACTTCAGAACATCAGATGCGTGATAGCACCCTCTTGTTCTAAGAATTGTTTGCCAGGAGCGAGGCCGAGTAATTCGGCAAGCTCCAACGTAACGTCCCATTGCTCTGCATACAGCCCGAACTTCTGAGAGATACGCGGGAACTCCAACTGAGCATCGTCCACAAGGGACAGCATTGGCATCTTGCGTTGCATTGCCATAAGGCACAACACAACGGCAAGAGCCATAGGAGCATCGCGAACGACACCCCTTCCCTCTCCATTCTTTGCACGCATGATGAATGTCCCGTTAGGGAAACTCAGCATGAGCTCTTTCGAGCCATCCAAGGGGCTGTTGGTCTCCACCACCAGCTTGCCTTGGTCGCACAACGGCTGGACCGCTT
The DNA here is from genome assembly GCF_035916955.1 of Noviherbaspirillum album. Lineage (NCBI taxonomy): Bacteria > Pseudomonadati > Pseudomonadota > Betaproteobacteria > Burkholderiales > Oxalobacteraceae > Noviherbaspirillum > Noviherbaspirillum album. The sequence continues at coordinate 131,409 of NZ_JAWIIV010000002.1, read as the reverse complement.
GAATTGCGAGATCGACCCACTGTTCGCCGGCTTGCGCCAACGTCCAGTAAGCCAACCCCGCGAACTTACGCTGCGGGGTAGTCATCTCACGCTCCTTACGGTTTCAACTTCTCTGCCACGCCGAATACATCGGTGACTGCCTGGTGCAATGCGATCTTCGTGGACTCCGTGGAGAAGTCACTCAGACACTTGGTCATCGCGTAGTGCAGTGCCGATATACCCAGATTGGTGGCCGCGCCCGACATACCTGCCGAGTACGACGCCCATTTTGCAACGATACGTGTCGACATCGTCCGCTCCAGAGCACTGTCGTCGTCATTCCCACCGTCCCGCGATTGTTTGCGGATCTTCTGGGCGACGTCGATGATGCCTTGGATGAACTCATCTCGCGATATCGCTGCACCATGCTTCTCACCCGTCTTTGTCGACACACGAATCCCTTCCTGGTCGAACCAGTAGGAGAGCAGCTTGTCATCGAAACGTGCGAGGGCATGTGACACCACTTTCTTTTCCGCTTCCTCATCCGGATAACTGACGCGGATGGAGTACAAGCGTTCCAGCAAGGAGATGTCATGCGTGGAGGCCGTCTGGTACAGACCAGACGTATCTTCGACGAGGTTCGTGTTTGCAGTGATGATGATCTTGAAGCCCGACCGAGGCCGGATAGTCTCACCATGCTTACCAGGGATAGCGAATTCACCACCCTCGAACACGTCGTTGAACGCAACAGCCGTTGAAGGCTGAATACGGTCATACTCATTGATCACCACAATGCCGCCACAGCGGGCTGCCTGAGTGACCGGGCCATAGTTGAAAACAGTCTGACCGTTGGGCCCAGCCACATAGTGACCGAACGCTTCAATCAGCTCCATCTTCTTGTGACCCTTCAAATGGAATACCGGTACGCCAAGTCGAGCCAGAAACTGATTGGCCAGGCTTGTCTTACCGGACCCCGTTGGACCCCACAAACACAACACATCGCCGGACGTCTGGGTGTACCAGAAATTCAGCTCACGAAGCAGATCCTTGCGGAACACGTATCCAGAATCGACTGGCGGGACATTTCCTTTCAGGAACGACGCGACGGCTTTTTCTTTCGGGTCTTGCAGTGTGTCCAGGTCAGGATGCTCATACCCAGGAATGGTGATCTGGGGATTGATCTCGTTGGCGGAGAAACCAAATGTGCTGCCAAGGGGGAAACGAGTTCCTTTCATTACGGACTCCTCATAGGAAAAAAAAGAGGAGCACCCGCCCACTAGGGGAAGGTGCCCCTAGTGGGTGGCTGTCAGTTATTCAGCGCAGACGCGCAAGACAGCCTCAATGATTCCGGAATCGACATTGCGAACAATGCCGTCCCGAAGAACGTCTTCATCCATTCCGACAGCCAGACAGCAGTTGTGGAAGGAGAAAAATTCGTCGTTCTGATGCCATTCGACGACCGGCTTACCGTACGTGTACTGCTTACGGATGACCGGCTTGAATATCCATTTCAGGATATCCCACTTCTCGCGCTCGTTATTGCTGAGTGCAAGCTCGTCGAACGATTCCCAGAAAAGGCGAACGCGAAGAAACTGCAATCCCTCTTTTGACCAGCCATGATCGTTAGCATCAACGATGAAGGCCTCTCCCCACGGTTCGTAGGGAATGGTCACGTCGCACTTCTCGGTATCTCGCTCAGCTTCAATGAGCGATATGCCAGCTTTATCCGACTGATACGCCTTCGGAACTGCAAAGGACGCAATGATCGGCTTGGCCAACATGGCAATTGCCTGCTCGACCTGGAGGTCAAGAGACAGTTGAACAGACGAAGTGATATCTGATGCAACAGCCTTTGGCGTACGCTCTACCTGCTTCCGAGTCTTTTTGACCGGAGGCGTGTAAGGCGCTAGCGTGAAGCTGGATGCGTCAGTCAGGAGAGTGTGAGCGAATAGCATGTCACCTCCCCATACCGCGGATCTGCTGGACCCATCCTCTTTCTGCCGTTTTGGCAAAGATGGTTGGCAAATCCTCTTTCAACTCACGGAACTCGCGAATGCGAGACTGCCCCTGTTGAACAACGATGCCACCGCGGACAATAGTCTTCGGAAGCGAGTCATCCATCATAAGCAAACCCAATACCGGTGTGCCGTCAGCACGTCGATACTGGTGCACCACGAGGCGCAAAGTGTCCTTCGTAAAGGTCACCCTGCCTTCGGGAAGTCCAAGTGCGTTTTGTTTGAGCCAGGTTGCCCAGGCAAACAGCGCACGAGTACCCTCCGAACACTCCTCGATAGGTTTCGATGAGGGAAAGGGTTTTCGAGCTTTTCGTTGAACTACCGGTGCAGATACTGCTTGCACTGGAGTTGCTTGCTCGGTCCGGACATCTGGCTGCGCATTGGCAGGGACGTCCGAAGAATCGACTGCTTGAGTCATGATGTACTCCTGTTCAGGGACACCACGACCCCCAGCGGGAAATCATGGTTTCCCTAGCTGGGTTGCAGATGACCAACGTCTCACAGACGTCGATCGGGTATTTGCGGGATAACGGCCGCTCCGTCTCGACTCACGCCGAAAAATCTGCAACAAGACGAGCCAGCCAGCTCGTCAGGAGTACATCTCATGCATGCCGTAATTTCCATACGGCAAATTTCAAGTGCGATTATTTCTCTTGTAACGGCGCTTGTCAACCGTTCGGCGGAGAGATGCGGTGTTCGGGTTTTTCTGGCGAAAACTCCCGTTACTTGAGAGTAATTGAAATAACCCTTGTAAACCTTGTAAACATTAAGGGTTCGGATTTCTCTTATGAAACAAAGGGTTGCAAGGGGATAGGTGACTATCTACAGGAAGACAGGTGACTGTCGTCAGGAAAAAAGGTGACTGGATTCGGGATGTGAGGTGACTACTTTCAGGAAGTCAGGTAACTGGATTCAGGAATAGGTGACCATTTACAGGAAGAGCTCTGTATAGGTGACTGGATTCGGGAACGGTTTGTTTAGTAATTTGGCCCTTAACTCCCTGATTTATATGGTGGAATTGAATAGGTGACCATGTACAGGAAAATCTCCACCGATTCTGAGCTAAGTCCATGATTCTACGAATGGTCTTAGTCATAGGTGACCATTTACAGGAAGCAGACGGATAGGTGACTGTTTACAGGAAGAGATGAAAAGGCAAAATATTTTTTTATGTCCTCACTTCGCAACGGCACAAACGGCTACCAAGTGACCGGCCCCGACGCTGTTTTTGCACTATTCGGTGCCTAATATCAGAGGTCCGAACGTACCTAACCAGTTGACCCTCGACAGGTCAACTCAGTTGTAATGGTCTCGCCGCGCCCTACTTTGCCGGCGCTACCATACCGGATTGAATTGCGAAGTTGAGGAGGTCCATCTCGCTAACGTCGCCCCACGTCTTCCTCGCGTACCAGGCGAAGAAAATGGCGGATGCAGTCTTCGACTTGAATCCCTTCGACCGGAACAATTTGAGTGCGGAGCCAGCCGCTGACACCTCGGTCTGGGTCTGCACGAACTCTTCGCGCAACCGGGTTTGCTCTGTCTCGTCTAATTCATAATAGAGCCGCTCGGCATTGCCCAAACGCTGGGCATCATATGCCGCTTTGATGTCGTCTTTTAGCTTTTGCACGGTAGCCGCCGCGTCCTGAGTGCCCGTCCCTGGAACCGGCGTTGGTGGCGGCGCATAACCCTTTTTGAGAGCATCAAAAAAATAGGCCTCGGCGCTACTGACTTTCTGCAGGTTGGGCGCCTTCAGTCGCTTTTCCAAAAGGTCCGTCGCCGCGTCTATTTCTTGAGGGCTGTACTGCGACATAGCCTTGCGCGCCCGCGTAGGGTTGATTCCGAATGCGATGATGCGCTTGTACGCTTCGGTATTGAATGCCTTAGCGTCTTTCGGGATAGCCGGTAGTGAAGCTTTGAGCTTCACCTTGAACTGGATCTCTGTCACCGACCTGCCGTCCTTATAGATGATCGGCTCGATTTCGAGATCACTCATCGCATTGACCTCTGCGATCGTGGGCTTGAGCAAACGCGAATTGAAAAACTTGTATTCGTCGTACAAGTGATTTTCGTCTCTGCTCAGCAGATCCCGCCACTCCGTCCAGTGCAGACGCGCCGTCAGGCGGCTCGGATTTGTCGCGTATCTCCCGCACATCTCGTAGAGAGCGAGAGACGATGGCTTGCGAAACAACGATTGCAGCCGGAGATCAAAGCGGAAGTAATTTTCCTGTGGGTTGAGCAGCTCGGCCTTGATGGATTCCATGAAGGCATAGGTACACACACCATCGGCTATCTGTGCGTACATCACCAGGCCGCTTACGCCCCACTGTCGCTTGCCCTTTTCCGTGATCGCATCCCATTCGACCTGAATCTTCTGGAGCTGACGGAGGTGTCCCTTCAGGAGATCGTAATCGTTCGACTCGTATGCCAACTGCTCGACGATCGTACGGAATGGAATGCTGTACTTCTCATGCTGGAGGCCGGATTCCTGCGCATGACGCACAAGGACGTTGAACAGCTTTCGAGCAACGAGTGGGACCGGGTTTTGGTCAGGGCGGATGAAAATCGCCTGGTGCGCTTTCCGGATTTCCAGACGTGGTTCCTCAGGCTCTCCAAACAACGTCCCGTTAGGATTTTTCAGCGGCGAAGACTTGGACATACGGGCGACGGTAATTTTCGAGATGGTAATTTATCGCAATATCGTCCGGCGCACACGGCCGAGGTGGAACTGGGACTCCTGAATGATGCATGTAACCTTGGTCTGCACACGGGTAGCAACGCCCTCCTTCGAATGCCCGGTCAACATCTGCTGACCCGGCGACCGCTGAATCGGGGCCGAAAGGTTTTGAGTGAACGAGGCAGGTAGACTTTTCATTGATGATCACCGTCGGTCAGTAGCTGTAGGCCTGCGGAGCAGTGAACGTGAAGGCGCCGCGCAGCAACGTCATTGCAACTCGGAGATTCAACGGTCGCGTTCCGTCAGCCATTTCGATGCGTCCGCAATCTTCCGGCGAACTGGCCGCGCGGAACACGCCGACGACTTCTCCGTGCCGGCGAATCTCGTACCCGTCACAGTGACGATGCAGACGCATCTGCAACGACTTCGCTTCACGGACGTCCTCAGACTCTGCTTGCTTGTCCCGCGCCTGGTTCGCCAGGTAGGCGAAGTCGACTTCGGCGCTGGCCAGATCCCGCAGATAGCTGAACAGGGCGCGGCCATGGAGCCGAAGAGACGCGATTCGATCCCGGCGGTAGTCCACGATATCGGACAGGCGCTTGCCGGCTTTGGATGCGATTTTCATGAGGAGGAAGATGCCGCCCTTGGTCAACCCGAGCTCTGTCAGGAGAACCAGATCCTTGGGAAGACGCGTTGCTGGATCGACCTCGGGGTTGGCAGCCGCTTTTCCTTTGGCGGTCCCGGGAGGGATTGTGTTCTTCAAAGAAGACTGTACTTCCTTGGTATGTTCTTTATCTATATATACGCCGTCTATCACTTTGAGAGGCGGCTGGCTGTGAATAACTCTATCTAGGCCGAGCAAGACCAGCGCCTTCTGGGTGAGAGAAATTGGGGCGATCCAGAATTTGCCGGCGTTGGCACCGGTCGCAACCGACTTGTGTTTCTGGGGTAGCCGAACGATGTATTCGCGTGCCTCCAGCTCGGCTAGATCGCGGTGCAGGGTAGGGACGGATATCGATGCTTCGCGTGCCAGGACCTCGCGGGACGGGAAGATGGCCGCACGCGTTTTCAGGTTGTAGAAAGCGAGGATGGCATGAAGCGCACGGCGGCCTCCTTTTTTGAGGTCCATGCAGTTGTGCGGATGTTTTGTTGCTGCCTGGGCGTTGATCAATGCCTTGGGCAAGACGCGTCCTTCCACCGGCACGTGCCGATAGCAGTTGTCCTGCGCCATGACACCGTCAACCCCACGGGATAAATCGTTGGGGTGCAAAGTATCGCTCCGCTGTCCGCGAACGGACGCAAAGTTGGATGGCACACACGGTAGGGAAGGGCAGGGGTGAATTACACCCTGATGCGTTTGTGAAAATTCACAAAAACATCCCTAAGCGTGCAAGAAAATGGCTGTGGCGTCTTGCACTCAGAGAGACTTAGGGATAGACTCGGTTTTGATCGCTCGCGAGTCGCACTTCCCCAGTGTTGGTCTCCGATGCAGCAAGGCCCGCTCCCCAGCGGGCTTTTGCTTTTTTCGGCCACGAAAAGGTGATATTTACCTGTTCATCGTGGTTTCTCCTTCATCAAAAAACTTAAGTCATTGAATTTAAACATTATTCCGTTGGAATAAAACGGAGCAGGGTAGCTTTGCTTCAGGTTGATGATCATGAGTCGTACTGATCCAAAAAACTAAGTCCTTGATTTTCCGTATTATTCCAATGGAATAAACTACTCCTTGCCTAATCCAGCCGCATACCGCGCCAAGAGTTCGTCCAATTCCTTGTGGAAAGCATCCGCATGGCTGGGATCTTTGAAATCGACGCGAAGCATGGTGTCGGTCCTACGGTAACTGCACAGAGGCTTCTTGCCGACCTTGAACGTCTTGATGTCTACCTTGGGCTTCGCCTGCGCCGGTGCCGCATCGACCTTCGACGCATATGCTACGGCCGCCGCTTGGTCCATGCCTTCGTCAGTAACCTTCCGAACCGCGTCGATCACCTGTTGCGTCTTGCCTTGTTTCGCCAGTGCCGCCAGCGATCTTGCAGCTGGAGCTCCGATTGCATCAGGTCGACTCATGAGAATGGTATGGACGTCCGCCGGAAGATCTTCGAAAGCCAGCAGCTTGGATACCAATGATTGGGACACGCCCGCCATTTGAGCGATCTGCTCTTGAGTCAGATCGGGCCGGCGTTCACGGATGAGCCGGAAGCCGTGGTACTTCTCGTAGTCCGGAAGGTTGGGCTGCAGCAGGTTTGCATAAAACGCGCCCAGCACTGCCCGCTCTTCATCCAGCGACCGGACCACAGCTTCGATCTCTGCCCGTCCAAGTTCGCGAAATGCCGCGACGCGGTTATGGCCTGAGACGATTTCAAATCCGCCGGACTCGCGAGGCCGTACCGTCACCGGCGTAATAAGGTCATTGTTCCGAAGGTTTTCCTTCAGTTCTTCGAACTGATCATCGGTGAGTTTGCGGCGGCGTCCTTCGATCTCGTGAAGCTGGTCCAGTGGGATCGTCTGCGACATGCCGGCACCTGCACCACGCGCCGCAGCGAGTTCCTTTTCCAGATTTGCGACCTTGGCCTGAAGCCCCATAAGCTGGCCAGGAGCCGTTCGAGGCTGATAGTCGGAAGGACCCGGACGCGAGTCCAGGTCGTCGGTGTTTACACCCAAAGCTTTCTTCGCTAGCCTATCTTTTAATGACATTCTCTTCTCCTTACCGGCGCCAAATCTGACAGCCTTTTTGGTCGACGATATCCACCAAGCGGTCGTACGGGTCGCAAATACGGCGGTAAGACTCTGCACTGCCTTCCCAGTTTGGCCTGTCGTACACAGTCGAAAACTCCGCACTTGTGGACATCGCCAACGCTGTCTCGGGAATCTCCATTGGCAGGACGTGGTCGCCGTATGTCTTGATGATCCAGTCACGGCAGATCGTGGCCGCCGGCTTGTTCGGCATGCGTGTGATCAGGATGTCGATATAGTCGAAAGCTTTATCGCCACCTTCGCCCTCGAACCCCTTCAAGCCCTGAACCAGATCAGAGAACAGCTTCCAAAACTGGACCATAGAAGCGAAGGACAGGGTGTCGGGGACGACCGGAACGATGATCGAATCGCCGGCGAACAGGGCATTGATGGTGAGATAGGAAAGGGTAGGGGCCGTGTCGAGAATGATGTAATCGTATTCCTCGCGTAACGGCTCGAGCCCTTTGGATAGAACCTGCCAGAACTTGAACTGTGCGTCCTCACCCATGTTCACCTTTGCCGGGAGGATGAACTCCGCGTTGAACAGGTCGGTGGAGGAGGGGATGAGGTCCAAGTTGTGCCAGTAGGTCTTCATTGGCGCATACTTCAGATCGGGTTCTTTTCCCTCGATCAGGGGCAGGACGGTCTGGTCAGCTTCGATCTCTGCGTGAGGATTGATTCCAAAGAACGTAGTGGTTGATCCCTGTGGGTCCAGATCGACAATCAGAACTTTCCGGTTGTGACGTACCGTGAGGCCCTGAGCGAGCACCATGGACGTTGTCGTCTTGGTGACACCACCTTTGAAATTGCCAATGGTGATAACCGATCCCTTTTTGCCTTCAGGACGGGGCATCGATTTGCGGGTAGCTCTCACCCATTCCATGGCTTCTTCAAGGCTGAAGTTGCGCATGCGGCCTGGTGCTTCTTGGCTTCCCTGCGGGACCTTGCCACTCCGAAGCAGCGACTGCATTTTAGTCTTATCGATGTTGCATAGTAATTGCAGCTTATTGCTTGGATAGATCGGAGGTTGCTTTCTCGGGTGTGGCTGAAGCATCGAATCCCGAATCCGCTCTAACATATTGGCTGAGCGATTCGAGAGGCGAATGAGTTCATCACCATCCACTTTGATGTCGGATAGCGGCGGCAAGTCAAGATCAAGGGTCATTCCCACTCCCAAAATATTAGGCGAACACCGGCCCCTTGGCTAGAAATGCCAAAATTTCAAATTCCGATGTTTACATTTTGGAAGGTTACTACCAAATCTATGTTGACGCAACAAAATGGTAGTGCGCAGGGGATTGGGAAGCTCACGCTATATTTGCGCTAAACGATATTGCGGTGCGCTGCCGGGCGGATTATGAGCTTCATCAAGTCGCCCTCAAGTTTGAGGCGAGATCAGAACCTCAATATAAGAAGTGGCACCAAGAATGAAAAAGGGGCCATCGGCCCCTGTTACTCTACTTTGCCCCTTGCCATTCCGGCAATTCCGGGAAAATTCGATTCGTATTCTCTTTTGCTTTGCGCCGCAAACGTTGAAGGTCTTGGGCGCTAACCACAGGGATCGACCCAAATGTCAATTTGACCGCAACTTTGCCGGCGGCACTTTTCGTGTTCGCAGTTGAGAGTTTGGCTTTTGCTAAACGGGTCATATCAGCCCCTTTCCATGCAAGTATTCTAGCAGTTTTCCCCAGCTAGGACTTTCGGCCCTGAGGTCAAATTCCATCCAGCGTTGAGTACCATTGACCTTCCACCATTCAAGGTCGATGGCGATGATCTGTTGGACAGAGCGGCAATGTCGCAGTTCTGCCTTTCCTCTGACTTCGATTTCTTCCACGTCAGCGTCGAATCCAAGCTGGGGCCAGAATTTATAACCAAACATTCGTGGGTTGTAGCCTACTCCGCCGCCCGCGATAAGCGAGATTGTCGAAAACCCAAGGCGATGAGCAACGATGGCACTAAGCGCAAAAGCTACCGTTCCGAGAAGGTTAGGTGCGTCGTCATGAAGGTAAAAATGATCGACGTGGACAGCCCGCTGTGGATCGCCGGCAGCCCCTACGGCCTCAAGCGCCTCATCGGCAGCGAGAAAGAGGGCATTTTCATCACCCGTACGGTACACGCCGATTCGGTTCTTGTGGCCCGGCCATACCACCTCGGAATTCACATAAGTGAAGTAAACGCCAGGAGGCGAGTCGTCTTGCCCGGTGTCGTGCTGAGGTTGTTCGTGCACCCGACTACCGTTGAAGACCATCAGGAGCTGCGCCAGATCAGATGCCTCAATATGATCGACCCCCAAGACCTCATCCGTTGGAAACTCAAGTTCCTGGTCAGACGATATCTCCACCCCATCTAAGCGGAAATTGCCAGTCAACCGTGTTGCGACTTGTGTGCGTAGTAGCGTCTCATAAGGAGCTCGCAGTCTCTCTTCGAAAAATCGGGTAATTGGAAGTGTCATTGGACGAAAGGCAAACTCATTGTGACTCGCATACAAAGGGGTGTGTCGTTGTTTCCTAAGAAATAAGTTTACCTGAGACGATAGTCACTAGCTGAAAAATCAAGAAGGCGGGTAATCGAGGCTAGTCCATGGAACGTAAGCTCACAACACACGCTGGCACCTACCTTCTTTGCGATCTATTGGCCTTATTTTTCAGAAACTTATGAGTACTCTTCAAGAATCTTTCCCCAAAAAGGGCCATTCTTCGCCGCTTTTTGCGATGAATGATAATAGTGCTCCTCAGAACGGTGGTTCCGCAAAACGGAGGGGTCTGTTTGCCTCGCCATGAGTCAGCGGTAACGATCTGGCGGAATAAGTGGGAAACGGTCATTCACTGGGTGAAGGGAGCGATGGCTATCGAACTCGTTTTCGACGAGACTGAAACGAGCCGCGTTGTCTACGACGGATCGCCACTGCGAAAATTCTATGACCACGCTTGAAGGTAGCCAGGCTAGTCATGCGAGCTTTTCACCCGCTATGATGTTGCAACACGCCAAGAGATCCAGCCTCTCAGCGTCTATGTTCAAAATAACGATAGGAAAATACGCAGAATGGACAAAATCTATATGGGAGCAGCTTTCACCGATCGGCTCACGCAATTAAGCGTTTGGGGTGCTTGAGGTGAAAAAGATCTATGCCAGCGCTGCCGTATGTTTCCTATTAATTGGATGCGCTCCGAGTGCTGAAGAAGGTTTGCAGTTTTATAACTCCAAGCAGTATGACAAGGCACGGACCGTTTTTGAAAAGAGAACATCCGACCCTGTCGCACTACTGCACTTGTACAAGATTTTTTGGAACGGCAAAGGTGTAGAGCGAAACGAGAAGCAAGCGTTGGATTACTTGCGCGCTGCAGTGAAACTGGAAGATCCTGCGGCACAGGAAGAGTTCGCGAAAGTTCTTTTCCATGGTTACGGTAGCGTTCCAATGGATAAAGAGCAGGCACTGAGTCTCTATGAGCAGGCTGCTGCCAAGGGCCGCAAGACCGCGTACATTGGTATTGGCGACTACTATGCCAGTCCACCATCAAGGTCAAACGAAGATCGAGGAAAAGCGGCGGAGTTCTATCATAAGGCTGAAGGCACCTTGGAAGGGGACTGGAATCTAGCCTACAGATACGAACAGGGAGACGGCGTGCGGCAAGACCCGCAGCGGTCTTACCAGTTCGTACGCGCCGTTGCTATGGCACAGGGCAGAGACGCAGAAGAGAAAGCACATCTCGTTGCTGCGGCCAAAACGGTACTTGCAGAGTACTATCTGTATGGCTACGGAGTCGATCCGAATCCGCACGAAGCGGTAAAAATGGCGGCCCTCGCCAAGGACGAGCATACTGATGCAGCCGCCTTTTATGCATGGCTATTATTCTGGGGCCACGGGATAGAAGCAGACCCAGAAAAGGCCGTCAGGATTTGGCAGTCACAACTTGACGATGCGAGCAAAAAGCGTTACGGCGGAAGGATTGGTTTGAATCCGTATGCGATTCATGGACTCGCCGTTGCCTATCAGGACGGGATCGGTACACCAAAAGATCCAGCTAAGGCTGCGCAACTCAAGCGCGAATCAATGTTTGGGACATGGCTTGCGGATACATGGCTGCGTGTTAAATACAACGCATTGGGCTATTTAGATAAGGTGTGTACGGACACTATGGTACTCCCGCAGCTGGAGCCAGGCCGGTACAAACCATTGAAGGCGGACGCGCTTTTTGCGGTCGCCGGCTGCATGCCACAGTCTACGTTGGAGCAAAAAATCGCTGTAATGGAGGTCGCTGGCAAGTCCTACGAACTCGGGAATCTCAACGCGGCCGTGTTGCGTGGCAAGATCTACGCCGCGCTGTCTCCGGTAGAACGAGAGGCATACATGAATCGATTGGCATATGACGCGGCAGCAAAGCGAACCTTGAATGATCTGCTTGCACGTATGAAGGCAACTCCCTAAATTTACCTTGCAACCTATCCGCGTCGCACGCAGTGCGTTAGGTCGAGCTCGATTCGACACTCCTAAGTGGAAATGATCTTTAGGTGTGTCGACGTCCCAAACTGGTGGATATCGGAGGGGACGAGCTCGATACCTACAAATAGGGTGCTACGGGAGGAACCATGCTGGCGGTCTCCCTCTTTGCTTAGATCTCCGTAACCCCTGAGCTCGGCGTCGTGCTCCGCAAGCGAGAAGCCATCGTTGAACTGTTCAAGCAGCTGCAGCCTGGTCATAGTCTCCGGCTTCACTTTATCCGGCAGATATACAAAGAAATAACCAGTGCCGCCGCGACGGGCCACCCGCCCACGGAGCTGATGTAGGGTCGACACGCCGTACCGATCGGCATTGACCACGACGATGGACTTGAGCGCTGGAATGGTCACACCGATCTCGATGACGGTCGAGCTCACCAGGACAGAAAGCTCCCTCTCCTTGAGCTTGCGTATGACCTCGTTCTTTTCTCCCTCCTTCATGGCACCGTAGACCATACCAACCTTGCCAGGGAACCGGCGCGACCAGGTCTCGTAGGCGGCCACGACGCTGCGCTTTTCCTGCTCAGGATCGTCGACAAGTGGATAGACCACCGCAACTTGGGCACCGGTGGCCAGCACCTTGACGGTATGGGAAAACAACCGCTCCGCGTCCTTCGCGGACACGATTCGTGTTTGTATGTTCTTCGATACGGGACAGTCGCGTAGGATCGAGATGTCCATGCCCCCGTGCGTCACCAATGCCGTTGTGCGCGGGATCGCCGTCGCCGTGACTTCGAGCAGGTTCGTGCCTGTTTCCACCACAGCCTGCTTCTGGCTTACCGAAAACTTCTGCTGTTCGTCGACGACGAGCATAGCCAGGCATGCACTCTGGGCCTTGAGCCGCGACAGAAGGGCAGTTGTACCGATGACAATCGGATTACCGGAAAGGTCCAGCTTTCTCTTCGATCCTCCCGTCACCACTATCAGAGGCACATCGCGCCCAAAGAATTCCGCGATCTCGCCGGCAAGCTGCTCGGCCAGCACGCTATTCGGAGTCAGGATCGCGACCAGGTGGCCAGCATTGCGCGCCGCGACCGCCGGGACTGCATAGGTAATCGTTTTGCCGGTGCCGACATCTCCGGACAGGAGACGGAACATAGGAATCGGGCGGGAAAGATCCTTGATGATTTCCGCAATCCCTTGCGCTTGGTCGGCTGTGAGCTTGAGCGGCAATGAGGCAATCAACCGATCAGCATCTTCGCTAGTCACGCGCAGCGCTGAGCCCGCGATCGGGTTCTGTCGCTTCATACGCTGCGCATTGATCATCACCGAATACGCCGCCAGCTTTCGCACTTCGGCGGTTGCGATCTCGGCGGCCGCCATGGTTACAGGCGCATGCAGGTCACGAAGGAGATCGGACAGGCTCGAATACTTCAGCTGCGCGTTGGTGCAAACCTGAGCTTCGTCCATTGGAGACAGCGATCGTAGGATCACTACGACTGTGTCTTTCAGATGGTGCCGAAGAGCATGGCGTGTAGCGTCATACAGGGCATTCTCCGACACGACGCCGCGGCGGCTTGGGTAGCGGGGAAAAACAGAACTCGCCATAACCTCAGGAACTGGCTCTGGTGACGTGAACTGGAGGGTTCCATTGCGGATGTGCAGGATGGACCTGACATTGATCCGCTCACCGATTCTCAGGCCCCTCCAATAGGCGAGGTCACGCCCAAGATCATCGAAAACCACGATCTTCACTGAAAGCATGCCGTCCGTTGCGGACAGGACAATACGGCGTTTCGGCTCCGGCACGACGACCGGAATCCCGGAGACGATCAGGGAAAATAGACCTTCCTCGGCCGGAACGCCGATTTTCGGAAGCGCTTCTTCCAGCGAGAGCACCTTGGAGAAGTCGGCATACGCTTTCGGCACGCACAATAGCGGCTGCTCCCAGGACGTGACGCCGAGTCGCCGGAGTTTATGCAACATCGCCGCGACCGGATCATGCCCGGTTGCTTCGGTCTCTACAACTTCCGGCGCCACCCCATCCGATAGCGACATTACTGGTGCGCTACCTTGCGATCATCGAATGTGTTGACCGAGCGCGCCAGCTCCAGCACCTCGCTCGCTGGCACGTTGGGATAGGCAAGGAGCAGTTGTTCCAGAAAGAGCATAGCAACTTGGATTGCGTCATGCGACATGATCTTCACAGCCCGTACAGGCTTGTGATCCATCCTCGCCGACACCTTGCAGTAGAAATGCGGACCCTGCCATGCGAGCGAGAAGGACTTGTCATTGCGTTTGCCGTGAGCGGAAAACTCCACTTGTGGGCGCCACTTACGAAACACGGCCAAGACGCAGGTGACTTCCCGAACGTCGAGCATGATATGGATCGCATTCTTCCAGTCGTAGCTACGCTGTCCATTGGCGGCCGCGGCATCGATCATGATTGAGGGCTTGCCGTCCATTGACGTCGACGCGTTGAAGCAGAGTGCGAAGTCGGACCCATAGACATGGTGCGACCGGAATTTTTCCATCGTTGCCTCTGATGGGCTGTTCGTTGCTTGTTGAGCCGGATGGGATGCGGCTTGCACGTGTCGCCCTGTAGGGCTCTCTTGGACTTCGTTTGATGCGACAGGTGCAGGCCGCCGTCGCTCGTTCTGCGAGGTATCAGCGGGTTGGGTCACGACCGGAGCATGCGGATCGGGAGGCATTCCCGGTATATCGTAGATGGAGCCTCCGGTGTTCTGGGGCTGGGTCGCAGAGGGCTCCAGCCACGGCTTCATTTCGACTAGAACGCGAAGAAACTGGACGGCCTCCTCATGCCTTTCGTGCGCAACGTCTGACGCAACTGCAATTGCAGATCGAAAGCGGGCCGGACGGAAGCCAGCAATTCCGATCAGCTCGCTGGGCTCCGCATTCAAATTCAATGCTTTCAATGTCGCCGCAACCGACGGGTCGAGGCATGCAAGCACATTTTCGACATACGCACGCTTGGCACCATCGCTATCTTTCTTCGTCACGCAGGCGCGCAACGCTTCGAGGAACGTGTCACGGCAGTGAGCCGATATCGCTTCTAGGGCCGGACGGCCCGGCAATGGTAAGCCAATCGCTGCGACAGCAGCGACGACATCTTTGGCCGTCGCAATATTGCCCATCGAGACTGTTGAAGGTTGTTGGTTTTGGCGTGTCACGGGGATTCCCCTCAGTGAAAAGACTATGGAGAAATCATAACAACCATGGAGCGGAGATTCTGAAAAAGTTTGAGCAGGGAGTCAACTATCTCTAGCTCATTTGTAGCCCTCCGGTGCATCACTAAAGAGGTAGGCTACAATTTGCCGGACTGAAAGATATTGGCCGCTGCATCGAGAACATCGCCGGCCGTTTTCTACAATGAGAGAGTACCTTGGTAAGTAATATTAAAAAGCATTACACCAAAGATGATCCACGTACTGTGGATTGCTTTGACTGGGCTGTGGAAGAGGCTGTTCGACTACAGAAAATTGGCGTCAAGGACGTGAAATTTCTATTCATGAAGTCCGCCGTGCCAGGTGCCAGCTTCTTGGGGCCCTATTTATTGCCCATAGGCGTCTGGTACTCCCCCGATGCAGAGCATGGCTGGCAACACCATTACGCCGTAGTGGCGAATGGTGTAGTTCGTGACGAGTGCTACTCGTGGGGAGTCAGCTTATACGAGTATATGACGACGGTTTTCGAGTATTACGACGGCATCTCATTCATGATCATGACGGAGCCTAATGGGCATCTGTAACCAAATTGTGCTCAACATCGTTTGAATGGTAGCTGCCATGGCAACTGCATAGCTCTCTGAGCATCATCAGCATAACAACAATCGTCGATCAATGGAAAGCAAGCGGCAACGGAAATCTGGACGATATGAAGAAAGCGATGTGTACCCAAAGCTGTGATTGATCATGCAAAAAATCGCTGCTTCAACATAGAGCCTTTAGGGATGGATGCTACTTCGATGCTTAGCTGGAGCTCTTGTTCTTGTATATCGTCCGTGTCCCGCCACCCGGTAACGTTTCGTCACGGATCTCGAACATCTCGCTTGCCAGAAGAAGCCCTTTGAATTTCGCCAGGCCGTAACGTTCTTTGATGTTCTTTACTTCATCAGGCAGATCTCTCATCGCAACATTGCCCGCAAGAGCGAGATAAGTCCATCCGTCTTCTCGTGGCAGACTAGTCGCAACACGTTGCAGTAACTCTACTAGCGGGCTGGACTTGAGCCAGGCCAGCTCCATTAACCGTTCATGTTCACCGCTTGAGATGAGCTCCAACATGAGGCGTCGACCCTCGTCCAGGTGCCTCGCACTCTCGCGAAGGTGTTCGAGCATAGGGATCGCGTTCTCACGTTGCTGATCAAGGTAGGACAGCGCATCTTCTAGCCGTTCTTTTGAGTCAGGCTGCCAACGTGGCAGGAAGCCGTGGACGAGCTCGTTGCGAGCGTCCTTCATCAACTCCATGTCGCGCTGCAGCTTTACGATCACATCAGTCTCCGCGACAAGATGGAACTTGAAGCTCAGCCAGGCTACTGGACGATCTTCATCTGTAAGGTCGGTGCCTGCATCCTGAAGGAACTCCTTCCCATACTTCTCAACAAGAGAACCCATCATCGACCGGTTGATCGCTGTAGTTTCCTTCTGCAGCCGTTCTTGAAAGTTCTCGGGTTCCCCTTCCGCCTTATGTGTAGCGAGCACGTGCTTGAAGAGCGCCTCGATCTGCTGAAACAGCAATAGGTTTCGGCCAATGCGCCGAAGAACCTCGTCGTGGAGCGGTTTGAGATCGGAAGTCACCGTCAGCCTTAGGAGGTGATGACCATGCTATCGCTTCTGTCGGTCGCGTAGCTGGCGGATATGCGTCTCGCGGTCTTCGAGCGTCTGGTGCACATAGACAGCCTCAGTCGTCGCCGTCGACGTGTGCCGCAGCTGATCAGCCGTGATGCGAATGGGAACGCCGGACGCGGCCGCATGTGACGCCCAAGTGTGCCGAAGCCAGTGGGTCGATCCGTGCTTCAATTTGCCAAGCCATTGTTCATTCGTCAGCTCTACATGCCGGAGATACATCTCGGCGTGCTTCAGGAAGGATTTCAGTTCCCGATAGATCATCCAGTCCGTTATTGCGTCGTCCCGGTCCAACTTCGCGACGATCGGAAGGCGATCCTCACCGTGCTGAGGGCTAGGTGAAAGCCCCCGATGCGTTCTGTACCGGCGGAGTGCGGACATGGTTTCTGCATCGAGCACGACTGTTGCAGGCTTGTCGCCTTTGCCATGCACCTCCCAATACCAGACGTCGTTCGAACAAGCAATATGGCCCATCATCCCGCTTGCCAATTCCGCCCGCCGGGCAGCCGATCCATAAAGGAAATGGACGATAAAGTGAAGTCGTTCAGCGCGCGGGGCGGGCCACTTCTCGGCGGTCCAGAACGTGATCGTTCCATCTGCGTTCTGGCCGTCGGGGAGCGGGATCGGATCACCATTTTCGTCAAGAATCCATTCAAGCGATGGTAGTTGTTCAAGAAAATTCGTAAGCCACTTCCAGAGGTCCTCTTCGAAGAACCGCTTTGGAGGAAGTTTCACCCGCGCCGAATTACGATCCTTACCGCCCTTGAAGGACATCAGGACGAACGGATTGCCAGACAAGTACTGCGCGGACACCAGCCAGTTGAACATTCCCTTGAGAATAGTGAGCGCTTGGTTGCGCGAGGCATCGGACAGCGGTCCGTTGAAGATATTCCACCTGCTTGGCCAGTCTGAATGACGTACCGGATCTCCAAGCCAGCGTTCGAACTCGCGGATGTCATCCACCTTCAAGCTGGACATTGGCTTCTCACGGAAATACACCGACCAGACGAGGAGCCGATAGGCCTCACGGCGATATGAGCGTCTCGTATGGTCATTAGTGCATTTCGCTTCCAGCCAGCTTTCGATGGCGGAAACGTCGTCGTTCGCCTCGATTTGTTTTCCGCTCAAATGCGGATTGGCTCGATTTGTTCCGTAACTTCCATCAAGGGTAGCGGGAAGCTCGACCAGGTCGGCCGGTGTCGGTATAAGAAGCTCAGAACGACTCACGACGTCATTCATAGCCCATCTCCCTGTGTATGTCTGTACAGCCGCGACACCGGGCGGCAGAGTGATTCGTGTCCGTAGCGGACGGGGAGGGCGGCATCAAAAGCAGTCATTCGGTAGTTCAGGTTAGTGCGACTAGTAACAAGAATACAGCGGGAACGACCGTCATTCGAAAAAACTTCTTCCATAGCGATCGGTCCAAAAGCTATGTAAGTGCTGCACGGGGCGCGACTTCCTTTTTAGTGGTTTCCAAGTAGGCTTCTTCGTGACATCGAGCGCTAGGCCGGCGGCCGTAATTCGGAGTTGACGAGGCGCCAAGCCGTCCACAAGCCCTTGGGTGATACATGGCCTGCACTTTTTCAGAATTTTAGCCTCTCACCTGCCAAAATGATCATCAATGATGAATCAATGGAGAGATGAATGGGCTATATCAATCCGCTGCTCGATCTTCCCGCCGGTCGCGCGTTACTTGCTCTGCCAGCTGAGCAACGTGCACCACTGGAAGCGGTGCTTCGAGAGTTGCGCGAACAAGCAAATGACGAAGCTGAGCGCTCGTGGAAACGTCGCAAGGCTCCCATGGCGGCATACTGGCGGGCCGTATCGACATATGCTCGCCACACGGCCCATGCACTGAGCGAGGCGGCTCAGAGATGTAGGGTAGGGCAGAGCCAGCCAATCGACAGCACAGCAACTTCTGACGGACGCTCCCAATGACGATGCAGACATTTGTGAACGGTCAGTTGCGTGCCCTCGGTGGCTGTGTGGTCTATTCAATCATCGCTGCTGCCTTCATCGCCGGAGCGCGATGGATGCTTCCCTTGCCGTACTGGGGTCTCATGTTGCTAGGTGGCGTGACACATATCGTAGGCCGTGCGGCTTTCAACCTCGTCAAGCACGGGCCTGACCCAGACTGAGCGTCTCGTCTGATCTTTCGGCGCGCAAACGCCATCACTGCCGGAATCCTCAAGCGTCAGGCAGCGTTGGCTGCGCAGTGCTTTTGGTCTGCTTTGGAGCTTCGGCCGTGACCAGGCGATCCGCAGGATAAGGCACAAAGAAGCTGCTGGCGTCCTCAACCGCACTATGCAACCATTCGTCGTACCTTTCGGGCGGGATAATTACCAGCATGCGCTTCTCGTCGTCGGGTTTGTGCATACGCTGAAAAATCGGATGGCCGTCAGCGTTGATGGTAAGCATAGACATCGAGAGTAAAGGCAAGCCATTCGGTCCTTCTGCCTTGTATTCCCATATGCCTGCGATCCCTAACGGACTGCCATCAGCTTCCCTAATTTCATGGCGGACGGCCTTGCCGCTTTCATAGCATGGTTCGTAGATCCCGGTTGCAGGGACAATGCAAAACTGCCTCTTTTTGAATGCATTGCGAAAGGAGGGTTTGGCTGCGACCGTTTCAGTCCTCGCATTGTAAGTTTGCCGCGACAGCTTCTCCTCCGCCCAGTGCGGGACCATTCCAAACATCGCCAGGGCGCAGGCTCGATCGCCGGCTAAAGAATCCGTGCGGGGAGGGCGTATCATTGGTGCCATATAGCCCGGATAGGCTTCCGCCTTGTACTCGGTGTCCGGCGGCGCGACCGCGAACTGCTGTTCAAGTTGCACCGGCGTAGCAGGGCGATAATTCGAGCACATAGGGAGCGTCTCCTTAAGTCGGCTGCCTCGTTATTTTACTGCTAATACTCTGCTGCCTCCCGGAGACTTTCGCAAGCCTGAGCCATGAATGACCAAGCCGCGGCCGCCTGCGAACTGCAGATCACCGTCATGCGCGAAGGGCTGAAATTTGGAAGCCGAGTGCGCGGAAAGCACTAACACTTAGCCGAACAAAATCCATACAATATTGCCACCGAGGCATCGGCGACCGGTGTCGCCGTCGAGCCGCAAGGAGTCGCCATTTTCAAGCCCGCTTTCCCTCGCAAATACCGTTGGAACCCCTTACGTTCGAAGAAACGAAGCGGACTACGCCGTACGGATTGGAAGTTGAGATTCCTGCGCAAATGCTACGGCGGTGGTCGGCGCTTACGTTACATCGCCTTTGTAAGTTGGCCCCAGGCGCTGGCGGCCTTAGTGATGACCCAGGCAGCCATCGTCCAAACCATTGGCGACGAGCCCGGGACGTCATGGCTTTTCCCGGTGGCGCGGGGGGCGATTGTCTTATGGGGCATGAGTGTCTTCTATAAACGAGTACAGCGTGCGAAGCGTCTTTGGTGCATCCATATTCGCAAGATGCCATTGAGATGCCTCGCTACGAAGGGGAGCAGTTAATGAGTAACGGAACGAGGCAGTGGGCAGAGGTTTCCAATCGACGCATTCGTAACGACGTAGAGGCGTTGACGCCGGTAGAGCGTGAACACTTCGAGGAACGGGCGGGCATTCTGCAGCACTGTGGGGAATGCGAGAGAGCCGAGGCGGAGCAGCTTGCCTTGCTGCAAACACGAGCTGCATTCGCGTAAACAAAGGCCCGCCCAGTTCGCAGTCCGTCTAGGCACGGTAGGTTTAGAGGTTGACATGGCATCAATAGGAGATCGTATTAAACAGGTTCGCCTCCAGCGGGGCATGCGGCAGGGCGAACTCGCGCGAAGGGTTGGCGTTTCCCAGGCAACGCTATCCCAGCTGGAAAGTAACGGCAGCCAATCGACGAAAGTAGTAGCCAAGCTCGCAGCGGTTCTTGGGGTATCCGCATATTGGCTGTCAGAGGGGCGGGGCGATCCGCAGACGGGGGTCTCGGCGCCGGCGCAACAGCCCGTGCCAGTTCTACCATCACCTAAGGTTCTCAGGCTGGCAGAAAAGCTAGCCCGTTTGCCGCCGGAGAAGTTGGCGGCACTCTCGGTTCTTCTCGGAGTCGACTTGTGACGGTGACCAGCTCCATCCTCGGCAGCATTAGGTAGTCTGTTGGAATACGAAAGAGTGGACAATGACCGCTATGGACAGTGAAACAAGCGTCGGTGATCACCTCGATGATGCAATGAGAAAGGCTGGTTTCACCTCGCAGGCTGCGTTGAGCCGTGCTGCAGGCGTTCCCCAACCTACGATCAACAGAATCCTGAAGGGCACTGTCGGCAAGCGTGGACCGGAAACCGAGACGCTCAAGCGCCTTGCGCAAGCCTGTGGCGTAGGGTTCACCTGGTTAAATGAGGGGACAAGTCCGGAAGACCCGCGCGGCCCAACCCTGACCGATAGGCAGCTCGAGTGGTTACGTCTACTTGATGGGTTGTGCGCGGCGGATATAGAGGAGTTTAGCGGTTTGATCAGGCTCCGGCAGGCCCGCAACCTCGCAGTTATCGCCGAGCTTTGTCCCGAGAAGGCGAGGTAGCACCATATGGATAGGTGAGAGCAACCTCTCGTACATATGGCGCACGTGATTCGCCAGCCAGGGCTACACTTGGACAGAATGGTCGGATCAAACCAAATAGGAACGCATGATGGAACTATCGTCTTACCACCTACAACTCGCAATTACGGAAGCTTTACGAGCGAGCCGTGACTGGATTGAGCTCAGTCGCGATGAGATTCAGATCACGAATAGCTTGAAGTCCAGTATGTTCTGCACTCAGATAGGGAAACAACTTGCTCCTTACTTCAAGAACGGCACCACCAAAAGGCAAATTACGGTCAGTGAAGATAACGGCGAACGAGTGGGTGGAGAATGGTTACTTGATATTGTGTGGACCGAAGATGAACGTCGAGACGCAGGAGAGCATCGAGGCTTGATGCCGCGGCGCATTCGATGTGCCGTTGAATGTGAGAGCAGTACGTCGGGACATGAGTTCTTCAAGGATTTTGCGAAATTGCTGAATGTGCGTAGCAGTACCAAAATATTCCTTGGCGGCTTGAACCAACTTACGGAGGCGGCCGCGGAGGATTACATGGTAAGAAGAGTGAGGGAGGCCAGCCAATATGTCCGCGACTACGACGGTAACTCCGACGGCACAAACTGGTATATCGGCTTCTGGCCGTCACCGAAAGGCACCGTCACCTCGTCTTTATGGGACACCCTTGATAGCATGCCACACCTGACCAGGGCCAATGTCTACCACTATGACGTGCAAGAAAAGAAGTTTATGCAATACACGCCGTCCGTAGCAACAGCAGACCTGGCTTAGTGCCGATCGTCCACTTGCCGACCACTGCTATGCAAGACCTCGACGAGCCGCGTATCGCGCATCTCGATATGGACTCCTACTTTGTCTCTACTGAAATTCTGAGATATCCGGATCTCAAGGGAGTTGCTGCGGTCGTGGGTGGCGGCCGCGATCATCAGCCCAGATTAATGCCGGGCGGCTCACGGAAGTACGCACGTCTCAGAGATTATGTCGGCCGCGGCGTGGTCACTACGTCGACATATGAAGCTAGAGCATTCGGTGTCTTCTCTGGGATGGGCTTGATGAAGTCGGCCAAGCTTGCCCCCGATGCGGTACTTCTTCCTACGGATTTCGCACGTTACAAGCATTATTCAGTGCTGTTCAAAGACGCGGTTCGAGCGATAGCGCCGACAATTCAAGATATCGGCATCGATGAGATATACATTGACTTCAACGGCATACCTGGTGAAGTGCGAGCTATTGCTCAGCGCATCAAGGATGCGGTCAACGAGGCAACAGAAGGTCTGACGTGCTCAATTGGCGTCGCCCATTCGAAGCTCGTCGCTAAGATTGCAAGCGACCTGCAGAAGCCCAATGGGCTGACGATCGTACCCAATTTGGCTATCCCGGAGATGGTCTGGCCGCTGGCTGCGAGTAAGGTCAACGGAATCGGCCCGAAGGCCTATGCGAAGCTCACGAAGTTGGGCATTGAAACGATCGGCGATCTTGCCAAGGCCGACCCGGCGCTGTTGCAATCGACGTTCGGCCGGACCTATAGCGAATGGCTTCTTCGGGCCGCGAACGGGATTGATCGGCGCCCGGTGACTACAGAGCGGGATAGCAAGAGCATGTCACGTGAGACCACCTTTGGCTCAGATCTCCACCCCAAAACCGACCGCGAAAGGCTCGGGCAGATATTCACCGACCTTTGTGTACGCGTGTCTGAAGATCTAAAACGCAACGGATATGTTGGGCGTACCGTCGGGATCAAGCTGCGCTTCCAGGACTTTGAGACCGTGACGCGTGATTACACGATTCCGGATGTCACAGACAACGCCGTAGTGATTAGGCGAGCGGCAACTGAATGCTTAAAACGGGTCAAGCTATCGCAGCGGATTCGGTTGCTGGGCGTTAAAGTCTCGGGCCTTGAAAAGGCTAATGGTAATGAAGGGCATGCATCGCGACAGGCCAGTCTTTTCGATTAGTCCGGTCTTCTTTACATACCGGTTCCGATTCGGATCGCCGCTATCCAATTTGATACATCTTTGGACGCTCTTTTCTCTGGTTATCTCGCGCTGATCGGGTGCGATTGCAATGGCGATTATCAACACTGGGAAGGAGCTGCACGCCGCAAGACGCCTTCGATCATTCTCCCTACAAAGTCAATTCCTTCGGTCAATGCCATAGGGTTATCCGGCGCGTCAAATTTTCCGCCCGCATGCCGTGAATCAAGGCCAGCTGCATCGGTGTTTGCTGTGGCGGTAAAGCGGGTGCGCTCATTCTTAGAGCAAAATCCGGCTTTAGAGACCGGCATTTTTAGATACTCTTCGAGTTCCTCTAGTATTCGGTAAAGTCGCGGCCAAGTGCGAATGGGATCAGACCAGCTTAACAACGCGTTGTACAGATGCTTAGCGGTCTTTGCGGAAGACAAAAGTAATTGCGCTTGCGTTATCTCCGCGCCGGTGCCCCCGGAAAGGGTTGCGCTGGCCTTCACCCGAAACGATGCTGTCTGGATCGCCATGACGTGATGCGCCAGTCTATTTCCCGCTTCGTTTTCCCTATATAGAATACCTACCGATGGTTTGTTGATGCCATTCCAGAGCAAAGATATGCAACCGTAGAACTCATCGAGTCGTGCGAGTGCGAAATCACGAACCTCTTTCGCACTAACGAAGTGCTCGAAAGCTTGACCGGTAAGATAGACTTGGTCGCCCTCAGCAATGGCATACACATCTCCGTCTGGAAACCAGCGAGGAAATTCTTCTAAATCCATCATGGAGCCCGTCAGCGCCACCAGCCAGCGTTTCATTTATCTCTCCTTTCGGCTTCCTGAGGAACAAACGGCGTATCAACGACCTTAGTCAAATTCCCAGATTGGGAGGATACGGCTGGCAAGATAGGATGATGATGCGAGACAGCGTTCGACTGGTGCCATGCAACCCCCTGATCGTCGTTACTGAAGCAAGTGTTAATGAACTGAACGAGCCGCTGCATATCGAGTGACGAATCCGCAATGAAGTCACACGGGCGGACTCCATCCAATCCCGGTGTCGGCTGAGTCATAAGATTATGAAGTACCCAGCAGTTGTCCTGGCCGAACTTAGAAAAAGCTTTCAACGCTGCGCCCAGACGAGCAGGATCCACATCGAACTGCCATTGCGGATAACGGAAGCCACGCGACCGGTTCGGTGCTACGAGGGCATAGATTTGTTGTTTCTGCCGGCGGGTGTTGATCGTATTGTCGGATACGCCAGCATAGCTCGCAGCAGCTTGGAGCGTTAGATTCTCAGGCTTTTGCCATTCGGTCAGTGCGTAATCGACGCCACGTTGGCGTGCTGCGGCGAGAGGATCGGGACTTACTCCGCGATCGGCGGACGCGGTGCTCGCATCATGGTGGGTGCCGTCAACAGCCGAATAATGCTGAATAATCTCTTTGAGCCGACGGGAGAATGAGTCGAATTTTCCATCACGAGCTTCGCGGAACAGTTCTTCGATGACCTCGTAGTTCGGGACAGTGGATACAGCGTTTACACAGACCCGCGCGCTAATTGTCGCGCCGGCATCCCCGGACGCCAAGGCGCGACGGCTATCCGGCTTGTGCACCGGCAGCTTTCGAGCGCCAATAAGGACGTATCCGTATCGTGCGTCTGCTGCTTCTAGACCGGCATCCCCTCGTGTGGTATTGCGCCTGAGCGACTGACGAAGGGACCGCATTGGCTTGGAAGGTGAAATTACGCGTTGTGGTTTCATTCCTTCATCATAGTTCATGAGGTTCATGAGCACAAACTACTTTACCACCCGGATGCACCCGTCTTTCTAAACTTTCATCTACGATTATGCGCAGTAATCGTAGATCAATAGACTTTCTCCAAAGAAACATCGAACGCGTAGCGCGTTGCTCACGCGTCCCGCTCAGATAGGTGTGGATCGCAAGACATCTATCCTTGTCCATTATTGGGCCTGATAACGTACAAAGTGCAAGAATCGTTAGCAGCAAACTGATGGAGCAGGTATGAAATCGAAAGGCTCGTGCTCACTACTGAACGAAATTTGGCGCACCCTCGAGGCAGTATTGAATCATTTTCGCTTAATGGCTTAGGAATAGTAGAAAAGTTCGGCAGTCTGACTATTTAACCAAGTATGAGAGAAAATGGTCATGCAGCGGAATCAGTACTAGGCCTTGTTACCCGACGTAGCCCCGTAGATTGCAGGACCGGTAGGCAAAGATCGCGATTCAAGACCGTCAAGGAGGCCAGGTAATGTTTTCGAAGTGCCCTCCGGCCAGAGGGCAAACAGGCATTTAACATCGAGCCTATGAAAAAAGCCCTATAAAGGCCACTCGCTAAGACACTAGTAAGCTGTGAGCGCACTGCGTTCCGGTTATTTCACGCGCCATGCGTCGGTCATCGGAGGCTTGAAGGCGTTCAGCTTGCAGTCGATGTCTTACGCGTATAACGGCGATCCCGCCCGCGTCCCTCGGCATTGATATCGCCATTTTTCGCCAGAACGCTTAAAGCATTCGACAAGCGTTGATTCAGCTTTTTCTTGTCTTCGCTCGATGGGCGGATGCCTAGCGCAGCAACGGCTGCTTTGAAAATCTCTGAAGCCGATTGCGGAGTGTCAGTCAATAAAGACGGCCAGAAGTCCTTGCCGGTAGAAGGCAGCTTGGACTTGGCTGCCGGCGTCGTGGCTGCCTTCTGCTGGGTCCTTGCCACTTTGGGTTCCGCTTTCCGACCGACCGCCGCGCGGCCACGTTTTGTTCGTGAGTCAGTGACCGGCGCATCAATAGCGGCCAAGGTTTCCAGCACGTCCTCTAAACTTTCAACCAGCTTTGAGTAGTACATCATGCCTTGACGGGCCTGGTTTAATTCGAGCTGAATAGCCTTCGCTGCCGATCCAGTATTTGCCATGAAAGTCTCCTATCGAAATGGAAACACAGTTTAACAAGTTATGCCAGAGATTCAATTATGTAAAGCGAATAACGACAGTTCCGTCACTGTTGAAATGCAGCTCACTGTCCAGGATCGTGCAGCAATTCGCTATGGCTTTTAGCGCAAAAACGTAGTGTTTCAGGTGGATACGGTGAATGCGATTTCGTATCTGGCGGGGCGAAAGGGCGGCTTTTCATGCGCTTGCCTCTTTCCAGGCTGTCCAGCCTGGCGGGCCGGCGTGTGTCAACCGCTATGCCAGAGGTAGCCTTCGTATGATCATCGCTTCCGTCGGAAGGCACAAAAATAAAAGGCAGCGGGGACATCAATGCTTCGGCATAGCAGCGTAGGACAGAGGTGCCAATGTCCGGATTCTTCTTGACCTGTTTCGACAGGTTGGCCGTGAAATATTCACCGGTGAATAATTCCGACCGTCCGATGACGCCCTTAAGCGGCATCGGACACGCAGCACTAGGCCAACACTACTGAGCGTCCGACCGAACTATCTTTAGAGCATCGTCTTGTGAGGACTACTGCATTGCGAACGTGGTGAAAACCAAAAGGAAGGGACGGCGGGGCAGTCATACTGTAACTTTAACAGTAACAGTAACAGTAACAGTAACAGTAACAGTAACAGTAACAGTAACAGTAACAGTAATGCCAGTAACCTCCTGAAGCGAAAGCGAAAAAGGAGCCACTGGGAACAACAAATGCGCCAGAGCGCGCATCTATGACTCGGTCAACGATACCAAATTCGTTTCTTGCAGGTCCGCCAAACTGACGCAGCATTTCCCCCAGGTACTTCTCCAATACTGCGATCATTCTCGATCGCCCAGAATGAGCCGTCCTTTAATCCGTCCCTGCTGCACTGGTCGATATAGTCACGATCGAAGGCCACCCGCAGTGAGTCGATCCATGCGGTGACGTTCGGCATTCGTTCCCTGGCGTATCTGGCATTCCACAACAGATAGCGTCCGCACAGTGCGCTTGACGGCAGCACACCGGATGAGTTTTACTACCACCATCTTCCCGCCCTTCAGGAAGCGGCGTAGATGGCACGCCGGGTTACCCCATCGCGCTGCACGCTCTTGCCCTACGCATGGGGCAGTGAGCGGCGCCGTGGATAACCCTACATCTGCAAAGCCCCACTTAACGAAATCAAATTCGTGTTCAACTAAACGGGGCCACCTCTCTGGCGGAATGATCATCAACGCTTGCAGCAGCGTCTCGGCCGACTTATTAGCCTTACGGGGCCGCCTCGACTTCGGCGCATCTACCAGTGCCGCCGGTACGCTCCGCCGGCGGTACCGACTCACCCACTTATGCACGCTCTGCCGTGTCACTTGCTGGAGCAGCGCCCACTTCCACGCGCCCATTTTTGCCAAGCCCATATTCAAGCACGGCAAGCGTGCGTTTGTACACCCGCACATCATGCGTCTGATGCAAGGTCTCCGACAGCTGCCGATACTCCGCCTTTCTCAACTGTAACCCAACCATGGCAAGTCTCTTTTGCACACACCATTAGATGCAGCGGTCAAAAGTCATTCGGTTACCTGCTTAGTAAATTGTTTTCCGTTGCGATAATTTAAAGGACGGTCGCGGCAGATTTGATGCAAACCTTTGGAGCAAATATTGCCATGAGAAGAGCCTGTTAGCCATTGCACTCGCGGAGATAATCATTTCGATTAATTCAATTCAGGCATATCGCCGTATTATTCGCTCCCGAAAATCTGGTCGGCAATACCGAAGGCGATGCTCACTAAGCCTACTAAGCCGGCAACGACGCCGGAAGGGGTGGCATCAAATTTAACCGCCAGAGCGGCCAGGGAAATGGCAAGCAAGCCTAAGACAATCATTATTTTTGGTTCTTGCCGCATACCCTGCTCCAGATGGCGGTGGTATTAGACCATCTTGCTAACCGGAAAGAAATCCCATGTTCATGGGAACACACATAGAAGTCATCTGACGCCAGAGATGCATCGGAAACATGTGGAAATGCTAAAAAAAGAGATATTCAAATGCTGAATTGTATTTCTCAATGAGAAAACAAATCTGCGTTACTGCAGGGGGACATTGGTATTGGTGTTCACGATGATGGGAGCCTGATCAAGATACTAGAGACCAAAGCCGAATGAGTTGAGCAACCAGTGAAATTGATTTTTAGTATACTGATTTACTGGAGAGGAATTACGATGCCCCTTCATAGCTGAACACTAGACCTTGCAGCATGAGGCGATATGCTGACAGCCTGATTACAAGTTTGTAATGTACCACTCCTATGAAAAATTTCCGGTATAGTCGGTCACTGAATGTAAGGTGTTATAGATTCAGAAATGGACTCATATAGTTCGCCCAGTAATCAGAGCGCCATAGCGTCCTTCAGCGAAACAGGGTACCTGACAAACCATAGGTGAAATGCAGAGGCAAAAAAAGCTGTTTATTGTTGCGTAATGAAAAAACCACCGCCATCCCGATTTGTTGCTGCGCTTGTAGCGCTCTTCAGCGTACTGTTCATGCAGTTCGCTGTGGCCGCGTATGCTTGCCCGACATTACAACTCGGACGTGGCGGCGATGCAATGAGCATGGGTGCTAACGACAATACCATGCACGGCATGTCTGGCTGTGACGGCGTGGACGTTGAAAAGCCTAATCTTTGTCAGGCCGACAGTCATAAGGGAAAGCAGTCTCTCGACAAGCCGGAGCTCCCCAACGTGCCGTCCTTTGCACCGGCTCAGCTTCTGGCAGTGATAACGCCGCTTCACCTTTCTGTTCCTCCCAGTCCCGCTATTACCGCAGAGGGAACATTGGCGCGTACCACGGCGCCCCCGCTCTCCATTCGAAACTGCTGTTTCAGAATCTAATTCTTCAGATAGTGTAAATCGTCGCTGTGTCCGCATGGGCGGACTTAGTGCTATTCGTTGCTATCTGGAGATTTTATGACATCCCTTTGTACAGCGCACGCTTTAATGCGCCATGCGATTTGCGGCGTTTTTCCGCGACTCGCTCTCATTACCATTTTGATTGCCTCTTCCGGTACTGCGTTGGCAGCCGGAGCAACGCTGACGCTAGGCCAAGCGCAGCAACTGGCGGTCGAACGTTCCCGCCAACTACAGGCTAAGGAATTTGCTATTACCGCTTCGCAAGAAATGGCGGTAGCCGCAAGTCAGTTGCCTGATCCCATGTTGAAAGCCGGGGTCGATAACCTGCCGGTGAACGGAGCCGACCGTTTCCGGCTTGGTGCCGATTTTATGACGATGCGTTACGTCGGTGTCTCCCAGGAAATTACACGTGCGGAGAAACGGAAGTACCGTGCCGAGCGCTTTGAGCGGGAGTCGGACAAGGCTGCGGCAGAGAAGACGGCGACGATTGCTGAGATCCAGCGTGATACCGCACTGGCTTGGCTGGAACGGTTTTATGCCGAAGCCATGGCTGCGGTGATCGCGGAAAACGCGACGCAATCCGAGTTCGAGATTCAAGCCGCAGAAGGCGCTTACCGAGCAGGCCGCGGCAATCAGGCTGATCTCTTTGCAGCGAAAAGCGCATTGGCCACCTATCACGATCGTGCTAGTCAAGTAAACCGCCGAATCAGCAACGCAAAACTGGTCTTAGCCCGGTGGGTCGGCGCGGACGGTGGTTCGCAGCTGGCTGGCAAGCCGGCCATGGACACAGTTCGGCTCGACGCCGGCGCCCTCGATACCCAGCTTGCCCATCATCCACGTATCGCTATTCTGAATCAGCAGGAAGCCATGGCAGCGGCTGAAGCGAAGCTGGCGCAAGCCAACAAGAAGTCGGATTGGAGCGTGGAAGTCATGTATCAGCAGCGGGGCTCAGCTTACGACAACATGATCTCGTTCGGTGTGTCGGTGCCTCTGCAATGGGATCAGAAAAACCGTCAGGACCGGGAGCTTGCGGCCAAGCTCGCGATGGTGGAGCAGGTGAGGGCGGAACGCGATGACACGCTGCGCGCGCATGTGGCCGAAACGCGCGCCATGTTCAATGAGTGGGAAAACGGACGCGAGCGGCTCGCCCGTTATCACCAGGAACTGGTCCCGTTGGCCAAGGAGCGCACGCTCGCCGCGCTGGCGTCTTACCGCGGCGGCAAAGGGGGCTTGACCGATGTGCTGATGGCACGTCGCAACGAGATCGATGTGCGCCTTGAGGCGCTGCAGCTCGAAGCCGAAACGGCACGCCAATGGGCAGAGCTTAACTTCCTGTTTCCGGATAAC
Source organism: Noviherbaspirillum album (assembly GCF_035916955.1). Taxonomy (NCBI): domain Bacteria; kingdom Pseudomonadati; phylum Pseudomonadota; class Betaproteobacteria; order Burkholderiales; family Oxalobacteraceae; genus Noviherbaspirillum; species Noviherbaspirillum album. The sequence continues at coordinate 101,023 of NZ_JAWIIV010000002.1, read as the reverse complement.
GGCTTAAGCCATATCTCTGCAACCCAACCCAAGGAATTCAAATGAAAGCAAAAGTGATTGTGCTCGCGCTGGTGGCGGCCGGTGCGATTGGGGCCGGTGGCTATGGCTTGTATTCGGCCGGCATGGATCAAGGCATGAAAATGGCGTCGCCCGCAACGAGTGATGCTGCAACAGCAACAGCTGGTGCCGCCGGCAACACGGCGGGGGGAGGCTCTGTCGATCCGTCAAACGGGAAAAAAGTCTTGTATTGGCACGACCCGATGGTACCCGGACAAAAGTTTGACAAGCCTGGCAAGTCACCTTTCATGGACATGCAGCTCGTGCCTGTCTACGCCCAAGATGCTGGGGACGAAGGCAGCGTTTCGATTAGCCCAAGGGTGCAGCAAAACCTCGGCATACGTACGGCGGAGGTGACTAAATCGAACTTGTCACCGGCAATCGAGGCAGTCGGAAGTGTTGCCTACAACGAGCGCGACCTCGTCATGGTGCAAGCACGTAGCAACGGTTTTGTTGAGCGCCTGCACGTAAGGGCGCCGCTTGATCCGGTTCGCAAGGGACAGCCCTTGGTCCAGTTATATATTCCCGACTGGGTCGCTGCCCAAGAGGAATACCTGTCAGTAAAACGAATGAACGGTGCCGGCGCGGATACGTTTGTTGATGCGGCACGCCAGCGGATGCGCTTGGCAGGCATGACTGACGAACATATCCGTCAAGTGGAGACGACGGGAAAGGTCCAGGCCAGAATGACCTTAACCGCGCCTGTCTCGGGAGTAGTTGCAGAACTTGCGGTGCGTGAAGGCATGACTGTCATGTCGGGCGCGCCGCTGTTCCGCATTAATGGCTTGTCGACCGTGTGGGTCAACGCAGAGGTTCCGGAAAACGCCGCGGCACAGGTGCGCCCCGGCAACGTGGTCGAGGCGCGCACGCCTTCCTTGCCCGGAAGTGTATTCAAAGGAAAGATCAATGCAATTTTGCCGGAAGTCGATCCCACTACACGAACCATCAAGGCGCGCGTGGAAGTCGCCAATCCGAACAATCAGCTCGTACCCGGCATGTTCGCTACTGTTAATTTCACCCCTAATGCGCGCGAAGAAATATTGACAGTGCCTAGTGAAGCTGTGATCCAGACGGGCAAGCGCAGCGTCGTAATGATTGCGCAAGGTGACGGGAAATTCATTCCAGCCGAGGTGGAAATCGGTATCGAAACGGACGGCAAGACCGAAATACGAAAGGGACTCGAAGCAGGTCAGAAAGTCGTGGTCTCAGGGCAGTTCCTTATCGACTCGGAAGCAAGTCTGAAGGGAACCATCACGCGTATGGGCGAGGCACCCGCGGCCGAAAAGGGAGCCCAAGGCGGCAATTCGCTTCATCGTGGACAGGGCAAGGTTGAAAGCATCGACAAGGAAGAAATCGTCCTCTCGCATGAACCGATCCCCAGTTTGCAGTGGGGAGCAATGACGATGGGATTCAAGCTGCCGGCACAGGGACTGCCGAAAGGTGTCGCGGAAGGCGACAGCGTCACCTTTGAGCTTCGCCCTCTCAAGGACGGCATGTTTGAGGTGGCTTCCATTAGCCGGTCTGGCGCTGCCCCCGCGTCTGGCGCAAAAGGTGAGATGAAAGAAGGCATGAACATGCCGTCCAAGCCCGCAGGAGCCACAAAATGATTGCAAAGCTGATTCGATGGTCGATCGCTAATCGCTTCCTGGTGCTGCTGGCCACCGTCATGCTCACCGCATGGGGGGCGTGGTCGTTGATGCGTACCCCACTGGATGCGTTGCCAGACTTGTCCGACGTGCAAGTGATCATCCGTACTACCTATCCGGGCCAGGCACCACAGATTGTGGAAAACCAGGTGACGTATCCGCTCACCACGACCATGCTGTCAGTGCCGGGTGCGAAAACGGTACGTGGTTATTCTTTCTTTGGTGATTCCTTTGTCTATATCTTGTTCGAGGATGGTACCGACCCGTACTGGGCGCGCTCACGTGTATTGGAATACCTGAATCAGGTACAGTCCCGGCTACCGCCTCAGGCCAAGGCGTCACTCGGTCCGGATGCCACTGGTGTGGGCTGGGTCTATGAATATGCGTTGATTGACCGTAGCGGCAAGATGGATCTGTCACAACTGCGCGCGCTGCAGGACTGGTTTCTCAAGTATGAGCTGAAAACCGTACCCAATGTGTCCGAGGTGGCAAGCGTGGGCGGCATGGTCAGGCAATACCAGATCGTGCTCGACCCTGACAAGCTGCGCGCTTACAACATCCCGCATGGGATGGTCATTGAAGCGGTACAAAAGGCCAACCAGGAAACCGGGGGCTCGGTGCTAGAACTGGGCGAGGCAGAATACATGGTGCGCTCTTCCGGATATCTTCAATCACTGGACGATTTTCGCAAGATCCCATTGATGACCACCAATGCCGGCGTCTCCGTGCGCCTTGGTGATGTAGCGCGGATCCAGCTGGGACCGGAAATGCGACGCGGGATTGCCGAACTCAATGGTGAGGGCGAAGTCGCCGGGGGCATCATTGTCATGCGTTCCGGCAAAAATGCACTGGAAACGATCGAGGCGGTTAAGGTCAAGCTGGAAGCGCTCAAGCCCAGCTTGCCGGAAGGCGTCGAAATCGTGCCGACTTATGACCGCGCTGGGCTCATTAAAAGTGCGGTGGCCAACCTCCAGGAGAAGCTGATCGAGGAATTTATCGTCGTGGCGATTGTCTGCGCGATTTTTCTCTTTCACATTCGTTCTGCGCTGGTGGCCATCATCTCGCTACCGCTGGGCATCCTCGCTGCGTATATCGTGATGTACTACCAAGGCGTGAACGCGAACATCATGTCGCTGGGCGGTATTGCGATTGCCATTGGCGCCATGGTAGATGCCGCGGTGGTGATGATCGAGAATGCGCATAAGCATATCGAGGCATGGCACCATGCCAATCCGGAGAAGAAAATGACCGGCGACGAACAGTGGCGGGTCATTGGGGACGCATCGGCGGAAGTTGGACCTGCACTGTTCTTCTCGCTCCTCATTATCGTGTTGTCATTTATCCCAGTCTTTACACTGGAGGCACAGGAGGGGCGTCTGTTCTCGCCGTTAGCATTTACCAAGACCTATGCAATGGCAGCAGCGGCTGGCTTGGCCATTACCCTGATTCCCGTGTTGATGGGCTATCTGATCCGCGGACGTATCCCGGAGGAGCAGAAGAACCCGCTCAACCGCTTGCTCATCGCGCTTTACCGGCCTCTTCTTGAGGCAGTACTTCGCTTTCCGAAGATGACGCTCGTGGCCGCTGCAGTGATCGCTGCAGTGACGATCGTGCCGTTGACCCGACTGGGTGGCGAATTCATGCCGCCACTGAATGAAGGTGACTTGCTGTACATGCCGTCTGCATTACCGGGCTTGTCGGCCGGTAAGGTATCGGAACTCCTGCAGCAAACCGATCGCTTGATCAAAACTGTCCCGGAGGTAAAGACCGTTTTCGGCAAGGCGGGACGCGCCGAGTCGGCAACCGACCCGGCACCACTCGAAATGTTTGAAACCACGATCCAGTTCAAACCCAGGGATCAATGGCGGCCCGGCATGACACCCGACAAACTTGTGGAGGAGCTTGACCGCGTCGTCAAGGTGCCAGGGTTGTCCAATATTTGGGTGCCGCCGATTCGCAACCGGATTGACATGCTGGCAACCGGTATTAAAAGCCCGGTGGGTATCAAGGTCGCGGGTACGAACCTCCAGGAGATTGATCGAATCACCGGGGAAATCGAGCGGGTCGTGAAGGCGGTACCTGGCGTCAGCTCGGCTTTGGCCGAACGTCTCACGGGGGGGCGCTATGTCGATGTCAACATTAACCGTGATGCTGCCGCACGCTACGGACTGAACATCGCCGACGTGCAAAGCGTTGTCTCGGCGGCCATCGGCGGTGACAACATAGGCGAGACGATTGAGGGCCTGCAGCGCTTCCCGATCAACGTGCGCTATCCTCGGGAAGTGCGTGACTCGGTAGAGAAGCTGCGGCAGCTGCCGGTACTGACCGAGCGTGGTGCACAGATTCGCCTGGGTGACGTCGCCAACGTCCGGGTCAACGATGGCCCACCGATGCTACGCAGTGAAAACGCACGCTTGTCGGGCTGGATCTATGTCGACATCCGTGGTCGTGACCTGAGGTCGGTCGTGGGTGACATGCAGCAGGCTGTGGCAAAGGAAGTCAAGCTGCCTGCAGGGTATTCGTTGTCCTGGTCCGGCCAATTTGAATACCTTGAGCGTGCCGCCGCGAAGCTCAAGGTCGTTGTGCCGGCCACGCTGCTGATCATTTTCGTCTTACTGTATATGACGTTCGGCCGTTTTGATGAAGCCACGCTGATCATGGGCACGCTACCATTTGCCTTGGCTGGCGGTATCTGGCTGCTCTGGCTACTCGGACACAATATGTCAGTGGCAAGCGGCGTCGGCTTTATCGCGCTTGCCGGCGTCGCGGCCGAGTTTGGCGTCATCATGCTGCTTTATCTCAAGCATGCATGGGAAGACCGGCTCGCCCTCGGCAGGGCGGGCGAAGCCGATCTGCTTGATGCCATTCGCGAGGGTGCGGTACTGCGTGTGCGTCCCAAGGCGATGACGGTCGCAGTCATTATCGCGGGCTTAATCCCGGTCATGTACGGAACCGGAACAGGCTCGGAAATCATGCAGCGTATTGCCGCCCCAATGGTCGGCGGCATGATCACTGCGCCCTTGCTTTCCATGTTCGTGGTTCCGGCTGTCTATCTGCTGTTGCGGCGGCGGGAACTGCGTAAGGCACAACGTCATGCCCAGGAGGAGGACAAAGAACTCAAGGCAGCCTGATCGTTTTACCAGTGGCGACCGTGCGGTTGGCACGGCTTCATCAATTGCCTAGTCCATTGGCCATTACCATTATTTTCGCAAGGATATCGCAATGAAAAAACACTCAAAGCTGTGCCGAGATGATGCACAAAGCCAGCAAATAAGCGTAAATGACGATGTTTCGGTGGCTGGCGCCAAGCGATCCAGGCCTTGGCATAAATCTAATGCAGTAGCCGCCTCACCAACAATTTGAAGGAAACAACAATGAATCAATTTGCCAAGATAACACTCGCGCTCCTATTGTCCGCGTCCGGCGCGGCATTTGCCCAGTCAGGAAACATGAAAGACATGCCGATGGATTCCAAGTCACATGGCGACATGAAAGGCATGGACATGAAGGGACAGGGTTCGGACAAGCAAGGTGAACCGCATATGGCTAGCGCGACGGTCAAAAGCGCTGATGCAGCCAAAGGAACCGTAGCTCTTTCCCACGAGCCGATCCAAAGCCTCAAATGGCCCGCCATGACGATGAGTTTTTCGGTCAAGGACAAGGCGCTGTTTGAAAAGCTCTCCCCTGGCAACAAGGTGCAAGTAGAGTTTGTTAAGCAAGGGTCGGAGTACGTCGTCACATCCGTCAAGTAAGGCTTCGCAGTGCCATGTGTCGGTAGCTTTAATGTCAAGCGCTGACGCATGGCGCAGCAGTATTTCATGGTTTGCTCAGGATGACGAGGCTTTATGAACTTTATGGGCAGGTGGGTGCCGATGGAAGTGGTCAACATCACTTTCCTGCTATGGGTGATTGCCTCGGTGCCAATGCTGGGCTTTATATTTTGGAGCTTCTGGTGCCGCCGCCGCAAGCCTCGCGACCAACAGGCACAGCCAGGAGCGCGAAGACGGAAGAAGGGCGTCAAGCGTTGACCAGTTGGTCCTTACCAAGAACAGTGGTGGAGCTCAAGGAGCTCGGCCCAGAGCACACTGAATCGGCATGCCATATTGCGCGGGCACATCAACTCAAAAGAATATTCCTTGTACCACTTAACTGGCTTGGCGCCGGCCGCTGCCATGGCCCTGCTAGGGCTTTTCTGGAGCTTGGCGCCAGCGACAGACGGAGCGATTCCGGCCAAAAGCCAAGCCGTTTCGTCTCCTGCTCTCGTACGTATACCGGGACATGGGCTCGGGCAACAGTACCCGGACAGGCGGTAAGAGTGGCTTATCTCACCATTGCCAGTGCGGCTCCAGTGGCGCTCGTGGGCATAGAGACAGAGGCCGCAAAGCAGGTGCAACTACATAACATGCGCATGAATCAAGGCGTAATGGAGATGCGCGAGCACAAGGAGCTGAAGATCGCTGCGAATGGGGCGCTAGCGTTAGCGCCCGGCGGCATGCACCTGATGCTGCTAGGGCTGAAGAAGCCGCTGAAGGCAGGGGAGCAGATATCCCTTACATTCACCTTTGTAGATGAGACACACAGCGAAGTCATATTGACGGTCGATGAGCCCATCCGGCCAATCGTCCACGAAAAAAGGAAGCAGGCTTGAACGCGCTTATACATAAAGCCCTACTGTCTGGTTTTATCGTCCTGATCGCTCCTTGCACCAGGACCGAGCCGGTTGCCCAGAAATTGTCTCTGGTTGACATTACCGGTAGCCCTTGGGGCCGCGATTTTCGACTGACCGACCATCATGGTGCAGCGAGAAGCCGAAAATTCTACGCCTGAACGGTACTGTTAATTGGGGTACGGTCAGATTATTTCCCTCCATGGACCGCCCGCACGGACGAACTGTCGGTAACCACGCGCGAGAGGTCGACCGGATTGGCATTGCGTAGCTTGGTTGGCAGCACGCGATGCAGTTTGTCTCATAACCCCGGCCTTCTGCCTGTCACGCGCGCGGCGCCAACATGTCATGCCCGAGCCGCATCCCATTTCGCTGGGCAGCAACTCCCAGTGCAATCTGGATTGCTGGATGAACAGAATGCCGGTGAATACACGTCGTTCGTCCAGCCTCTTGCGCCCGGCTGACGACTTGTGCGGCGGCGGTGGCGGCAGTAAGGGCCGAACGATTTCCCATAGTTCATCATCAACCAGTTCGCGGGCCATGGCGTCTCTCCGAAGAACTTACCGGAAAAACCATTGGACCGTAGTTACTCGATTCTGTTAGACGCTCAAAAGCTTAGGGCCGGGCTCATTCCGAATCCGACACAACGAAAGAGCCTGTATGCAGCAAATTGCGCAGCCTGTCCCGGTGCAGCCTTCAGTGGCAGCGACAAGGGACCGTCAACGCTTCACAAGATGTACGACCCCCTCATCACGGAAATGCTGTGTTTCAATTGATGGTCAAGAATGAAGTGCGAGCACGTCATTGAATTTCTGAGGACATGAAACTGACACTAACTGTCACGCCCGATTTGACGGGGTTTCACCCATCCCTGCATATATTCGTGATGAACAATGCAAGGTCGAAGTAAGGTACATTCGATGTAACAGAGCGCAACCTTAACACTATCTAGGACCAGCAATGCAGTTCTATCGCGATTGGGTACCAATCGATGTAGTAGATTCCTACCTCATTCTTTGGCTATTAGTTACGTTGGCCATTCTTGGCGGACTCCTTTGGATGGAGCGCAAGCAGGTTTGGCGATGGCTAGCGAAAAGAGCGAGACAAACACCTTCGCCGCGACGGCGTGGCAAGAAGCACCGGTAACTAAGTCCGATTGCAACGGACAATGGAGCCGCAAGTCAGCAAGACATTGTGGGGTTGTTTCCACGCGTGGAATGAAAGAAGGACAGGTATAGTCCGATGTATCAGTCCCTCAACCGGTTTGGGCAAGGCGCCAATCTACCTGGCGCTAACCGGGCCTTACTTCAGCGGGATAATTGTTTGCATTACAATTGGAACCAGACGACGACGCCTGTGTTGCTATGTGACTGGCGGCCGACATGCAGGTTTCTTTCACCTGTGCAGGGTCGTGATGCAACCGACACCTTCCAGAACAATGGATATTCCAAAAGAAATTCGTGACTGCGGCCTAAGGGCAACGCTTCCAAGGGTGAGGGTGCTGCAACTGTTCCACGAAAATCCGGGTAAGCATTTCTCCGCAGATGACAACTATCATTTGCTTTCCAACGAAAACATTGACGTCGTGTTAGCGACCGTGTATCGGGTATTGCTGCAGTTCGCCGAAGCGAACATCTTGATTCGCCATACCTTCGATACAGATCGTGCTTTTTTTGAGCTTAACAAGGGCTCTCACCATGACCATATTATTTGTACCAAATGTGGCTGCGTGGAAGATTTTGTGGATGACGCTATTGAACAGCGTCAAGCGCTCATTGCCAAACAACATCGATATATTCTTCAAACGCATACGCTCACGCTCTATGGTCTCTGCGAGACTTGTACTCAGCCGGGTCATTGGGACAGGGTAGTGATCTTCCGGTGTTCCGTGCAACGGAACGGTTTGTCCAAATGCATGCACATTCGCTGAATCAGGGGCGCGTTACAAACGTCCAGAAGCGATTGATAGCGCGGTTATCAACTGAACCTCGGAATGTCACCTCGTAGGTCGTTGCTGGTGTGAGCGGCGTTAAAGGAATAATCGATGCTGCCGATTTTGGCGTGTAGGTATCCGTACTGGAGACTAATAATCGGACCGGAAGCGGGGCGCCTGCGCGCGGGTGGATGGTGAAGCTTTCGACCTGCACGGAGGCTGTGACGTTGGCGTGTACACTGATGGGATACCCGACTTCATTTTGTGAGGGTACCGGGTCGGGCAATTCATTGTCGCTCAGAAAATTCGTTGGAACCTGCTGCTGACCGTTGAAAGGGTATGTCACAACGGTTCCCGTAGCGAGCCCCCGGTTAAGCCCCACAGCGCCAAAGTTTGTGGTGAAATAGGTTGTCCCCTGTGCTGATGTCGCGGCTCCGGCTCCGGCTTCCTTAAACATCGGCTCGAAGGCCACAAAGCGATGGTAAATCGCGGCAATCAAGTCTTCAGCTGACCTGAATCCAGAGGTGTAGCTGGTACTGCTGATGATTTCCCCATACATATGGCCAGCCGTACCGAGTTCGTAACCGGCATTGGCGAGACGCTCGCTGAGCGTAGCCCCAGTAAAATTCACTGCCGTGCGTGTTTGTTCATGCGTGATGATGCTATTGGTGGCCTGGTATCTTGAATGCCCAAGAGCTGCGGTGTCAATCCGCGCGCTGCGTGTCACGCTGGATAATCCCATCTGAGTACGCCGGAAATTAAACCAGTTGAAGCCATCAGTGGCCGTGTCGCCGGTCGCTTGCGGCGCGCCCGGTTCAGAGGCAAGGACGTTCGATGAGACTGCTGTGCTGGCAGAGACTTCATCATTGCCGTTACCACCGCCGCAACCAGCAAGTCCGATGGAAAATAGAACAATAGGAATGATTTTTTTCACAATGGCAGTATGCACAGGTTAGCTCCAGACTTGCATCGGCACTTCAACGGATCTGGCCATTAGCCGCTAGCAACGATAGATGGCGGGGTATTGGCCAGCAGGGCATCAAACAGGTCGCAGTCATTCACATCAACCACGCAGGAATGTGTTTCGTCTGACTGCGACCGCAGCGGGTGGTTCAGGCCTTCGGCGACACAACGATGCGCAATCACTTCGAACTAAGACGAACCGCGGCCTTCAATGTCCGACTTTTTGAACAAAGCCGCCTGGAATGCCTGAAACTGCACGCCGACAGGCTTCAGCCATGTTCAACGCCGCCCGGTCATAGGAATACTCGCCCACGCGTTCGACACTATTGTGGGAAAACGTCCGCCATGTTTGTTCTTGAGTCAGGAGCAGAACCGCCCGGTCGATCCACTGCTCTAGATGCAGCGCACAGACATAGCCGTTCTCTCCATCCCGAATAAGTTCTCCCGCCGCACCTGCGAACGGCGTTGTAATGACTGGCAAACCCGCCGCACACGCCTCATTCGCGACCACACCCCAGACATCGCCCTGAGTGGGGAACAAGAAGATACGAGCGTTCCAATAGTAAGGAGGCAGGTCGGCGTGGGCGATGAATCCCTGGAAGTGCGCATCCACCAAGTCAGCATCGATGTCCGCGCAATGCCTAAGCAAAGCTTCTTGTTCGCCAGTGCCGACAAACAAGATACGAGTCTTACGCTGGAGTACGCGTGCGGTGCCGATTGCAACGCGAAGGGCAAACAGTGGATTTTTGATTTCTTCGATGCGCCCACAGAACACGAAATCAAACTCTCTGCGCACGGGGGCGTCTTTGGCAGCGAACAATCGGTTGTCGATGCAGAGCGGTACCTTGTAGCAGCGGTCTGACGGAACCCGATACTTGCGAAATAGCCTGAGCCCGCCATCGCTCGCGGCGAGAAACGCCTTTGATCGCGTAAAGACAAAACGCCGTATGAGGGTATGCATCGTGCTAAGGGAAAGCTCGGAGCGGTCGGTGCCGTCGGTCATTGGCACGTGTGGGATACCCTTAGCCAGCGCGTACGCAAGCGCGTACATATGCGTCGGGTTGAATCCCCCCGTAATAATGACATCAGGAGAGAACTTGCGTAAGGCCGAGATGACATCGATATTATTGTGAATGTAACGCCCACCTTTCTCGATCACCTTTTCACGAAGACAGATGTAGCCAAAATCTAGCGGAGGCAGTACCCACCGCCGGTTAGGCTCGCGAAGCGTACAAAGGATAACCTGAAGTACCACACCAGGCATTTTGGACAGAAGGCTGAATAGCGGTACACGGTATGGTGGAAGTTCATTTGTGACGATGGCAATACGAAGCATTGTCAAATTCCTGTTAGTAGACCATAAGGAAGCGCCGCTTTACATCGCCGGGGCAATGGCAGTGGTCGTCATAGAGATCCACCAGGTTGTGCAATTCTTTAACGTGGTAACGCGATGCACGAGACAATAAAAATCCCGCTCCCTCGCTTGAGATAAAAGCGGGGCGAACTATCGACTGCGCCGTTAAAAGGAAGTTGTACCCGGTGTAAGGACGCGCGATACACGCACCCTCACCGTTTAGCTAAGAGATGCTGCTCCATATCGCGCGCAAGGCGATGTGCCGGGCCGTCCAGTGGTCATAACGGCATAACGAGATCAATGAGCTTTTTTAATGCATAGGCCGTCATCACCTGAGAAGTCAGTATTGGCGGAATGATGAGCCGTACAGAAGAAGAGTGCATTCAAACAACGCCTTCTTCACTGCTGCACACACCCGGTCAACATGCAGCTGGCCGGACGTGCGGCAAATCTGAATGCGCGGCTACCACTGGGTCATGGCATTTGCTTTGAGTGGAGATCCCCAAAACGCGGGCGATAAAACGCCGCCACGACGCTAGCGTCCGCTGCGATAGGTCATGTCTTGCGAATTGCCATAGGCGCTAGGGCCGCCTCCTGTCGTCATGCTTGAACATCCCGCCACAATAAACGCAAATATTACCGCTGAGAATATTTTCATACGAATTCCAGTCACAAAGTTGATAGAGACGCTGGGCCGAAGCCCCTGAGCTTCTTCATTCTGGATCTTGAACATTACAGTCAGATGACGATGGGATTACATATTGCTAAGTTGTGCGCAAACTCTGACGAAGCATATAAACTTTTCAAGCTTTGCATCTGTCGATAGGAAGACACGCGGTCTGCATGATGCAGCATTGCACCATTGTCATAGGCCACGTGCTTGGAATGCGGATTGGAATGTGATGCACGAGGCCTGTGTGCGCATCCAAACTGCGTTCGCGTTCGACGTTAAGCAGACATTGCATAATGGAAAAGTGCTTCGCTTTGGCGCAGATGAAGCAAAAATTGCATCCACGGTTAGCGGCATGCGGGATGCGTATTCGGAGTCATAACGTTGCTTATGTTCACAAGAGAGCGCAACACCTCAGCGAATGCCATCAGTATTCTAGGCACCACGCATTGCGATTGGCGTTCGGTAGATTGGGTGTCAAAGGTCGGACGTTGTTGCGCAGCCACCCCCGCATACGCGGAGGAGAGTGAATTATGAAATAGCACGGAAGCCGGAGCGGTAGAGGTAGGGTTGAACATTAGAAGTCAATGGACGCTATTCATATTGCTTATTGGGGGATGCGTGAATCAAATGAAGAATGAGGGCGGGCTGAATCGACTGGGTCGGTCACGACGCCGTTTCGTTACGGGCCTGGCGGCAGGAGGGGCTCTGGCCGCGGTAGGACCATTCGGCCGGCTTGCATGGGCGGCCGCAGAGCCTGCAGGACTGAAGACCCTGCAGGGAACCGAATTCGACCTCACGATCGGAAGCACACCTGTCAATTTCACCGGCAAAGATCGTCATGGAACGACCGTCAATGGTGGTGTTCCCGGCCCGTTGTTGCGCATGCGTGAAGGAACGACGGTGACCTTGCGGGTGAACAACCGCCTGACCGAGGATTCGTCGATCCACTGGCATGGACTGATCCTCCCCTTTGAGATGGATGGCGTGCCAAGTTTTAGCTTTCCTGGCATTGGTCCGGGAGAGACATTCACTTATCAGTTCAAGGTTCAGCAAAGCGGCACCTATTGGTATCACAGCCATAGTCGGTTCCAAGAGCAAACAGGGGTGTACGGACCGATCGTAATCGATCCTGCAGGTCCGGATCCCATCAAGGCCGACCGCGACTACGTAGTCATGCTGAGTGATTGGACGGACGACGAGCCGGAATGGATTTTTCGCCGCTTGAAGCAGTCCTCCGACTTCTTCAACTACCAGATGCCCACAGTGGGAGATTTCTTCCAGGATATGCGGCAAATGGGTTTATCGAAGGCCTTCGAGAAGCGGCGGATGTGGGATCAGATGCGGATGAATCCTACAGATCTGGGGGACGTTTCTGGAGCGACATTTACGTACCTGACCAACGGCGTTCCCCCGGCGGGTAACTGGACGGCGATTGCTCGTCCTGGCGAACGGGTTCGGCTGCGTTTCATCAATGGTGCGGCAACGTCGATCTTCGATGTCCGAATCCCCGGTTTGAAGATGACAGTTGTTTCCACAGATGGTCAGAACGTTGAGCCGGTGACCGTCGACGAGTTTCGAATCTCGGTCGCCGAGACCTATGATGTCGTGGTCCAGATGCCGGATGACCGCGCCTACACGATTTTTGCGCAATCCATTGACCGTAGCGGCTATACCAGAGGAACGCTCGCGCCAAGGCTGGGGATGACGGCACCCGTGCCGGAAATGGACCCGAAAACATGGCTCTCCATGGTTGACATGGGCATGGGAAACATGCCGGGACATGATATGGGCGCGATGAATGTTCAAGGCAGCCCACAACCCTCGGCGGCGATGGGGCAGGCACATGCTCCAACGGCTGGCCAGCAAGCGGGTGCAGCTGGCGCTGGCGCAGCGTCGGCTCAGCAGGGGGGAAGCCACGCCACGCACGGCATGCCTGGTCATACCATGGGGAGTGCGGCGCCCACCGCAGCCCAGCCGGCCCAGTCCGGCATGGCTGGGCATGACATGTCGACCATGAATGCACAAGCCAAGCCGGCGCCAGCGCAAGGCGGGCATAACATGGCTGGCCATAATATGGGGGCCATGGCCGGCATGCAGGGACATGATATGTCCTCGATGGAAGAAATGACCATGCTGGGCACCGAACCGGGTATCGACTCCCGGTCAATGGCACCCTCGAAGTCGCTCAGTGATCCTGGACCGCGACTGCGCGATAACGGCCGTCGCGTTCTGACCTATGCCGATCTGCGCACGATTGGCGGGCCCATCGATCAACGCCCGCCATCTCGCGAAATCACCCTGCGGCTGACTGGAAATATGCAGCGTTTCATTTGGGGGTTTGACGGCAAAAAATTTCATGAAGCCGAACCGGTCTACTTCAAGTACGGGGAGCGGCTTCGGGTCAGGTTGATCAATGACTCCATGATGAATCACCCGATTCACCTGCATGGCATGTGGAGTGAGGTCGAGGATGAGAATGGCCAGTTTCAGGTGCGCAAACACACGGTCAATGTACAGCCCGGCAAGCAGCTGACGTTTCAAGTGACAGCCGACGCAATGGGTCAGTGGGCGTTTCATTGCCATCTTTTATATCATATGGAGGCGGGCATGTTCCGCAAGGTGATCGTCGCATGAGCCGCTACTTGCCAACCTATTGTGATGGTCGTCATCTGCGAGCGCCCACGCTGCCTACTGTCTGGCTAACGATCGGCTTGCTGGTCGGTACGTCCGCCAGCGTTGCGCAATCAACGATGCCTGGAATGGATCATGGATCAATGCCGGGCATGAACCATGGCGCCATGCCCGGGATGAACCACGGGCAGGCTACCCCCCCGGGGACTCCACAAAATGTGACACCGGGTCCTGCGGCGCAGCCACCGTCCGGCGGGCCAATGACACCGTCTCCATCACATGGAGCGCATCCCGGGACGTCGAATCCGCGTTCTAGCACGCCTATGCCGGCTGCGGGAGGGGAAAGTCGTCCTGCAGGGGCATCGCAGGGGATGCCTACCATGCCCATGCATGGCGAACACAACATGGCCACGCCGAGTCAACAGCAGATGCTACGTTCGTCCACCGTGCCCTCGGCGTCGCAATACAAGCGCAATCCAGACGGTTCTTACCAGATTCCTGGTTCGGAAATGGTAATGGCCGACAACGATATCTTTTACATGGTGTTGTTTGATCAGCTGGAGTATGTCAAGAGTCGGGACAGTAACGGTCTTGCCTGGGATGCTGAAGCTTGGGTTGGCCGAGACTATAGCCGCCTGTGGATCAAAACCGAGGGCGAACGGCTGGAAGGCCGGTCCGAAGGCACCATAGAAGCGCTCTGGTCTAAGCCAGTGGCGGCCTTCTGGGACGCACAGGTTGGCGTCAGGCATGACTTTGGGGCGGGGCCAAGCCGTCAATGGTTGGCATTGGCCATCCAAGGCGTCGCACCCTATTGGTTCGATGTCGAAGGAGCGCTCTACCTAGGCTCTGCCGGTCGGGTTGGCGCACGTTTCAAGACGGATTACAGTTTCCGGCTTACCCAAACGGCATTTCTCACCCCCGAAATCGAGGTCAATGCCTATAACAAGTCCGACCGCGCCCGTGGCATCGGCAGCGGCTTGTCGGATATCCAACTGGGCTTGCGGCTTCGCTACGAACTGCGCAGGGAAATCGCCCCATATATCGGGGTCACCTGGGGACGCAAGCTTGGCCGGACCGCAGATTTTGCACGCGAGGAAGGGGAGTCGCCGATTGAACGCCAGGTTGTCGCCGGCGTGCGTATCTGGTTCTAACGCGGTTTGGGGACTCCTTGTCTGCGCTGACGGCTTTCGCTTGTTGCGGCAGTCGCTAGTGACGACCTGGTCACGGGTTCCCCGTGGTTAGCCTTTCGCACGTCGTCGGCGGAAATACGGGCATTGGATCGGCATGCCGCCCGGTGCTCTGTAAGCGACAGCTTCAAGGCGTCGTACAAACCTAGCGGCGGCATGACACAACATCGATCCTGATGTGAAGAGCATAGGCCTTAAACGCCTACCAAATACCAGTCAAGTGAATACAAAAGGAGAACACTATGCAACTACCCTATTTTAAAACCTGTGTCGCCATGGCAGCCGTCATGCTAGTTGCCGGGTGTGCCAGCAGCGGACCGCAAGCGACGTCGCAGAACTCGTCCTCTGCATCGACGGCAAGTCGCGCTGGTACATCCACAACTGCTGCGTCGCCGTCCGTATCGACATCCACGACGGCTGCAGCCACCGGTATGCAGGGAATGAACCACGGGTCCGGCACCATGGCAGGCATGGATCATTCCTCCATGTCGAACATGAAGGGCATGGATCACTCTTCAATGGCCAACATGAAGGGCATGGATCACTCTTCAATGGCCAACATGAAGGGCATGGATCATTCCCAGCACATGCAGGGTGGCGGGACAAGCCATGGCGGCACTCAGTCGTCGGCTGGCGATCATTCCAAAGGGCATGGTAGCGGGGGGCACGGCTCATCAGCGGCAGGACGGCCCGGCACGGCAGCGCAGGTCACGCGGACTGTCAACGTCACCGCGCTTGATACCATGCGGTTTGATCCATCCACGCTGGCTGTGAAGGCTGGGGAGACCGTACGGTTTGTGGTGGTCAACAAGGGCAAATTGCCGCATGAATTTGTCATTGGCACGACAGAGGAACAAAAAGAGCATGAGCAAATGATGCAAAAGATGCCAGGGATGAAGCATGATGACCCCAACGCCATCACGCTGGCACCGGGAGAGACCAAGAGCCTGATCTGGCAGTTCGGCCAGAGTGCGAACGTGGAGATCGGCTGCCATATTCCTGGGCACTATCCAGCAGGGATGCTAAGCAAGGTGACGGTCAGCGGGAGCAATCGTTGACTTAGGAGGCGAGCGCAATGGGGTCTAAGGTATCCTGACCGCCCTGTAAAATGCTACAGCCGTAAGGTAGAGCCATTCGTACTCCGCGACCAATAGCTTTCATGGTCGCGGCATCGCTGACGGTATCAGGGATGGATCGGAAACAGTAGGGTAAAAGTTGTGATCTCGTTTGGCGTGCTGGAGACCATGGCTTGTCCGCCGTGAAGTTTCATGATGGACGCGACGATGGCCAAGCCGAGTCCGGTAGACGACGCGGAATGACTGCGCGCTTCATCCACCCGATAGAAGCGGTCAAACAGACGCGGCTGATGTTCGGCGGCGATGCCCTTGCCAGGGTTGCTGACGCTCACCAGCGTACTCGTAGGCTTCTGTTCAATAAATAGTCTGACCGTTCCGCCAGATGGCGTGAAGCGGATAGCGTTGGAGACCAGGTTGTTGACTGCGCGGCGGAACAGGGTTGGATCGGCATTGACGGTGGCACTACCGTCGACAGCCAAGCGGACACCGACATCTTCGGCAATCCCCTCGAAATAATCCGCGATGCGCTGCAGTTCTTCCTGGCCATCAAGAGGCTGCCGGTTGAGCGCCACCTGCGCATTGTCAGCCCGAGCAAGGAACAGCATGCTCTCAACCATGCGTGTCAGGCGTTCATATTCCTCCAGCCCGGAGCCCAGCAAGGCGACGTACTCGTCTTCGCCTCTAGGCTTGGAGAGCGCCACCTGCGTTTGCATTGTCAAGTTATACAAAGGGGTCCGCAAGTCATGTGCAAGATCTGCGGAAAATTGCGATAACCGTTGAAAACTTTCCTGAAGTCGGTCGAGCACCGCGTTAAATGATTGCACCAATGTTTGCAGTTCAGATGGGACGGCCCTGGCTTCCAGGCGCTTGTCCAGACGTCTCGCCGTAATGGAATGCGCCTGTTCGGCGACTGCTTTCACAGGCCTCAGTGAACGACGCACTACGATGAAGCCGAGCATTGCGGCACAGGCGGCCCCCGAGAGCACGGCGCCCAGAATATCTCTTAGATATTCATCGAGCAGCGACATCCGATCAGACGCAGTGCGGGCCACGATGATCTGGACTTGCGTCGCTGGATCGGCAAGCCGCCCCCATGCCGAAATCGTCGTGGCCACTCTACCAGGCGCATACTCCCACACCTTGAGTGCACTTTCGTCCGGAGTCTCATTCGCGGGAACCACCGCAATATCGGGAAGCGAAACAGCATCATTCTGGTTACGGACAAGTATTTGTCCATCGGCGGCACGCAAGAAAACGATCAGGCCATCGTGCCCGGTAGCGACATCAATAAATCTGTGCTGGTCCTGCCTGATCGCGCGCACTGATGGAGTTTCGATAAGAATATGCCGATACTGCTCGACCTTACCGATCAGTTCATGTTCATCTCGGGATTGCAGCTGATTGGCCAGCGAGCGGTACAGGTAGACACCCACCACGCTGAGCGTCAGTAATGCCGAGGCAGCAAACAGCAGCGCCAAGCGCGCAGTAAGCGAATGTGGCCAGAAGCGGGTCACCCGCGCTCCTCCAATACATAGCCCATTCCCCGCACGGTATGCACCAGCTTGTTGGGATAGGGATCATCGACCTTGCCGCGCAGGCGCCTTATCGCGACATCGACAACATTGGTATCACTATCGAAGTTCATATCCCAGACTTGCGAAGCAATCAACGATCGGGATAGCACCTCGCCCTTGCGTTTCGCCAGCAGATGTAACAGCGCAAATTCTTTTGCCGTAAGATCGATCCGCTCACCGGCGCGAGTCACGCGACGCTTGAGAACGTCGATTTCCATATCAGCAATTTTGAGCAACTCGGCGTCACGGATGGGACCGCGTCGAAGAAGAGTGCGGATGCGGGCGAGGAGTTCGGCAAAAGCAAATGGCTTGACAAGGTAGTCATCCGCACCAAGCTCCAGGCCTCTTACCCGGTCTTCGAGCTGGTCCTTTGCAGTCAGGAACAGTACCGGGGTTTCCTGTGATTTACGTAGTTCTTGGATCACCTTCCAGCCATCAAGGCCAGGAAGCATGACGTCGAGCACGATGACGTCATAGGTATCGGTTTGCGCCATATGAAGCCCATCGAGCCCATTTTGAGCCAGATCGACGATAAACCCAGACTCGGTAAGCCCTTTACGTAGATATTCCCCGGCTTTAACCTCATCTTCCACTACTAGAACGCGCATGGTTGTCCCTGTACATTGCAATCGGTTGCTGCATATTTTCACCGATAAACGAACAATCCCACATTACAAAGCTGTAATGTTGGCGTTCTGAAGAGAATGCCGCGGCCATAGGGCGCTTCCTATCGCTCGTGCACTCTGACGGAAGGGTCGCTATCAGGGGGTGGAACCTCGGCGTGGCTTTTTTTATATGCTAGACTAAAAGAATGAGCCGTTTTGCTAAGATGCTATGGATATGGATGCTCGTCCTTGTGCTACCCGCGCAAGCGATCGCGTCTGCCAGCAAGGGCTTGTGCAATCCTTCGCATCGCGTAATGGCGTCATTCCAACACGGGCAACGATTAGCGCATTCGGTTGACGGCACGATGCAGGCGCTGTTCGTTGAACAGGCCGCCATCGCAGCTTGCGACAAGGCCAGTTTCGGAGCAGGGCAGTTACAGGCTACCTCCATTGGCGACGGCATGACCTGTAGCGCATCTACGGTATGCTGCGCTGCCAGCGCCATGCCGCTAGCTCCGAGCCCATGGGCGCCCACCCTTGGGCACGTGGGCAGAGTTGGTGATGGCCCTATCTTCCTGTTTGCCAGTATCGTACTTGCCGCCCCTGAACATCCTCCGCGTCTGAGCTGAACCGAGTATCAAAGCCACTACAATTAGCTTGCCGGTTAGCATACCAACGGTGGGGAAGTGGTTGCAAGCGTTCGTAAAGGACAGCCTGTCGCTACGGAAGGTTGATGCCCACAGGAAGAAATCGAGCGCGCAGGCAGAGCCTTTGATTAGCAGCGAAAGTGGAAGACACTTGGCCTGCCACAGGTGACCAGGGTGGGTCTCTCCGAGGGTAAATAACATGCCGGAGCAATGCAAGCGTGGAGGCAAAACATCGAGATGCATCTGATGAGCGGTCCACAGTTACTGACTCCAAGGCAGACGATAAGACGGCTTGACCTATCGGGTATCGTCACGTGCGCCACCCAATGGTGGCTTGGAACGGCTAATTTGTCGACAGGGTGGCGTATCACCCCAGTACGACTACACGGGTATCTGACGGAGGATGAACAATTTCTAAGCATTCCGATCCTATTCGTCACATAACGAAATTCATGGGTCGAATATGAAGCCCGCAGCAAAGGGAGACTGTGCCGGGTCGCGAACATTCCGTCAAAAGACTGCGCCACATCGCGGGTCACCGGCGGCAGAGAAAGGCAGCATACGTATATCAGAGGCGGGGCAATTTGACCCTGTCCATTGCAACAGGGAGCTACGCAAGCATCTTCAATCCCTCTTTTTGGAGCAGATCATGACTATGTCAACCCAATCTCAAGCGCAGACTAATCCGCAAATGCATCAACACATGATGGAATGCATCCAGAACTGTCTGGACTGCGCACGCGCCTGTGAAATGTGTGCGGCTGAGTGTGTTCGAATGGATATGCCGGGTATGGCTGAATGCATTGCAGCATGCTTTGATTGCGCCGATGTCTGTTTGCTAGACGCGCGGCTAATGAGTCGCAATTCGCCGCTCCACTTCGACACGTGCGCCCTTTGCGCGCAGATCTGCAACACCTGCGGCGACATTTGTGAGCGGATGGGTGGTTCGCACTCAGGCCAGAGCGCGGCGGTGATGCAGGAGTGCGTGGCGGCATGCCGCCGTTGCGCTCAGTCATGCGAGGCCATGGCGTCGATGCGCACAGCGATGCATTAATGGAACCGTGCGGGGCACGCTGCCCCGCACACTTTTCAACCTATCGGAAATACTATGTTCTATACCGGCGGGTCGCTGCCTTCATCGATGTTGCCAATGTTGGGTGTGGTCGGTGGACTCATTCTACTGGCGCTGTTGGGCTTCTCTTACTATTTGCGCAGGCAGCATAAACGACCGAAACGCGCCGGGAAAAATTTTAGAAAGGCGCCGGCGCAACCCTCAGTCGCAATACGAAAGAAGAAAAGATAGCCCTTCTGGTCCGGCAATAAGGGGCCTTTGACGCCCCATCGTAGCCCTGCAGTAAGTCATCGCTGGTGCTATCTGGTTCATAGGGAAATCGGTCCTAAGGACGTGGCGCGCTGCGAGCATGAATATGGGCGATCTAGTTTGGCGGTTAAACAGCCAACGGCGGTTGAGCTGCGCAGACTTTTCAAAACAGTCTAACGGAAGCGATCTTGCATGGCCGGTCGTGGTCAACGTCGCTTAGAACAGCAGTCGAATGCCCAATCGTACTGACGAACTGCTGTTGCTTGCGCCTAGCGCATACCGCTTGCTGTGTGCAACCTCAATATACGGGGCAAAGGCGCGGGTGATCTCATAACGAGTATTGATTCCTACTTCATACGTTTCAACACCACGCCGCGTGTCTTCAACGCGAATGTTCGATCCCGACCAATCGGCAAACACAAAGGGACGGCAAATCAGGCGATTGGTCCAGAGCAGGTCGTACTCCGCGCGGGTACGGGCAAACACTTTGCCGTCGGAGCGCACGAACAAGGCCAGGTCGACATCGAATGCATAGGGCGCAAGGCCCCTGACTCCCAGCGCGGCATAGGTGTGCGATTCAGGCTTTCCCTGAAAGCGCAATCCGGTTTGCAGCTCCCAGAACGGGGCAAGATAGCGTCCGTATAGTGCTTGCACTTCCGCGTCATCCAGGCGACCGGCTTCCCGAGTAGCCTCGGCTTTCCAGACAAACCGGTGGTAATCGCCGCCTATCCACCCCTCCGCGCGGCCTGCTTGGATACTTTTGCTGCCACTGGCGCGGCCGGTATCAACCTCGATTCGGGTGGCCGAAAACAGCGGATTGCCTTCCATGGCCGTTGCTGACGTCACCACGAAGGATAGTGCGGCCACCGCGGCCAAATGACCTGCTCCAGAGAGGTATGCGTTTTTCATGAGTGGTTTTTTTTGCTAGCTATAAGGCAATGACGTTGCAGGGCGGGCCTATTTGACGATAACGGCTTGGACCATGCCGGTGGCCGCGTGGTAGAACAGGTGGCAATGAAACACCCATCCTCCTTGTTCATCGAATGCGGTATTCAGTGTGACCGTCTCGCCAGGAGTAACGATTACAGTATGCTTGCGTGGTAGGTATGCATCCTGGCCATTTTCCAGTGTGAAGAACGCGCCATGCAGATGCATGGGATGCTCCATCATGGTCTTGTTGGTGAGCACAAAGCGCAGTGGCTCGTCAACGCGTGCTTCGAAGAACGTAGCTTCAGAGAGTCTTTTGCCGTTGATCGTCCAGAAGTAGCGGTTCATGTCGCCGGTGAGATCCAACTGGATCGTACGTGCCTGCTCGCCCGCGTTGCGCGTTGGCTGCAGCGATCGCAAATCCTTGTAGCTCAGGCGCTCGCGCACCATGGCTGAGGCGGCGATTGCCGACACGGTAGCCGCATGGACGGACGTCGCCGCATGCGTTTCATGCGCCGTCACAGGCGCGGCCGGTGGCTGTGCATGGGACAGGTTGGCAGAAGCATGTGCTGAGTGGTCGGCGCTCGGGGCGGATGAGAGCGAAGCATGGGAACTACTGCCCGGTGGCTGTGAAGTGGCAGCAGGTGCGGCGGGCCGGCTGCCATGCTGAGCATGTTCGCCTTCACCGTGAACGCCTGCCATCTCGGACAGTTTGCGTACTGGACGCAGACCCAGCGTCGGGATAGGCGCTTCCATACCGGCTTCCGGAGCGAGCGTGCCACGTGCAAATCCGATGCGGGCCATTGTGGCTGCAAAGATCGTATAGGCACGGCGCTCCGTTGGTTGCACGATGACATCGTAGGTTTCGCCATTGCCAATACGCAGTTCGCGTACCTTGACGGGTTCCACATTCTGACCGTCAGCGGCCACTACGGTCATGTCGAGGCCGGGGAGGGAGACATCGAAGAAATTCATCGCTGCGCCATTGATGAAGCGCAGGCGCACCCGCTCGCCCGGGGCAAACAGTGCAGTCCAGTTGTCTTCGCTGCGCTGACCCTGCAGCAGGTATTGCCACTCCGGACCGCCATCACTGAAGTCAGTTGGATCCATGCGCATTCTGGCCCAGCCTAGTCGTTCCGTCCAGATTGCATGGCGCTCTTCTGCTGACGTGGCCGTCTGCAATTGCGCAAACAGTTCCGTGAGGGTTTGACGGCGGTAGTTGTAAAACCCGTCGGTCTTTTTAAGGTTGGCCAGGACGCGTGCCGGTGGGATATCGGTCCAATCCGACAACAGGATCACATAGTCGCGGTCATACTGGAAGGGCTCAGGCTGTGCAGCATCGATGATCAATGGTGCATAAAAGCCTGCCGGCTCCTGGAGGATTGCGTGGCTGTGGTACCAGTATGTGCCGCTTTGTCGCAGCTTGAACCGGTACTCGAATGACTCGCCTCCCCGCACGCCTGGAAACGTTACGCCCGGCACGCCATCCATTGCATTGGGCACGAGCAGCCCATGCCAGTGAATCGAAGTGGTTTCATCCAGGCGATTCGCCAACCTGACCGATACCTCGTCGCCTTCGCGAAAGTGCAGCAGTGGCCCAGGAATCGTCCCATTAAGAGTAACGGCTGAAGCAGGCTGCCCGGTAAAGTTGACCGGTGTGCGCGCAAGCGTCAGGTCGTAGTGCCGGCTGACAGGAATCGATTTGATATCGTCGGCGACGCGTGCGGTAGTGCCTGCTGCGGTGCGCCCGATAGGTAACGCAAACATCATCATGCCGGCAGCAGCACCACGCAGAAACGTGCGCCGCATGGGCTGTTCAAGTGTGGATTCCGAAGACATCGCATGACGTCGCATGTTGCATTCCTTTCAGTTGCTTACTGCAGCATTGTTGTAGACTTCGGAAGCAGGCGGCGGTCCGGTAACACGATGCATCCTGTGACCACTGACGGCAATGCAGCCCTACTGGAACAACTAGGCCTCCCTAGAGTCGTGCGAAGACTAATCGTCGGCAACCGAAATTTAATTGATCCAGGTCAAAAATATCAGGATGCTGCATTAACGCCACTGTGCAGCGCGTGCCCGTGGAAATGGCTTGTCAGCTCGCATTCATAATGCCGTTCTTTAGTTCGATTGAGCGTACTCGCGCAGGCAACTGGACTGGAGCTACAGGTCATGCGAACTCTGACCGATCATGCAGGAGCTCGGCAATACTTTCGTGGATACTCGCACGGGAAGACGCCGCGCTATGGGTCAATGGTCGGACCATCAGCGACGCCGGGATACATAGGCATAAAAGGATAAGCATCTTTGCCGGTAGGAGCTGTACAGCCGTGAATGGTTCTCTGGCTACGGTGTCGTTAGACGGGTCGCTCTCGATATTTTCGTGTGTGCGGTCTTCCTGTCGCTTAAGTTAATGAGATTGGTGGCTAGTCGTTCATGCGGTCGGGTGAGATTTGTATCCTCAACTCACCGGTCGGATGAGTCCTGAAAAGTGAGGCGGGTACTGCGCCGACCTCATTTCCGGGGCGCTCCAGGTCGATGTAGGCATTCGATCGCACCTGGAATCAGGCCCGCTACCTTAGAGGTGAAGTTGCCGGGACTTTTATACATAGATGCCGGTCGAGCCAACGAAATGCGAACCTATTATGGCAACGCTGAACGCCAGTGAGACCTATTCGCCCAGAAGCCTGGCACGCAAAAAGAGGGATGGCTATTCATGCCATTGTGGTAAGCCTGTACAGGCTTAGTGCTACACCGGCGGTGGTTATCGTAAGTAGCATACGCTGCCGGGTTTCCAATGCGTCAATGGGCAATATCGCCGCAGGCATCTAAAGCAACATGCATAACGCTCAACTACCAGCGGTAGGCTGGAGCCAGTATCACAGGCGCGGATCCGGTTTCGGCCGGCGCTCATGCATCGCTACCACAGCATCAGCATGGCACCTCCCTAGCACGTGTGAACTTCAATGCGTGTGTTGGTCGGAGGACTTGCCATTTGCGACCGGTTTGCTTTGCCCTGGCAGTGAGCCGCCGCCAGCTTCTGCATTCTCATGGCCGCCGTGTCCACCATGTCCGAGCAGGTGCATCAGTGGACACGCCAGAAGAATCAGGAATGGGGCAATTTCCAGCAGGTGTGCACCATGGCGCACGACCAGCCAGCTGACCGCCGCTGCCAATCCGAGCCAGAGCAACCATTGGTTGACGCGCGACCAGTTAGGGCGTGGAGCAGAAGAAGGGTGAGAGGGATTCCGGTTCATGTGGTCCTCGCGATAAGTGATAGGGCTACCGTACTGTGCTGCGATGGAGTGTAGAGAGGCCACCTTAGTATTTGATTGATCCATGTCAAATTCCTCCAACTGTGGAGCAACAGGCTCCCAAGCCGATTTATTCATGCATGTCACGCCAGCATGCTGGACATGAACCCCGTCCGCGCGGGTTGGCTGTTCAGGCACCCCTTACCGTTGGACGTCTTGCAACCGCAAGGGGGACTGCTCGAAAACGTAACTGGCCACCCGCTGTCTGCTTGCTGCACAGATGCTGCTGTGCCGCCAGCCTGTCTTCAATCATGGCATGTCGTTCCTGTTACTCGGAAGATGAGCCGCAACGTCAACGCGTGGGCGCGTCGCCCATGAGGATTTTCACTTTGTGGCATGGTACTACGCTGACGTGTTCACTCGAAGATTTTGAAATGATCACGCTACGCGAACCGTTAAGCAAGGAAGATAGCGATTGCCAATTGGTTGATGACCCAAAGCATTACGCAGTTGTAATCCGCCGGTCAGATTCGTGTTGCCCTCGGGTTTCTATACTTGCACTCATGGATCGATGCAGTAACGAAGCGATCCGGAAGTATCCCATTACCCATAGGAGTGCAAAATGAAATCGATCTCGCTGTCTGTTGCCGTTATTGTTGCTGTGCTGTCCGCTGGTGTAAGCTCCGCCGCGCTGGCCGACGATAAATGGATTGGCGATCAGGGCACAAACTGGCAAGAGCATATCCGCTCCACCAAAACACGGGCCCAGGTTCAGGAAGAACTCCGCCAAGCACAGGCCCAAGGACTCGTTCGTATCGGTGACGATTCATCCTATCCCTATCAGCCCAAGTTCGTCTCCTCGCGGAGTCGCGCGGATGTAAGGACCGAGGCGGTTCAAGCGAATCTGAGCAGCACCAGTGCTCTTAGTGAGCTCTACCGTGGCGGAAATTAAGTGCGCTGGCAGAGCATTAGGGCGTTTAGGAGTGCCATAGGTACTTTAAAGATGCAGGAGCCCGCCCTGCGCGGTTCCTGCAGTGGCGCGGAGATGCATTCCCGATATCAAGCGATTGCAAGCTCGGTATAGAAATCGTTCCGCAGAGGTTACATCGCTGGCTAGGTTGACTGGCCAGCATGCGACAGGTGCCAATCCTGGCCGGCCGGCTTCGATACAGTTTCCATGAATTCGGCGAGCGCTGCATTGAACGACTCCGGTTGCTCGACGTGGGGCAAATGTCCACAGTCGGGAATCACTACTAACTTGCCGCGCCGCAGTTGCCGCGCGGCGGCGATCCCATGGTAGCTGGGCACGACTTGATCGTCGGCGCCCCAGATCACCAATGTCGGAATCTCCAAGTCGAAAAGCCCGCCCAACAGCACCTCTCGTTGACCGGTCAGACCGAGTTGTCCTCGTACCGGGGCCACCACGCCGCCCATCACATGTCCTTGCAGACGGGCCAGACGCGATGCGTTGGCGTACCAGGACAGTGGGATACGCTGCGGCTGAGAGAAGGTGATGGACGCGAGTATCCACGTCCACTGTGTCGCACCCCACGGCGTTGTGCACCATAAACTTATCGCTTCGCCGACCATCGGGAGTGCGAGCATCACCAGCAGTGGATGTGTTTCCCGTCCGAGCGCCGCGCTGTCAACCAGACACAGGGCGACGACGCGGTCCTGCCTGGCGAGGGCAACGCGCAAAGCAATGAGACCGCCATGCGAGTTCCCCACCAGCGTCACTTGAGATAAGCCGAGCTCATCCAGAAAGGCCGCAAGAAAGTCAGAATAGAACGAGGGTGGGGTAATCGCTGACCCAAGCCTTTCACTTTCTGCGGCACCTAGCAGGTCAAGCGCATAGACGCGGTGCGAACCTGCCAGTACGGGAATGACATGCTGCCACGTCGCCCAATTCTCTTCTTGACCATGGAGAAGGATGACCGCCGGCCCGGCACCTGCCGTGACATAGTGCACATTCAGTCCTTTGACAGTTGCCCACTCTTGCCTGACATTTGGTAACGAAGTGTCCACAATGGTGCCAGTCATTACGTTTTCCCTGCACAACCGGACTAATATCGCGCATGTCGAAGAAGTTGCATTGCTTGACACGTTATTGCAGTTGATCAGGTACGTAAAGTGCAACGATATTTATCGCCAAATGTTGGTCGCGACCGAACGGTCCGACTAGCAGTTGGCGCTTACTCGGGCAGCATGGAACTTGACGCGCCGTACGTAGTTTCGGGAATAGAAAAAACACGGTATCAACCCTTGACCTTACCATCGTTGGAAGCACTATTGTTACGATAGAGTGTCAGGAGAATTTCATGGATAAGGCAGTCAACAACAAGGTCGGCATGGCGGACGTGTCTTTCAATGTGGAGGGAATGACGTGCGCCTCCTGCGTAGCGCGCGTCGAAAAGGCGTTGAAAGCTGTCCCGGGCGTCGAAATGGCATCAGTCAATCTTGCTACAGAAAAGGCGACGGTTCGCGCAGAGGCGGCAGTCGGAATGGACGTGCTTACCGGCGCCGTAAAGAAAGCCGGTTATGAGGTGCCGGACGAAGAGGTGTCGCTTGCTATTTCCGGGATGACCTGCGCATCGTGCGTTACACGCGTTGAAAAGGCGCTAAAAAAGGTGCCTGGCGTAACAAGTGCATCGGTTAACCTGGCGACGGAAAAGGCTCAAGTCAGGTCCACAGGTGTGGCAGTAGAAGCGCTTATTGCGGCGATCCAGAAAGCAGGGTATGAAGCAACATTGCATACGACAGAGCCGCCCGAAACGCCGCCAAGATCGGCCCTTCCGGGGTGGTGGCCTGTCGCACTGTCGTCTGCATTGAGCTTGCCGCTGATTACTCCGATGCTTGCGCTTCCCTTTGGCGTGAACTGGATGCTGCCCGGATGGCTCCAGCTGCTTCTTGCGACACCAGTGCAGTTTTGGCTCGGCGCGCGCTTTTACAAGGCTGGATGGAAGGCGCTGCTGGCGCGGTCTGGCAACATGGATTTATTGGTTGCCATTGGCACAAGCGCAGCTTACGGCCTGTCCGTGTACTTGTTGTTCGCCCATGGCAATCACGGCGAAATGCAGCACTTGTATTTCGAGTCCTCCGCGGTCGTTATAACGCTCGTGCTTCTGGGAAAATGGCTGGAAACCCGCGCCAAGCAACAGACGGTGGCGGCGTTGCGGGCACTGGGATCGTTGCGTGTGACGACGGCGATTGTCCGTCGAGATGGGACAGACATTGCGGTCCCGACCGCGCAGGTCAGGGTAGGCGATCTGGTCATCGTACGGCCAGGTGATCGTGTTCCGGTGGACGGTACCGTGCTCGAAGGTACAAGCCATCTCGATGAGTCGCTGCTCACCGGTGAAAGCTTACCGGTTGCCAAGGCGGCTGGCGACCCTGTGACGGGTGGCGCCGTGAATGCCGATGGCTTGCTGGTGGTGGAGGCCACCGCGGTGGGGGGCGCTACCATGCTGTCCCAGATAATTAAGCTGGTTGAAGATGCGCAAGCCGTCAAGGCACCAATCCAGCGTCTGGTTGACAAAGTCAGTGCGGTGTTCGTCCCCGTTGTGTTGTTGATCTCGGTAGTAACGCTCGTTGGCTGGGGCCTGCTGACTGGCGATTGGCAGCAGGCCTTGCTCAATGCGGTTGCCGTGCAGGTAATCGCCTGTCCGTGTGCGCTGGGGTTGGCGACACCCACTTCGATCATGGCCGGAACCGGGGTCGCGGCAAAGTATGGCATTCTGATCAAAGATGCGGAGGCGCTGGAAGTCGCTCATGCGGTTACTGCGGTCGCCTTCGACAAGACCGGCACGCTGACTGAAGGAAAACCGGCTGTGGTCGCGCTGGAATCCCCGAACCGCTCCGAACGGGAGTTATTGGAACATGCCTGGGCGGTGCAACAATACAGTGATCATCCGTTAGCCAAGGCAGTTGCTGCCGCGGCGTCAGAGCGCGGCATTGCGTTACAGGCTGCGGCGGATGCCAGGGCGCTTCCAGGACGCGGCGTACAAGCGCAGTTGGCAGGCGTCACGGTCTATCTTGGCAATAAGAGGCTGATGCAGGAACTTGGCGCACCGATTGCCGCCATGGAAGAGAGAGCCGGCGCTCACGAGAGCGCCGGCCGAACCGTCTCGTGGCTTGCAGTCAGCACTGAAACAGGCATCAAGGTGGAGGGTATACTTGCCTTTGGCGACACGTTGAAATCCACTGCGAAATTGGCTGTGGCCAGACTCGCAGACATGGGCGTGACATCGGTAATGCTGACTGGTGATAACCCAGGCAGTGCAAAGGCGGTGGCGGCGGCAGTGGGGATTCGTGAATTCCGTGCGGAAGTGCTGCCGGCCGACAAGGCCCACGTCATCGCAGACCTCAGGAAAGACGGCCGGCAAGTGGCAATGGTCGGCGACGGGATCAATGACGCGCCGGCGTTGGCGGCTGCGGATGTGGGCATCGCGATGTCGACCGGAACCGATGTGGCGATGCATACCGCCGGCATTACCCTGATGCGCGGCGATCCCGCACTCGTAGCCGCCGCAATTGATGTCTCGAAAAAGACGTACCGGAAGATTCAGCAAAACTTGTTTTGGGCATTTATCTATAACCTGGTGGGGATTCCGTTGGCTGCTTTTGGTGTGCTCAATCCGGTAATTGCAGGCGCGGCCATGGCGTTCAGCTCTGTCAGTGTTGTCAGCAATGCCCTGTTGCTGCGCCGCTGGAAGCCGCAGCCGGAGACAAACCGCGAAAGACGCGATCATTGGTGATGCAACACATCAATATGTAGAAATTGCGTCCCGGTCGGGACCAGGAAATAGAGGTGCATGCGATGAACATTGGGGAAGCTTCAAAAGCATCAGGAGTCAGTGCGAAGCTGATCCGATATTACGAAAGTATCGAGCTGATACCTCCAAGTGAGCGTACCGACGCAGGGTACCGTCGCTACACGGCGAATGACGTTCAGGTACTGCGCTTCATCAAGCGGTCCCGTGACCTTGGCTTTTCGATTGAACGCATCAAATCTCTGCTTGCGCTCTGGGACGACCGATCACGCAAGAGCGCGGAAGTCAAGAAGCTCGCCCGCCACTACATTGCGGAACTGGACCAGGATATCGAGAAACTGCAATCGATCCGAAGCCAGTTGCAGCATTTGGTTGAACACTGCCATGGAGATCATCGGCCGGACTGCCCAATTATTGAGGATCTTGCAGCGCCCCATTGGACGCCGCTTCCGAAACACCATTGATCCCGGCACTGGACAATCATTGTTGTCCCCGATTTGCTGGCTAGAGAAGCGAAAGGTAGGGCATCAGTGGAAGTGCAACTGCCAATGACCCCTCCTGCAACGGTTGCAGCGGTTTTACGGTAGGGTCAGGCTGACTTCCTTGTCGATGGGAGGGTAGCAGACTCCGGTCTTTTCGTTACAACCTTGGTATCCGGCTACCAGCGTCAGAGATTTCGCCGATGGCGCGCGGTCAAGGATGATTTCCGCCTGTGTCGGTCTCTCATAGGTTTCCATCCTGCCAAATGTGGGATCGTTCTTCACTTTCCCCGCTGGTAGCTTTACGGCTCTAATCGCTATACCCTTTGTATTCTTGAGCGCAAATCGGATTCGGTCCCGGTAGAGATAGTAGCCTGGAGCCGGTATCAATTCGGCAATCAGGGTGGTAGGGCCCGATACGGTGACTTTCAGCTGGAACGCCTTGTCAGGTTCGAGTAATTCCTCTTCTTTCGAGCTGGAGAACAAGCCCCCAAGCCGCTTCTGTACGTCCGCAGCAATTGATTGCTGGGCGAGACTATGCGATGCGGGCAGGAAGGTGACGAAGGAAAGAAACGCCGCATGCAGCCAGCGTTTGTTAGAGAGACGTAATGTCATCGTGTGTCAATCCAGATAGTGTGTACGGCGGACCTCAGGGTCAAGTGAAAGCATCAAGGACACCCCCGTCAGCAGCGGCTTTTGGCACAGCATGAAGCAGTTTGTGTCGACGCGTCAGCGCCCGACGGGGTCTCTCTGGCGACATCCAGCTCGGCGAGGCGATAGACCGGTGCAAATCCACCCCCTGGCGTACGGAAGTTTGTCGTTTGCCCTTGATACATGCGGGCTGCCATCCATGATATCTGCCCCTGATAGACGTAGCAGCGGATGTCAAATTTTAAGGATTCTACCTTGTCATCCGTCGGCGAAATGCGCTCACCCGGCGCCATGATGCGCTGAGCAACATAGTCACCCGCCAGAATGTCATGCCAGACGCGCTTGGTCAGCTTATCCCCGCGGTAAGCGGCACGACTGCCATAACCAGCGGACGGCTTAAAGAAAAGTTGACGGCGTTCTGCCCATAGGCGGTCGGCATGCGCCGGCATGACCTCCTCTGTTTTAAGGATATACTGCAATAACACGTCTTGCACTTCAGGAGGAACGCCGATGCTCGTCAGCCAATTAGCGTCGCTCAGGAGGGCCAGATTGCGCTTGTCAGCGTAGAGCGCGTGCGCTTGGGGGTGTGGGGTAAGGACCATGGCGTTTTGCAGATAGGCAGTTCGCAAGACCCCGCTTTCCGGGGCCTCCAGCATAAAGTCGGTCAACCGGTTATACACCAGGTCGACCGGCAAGTCGCCATGCATTAGCTTTCCATCACGAAGAATGAAGTCCGATGGCTCGGCAAGAATGGTCTTGATGCCATTGCGTTCGAACATCCTCTGGAATAGTAGGAATTCCGGATACAGGTACTGTTGGTGCAAATCTTTGTCAACAATAGCGAGGGTGCGCAACGGCTGTGCACGTTGCGAGCCGGCCCATTCCATGCGGAACATGTCGATCATGGATTGTTCCAGCGCCGCTGCCTGGTCTGTTGCTAATGCCATCGCCACATGATCGAGGCAACAACTGTGGTGTGCTCGCGCCATGACGGCATTGAGCATGGCTCCGCCGGCGTTCGTATTGATCTCGATGACACCAATCCGATCATCTGCGACGTGGAAGTCATAGCCGTAAAACACTCCGGTTGCACCACCGGGGTCATGGCGGGCGATATCGGGAGCATGCGCCAGCACATGCTCCCGAAAGCTGGGCAACGCGACCACGGTTTCCACTGCGGCGATGACGGCCGCCATAGTCGCCGCCTGCTTCTCCGAAATGAAAACGGGACGCGCTGAAAACAGGTAAGGGCAGCGCTCTTCAACCAAGGAAATTAGGTCGGGCGAGTCCAATTCCGAGATCAATGCCTGTTTCAACCCATCGGCATCGAGACTCACGCAAAAGCAATGACGATTTAACTGTTCACTAATCAATTGACTGCCTTTTCTACTCATTCATGGGTAATGATGGGACAACTGTCAATGCTGTCCTACCTGCGTTCCGGCGCCGCGTAAGCGTAATGCATTGGCAATAACGGAGACGGAGCTCAAGCTCATCGCGAGCGCCGCAATCATCGGAGACAACAACTGTCCCGTGAATGGGTAGAGCAGGCCAGCCGCCAGCGGGATGCCCATTGCGTTATAGATAAACGCAAAGCCCAGGTTCTGCCGCATATTTCTTACCGTGTCAACCGAGAGCACCCGCGCCCGGACGATCGCGCGCAGGTCGCCCTTGACCAGGGTGACATGGGCACTATTGATGGCAACGTCGGTCCCGGTTCCCATCGCAATGCCGACATTCGACTTCGCGAGCGCTGGTGCGTCGTTAATGCCGTCACCGGCCATCGCAACGCGTCTTCCTTCCGATTGGAACCGTTCCACCAGGGTCAGCTTGTCTTGTGGCTTGACTTCGCCATGGACCTCATCGATGCCAAGGCGTCTTGCAACCGACTTAGCCGTGGTCACACCATCACCGGTAGCCATCACCACCCTCAATCCGGCTGCCTTCAACGCGTCAACGGCTTCCGGTGTCGTCGCCTTGACCGGGTCTGACACCGCGAGCAATCCAACGAGTCGGCCATCGGCGGCAAGGTACATCACGCTGGCGCCTTCGTTGCGAAGCGCTTCGGCGCGGTCACCAAGAATACGCCAGTCGACGTTTTCCTGGTCCATCAGTGCCGTATTGCCTAATGCAAGGCGTCGTCCGGCGACTTGTCCGCGCACGCCTATTCCGCTCGACGATTCGAACGTTTCCGGCTTGTCCAGCGTCAGGCGGCGGCGGCGGGCTTCATCGACGATGGCGTGTGCCAGTGGATGTTCGCTTCCCTGGTCAATACTGGCGGCAATCTGCAGGACATCGGTATCGGTAAAGCCGGGAGCGGCGACGACCTGGTCGAAGGCCGGCTTGCCCTCTGTTAAGGTACCGGTTTTATCAACGATCAGCGTATCAATCTTGCGCATTTCCTCGATGGCCGCCGCATCCCGGAACAGGATGCCTTGCGTCGCGGCCCGACCGGTGGACGCCATAATGGACATCGGCGTGGCCAGTCCTAGCGCACAGGGACACGCAATGATGAGCACCGCGACCGCGTTGACAAAGCCATAGACCCAACTTGGTTCAGGCCCAAAGTAGCCCCAACCGAGCAATGTCAGGATAGCAATGCCGACCACGACAACGACGAAATAGCCAGCCACCACATCGGCGAGGCGCTGCATCGGTGCGCGCGATCGCTGGGCGTTGGCAACCATTTGCACAATCTGCGACAGCATGGTTTGCGAGCCAACCTTTTCTGCACGCATGACAAGACTGCCGCTGGTGTTAATGGTGGCGCCAATGAGCTTGTCACCCGCGCGCTTGGTCACGGGCCCCGGTTCGCCGGTCAACATCGATTCATCCAGTGCGCTTTCTCCCTCCTGCACTTCACCGTCGACGGGCACTTTTTCACCTGGACGCACGCGAAGCAGATCGCCGATATGTACATGGGCCAGCGGTACATCTTCCTCGGTGCCATCGGCGCGGATCCGCCGCGCGGTTTTCGGTGCGAGGCCAAGAAGCGACTTGATTGCTGCTGAGGTTTGCGAACGCGCGCGCAGCTCGAGGATCTGGCCCAGCAGCGTCAGGGAGATAATGACGGCGGCGGCTTCATAATATACGCCGACCCGCCCATGCATCTGGAATGTAGGCGGGAACAGTTCGGGCGCAATGGTCGCTACCACGCTATAGGCATAGGCCGCCCCGGTCCCGGTACCAATCAGGGTCCACATGTTCGGGCTGCGGTTTGCGAGCGATTGGCCCCACCGCACAAAAAACGGCCATCCGGCGTACAGGACCACTGGCGTACTGAGAACCAACTCGATCCAGCTTTGAGCGGGCAAACCTTGCGAAAAGATCCTGTGGCCGAACATCGCCAGTACGGTGACAATGACGGTCAGCGGCAGGGTCCACCAGAAGCGCCGACGAAAGTCGACAAGCTCCGGATTGTCTCCTTCCTCCAGGGACGGCATCATCGGTTCAAGTGCCATGCCACATTTGGGACAATTGCCGGGCGCTGGCTGCCGGATCTCCGGATGCATCGGACAGGTATAGATTGTCCCATCCGCCAATGGCTGTGCAGGTTCGGTTTTCTCCTGTTTCACATACGCAAGGGGATTGCCCTTAAACTTCTCCATGCATTTGGCACTGCAGAAATGATAGGCCGTTCCCTGATACTCGATCGTCTTGTCCGGATTGGCACTTACCTTCATCCCGCACACCGGGTCCGTGAATGGCTTCTCCGCGTTGACCGTCGAGACGGCGTCATCCTGTCCATGATGGTGCCCATGGTGACCGTGATGATCATGCTGATGGTGTCTGTCGGACTGTCTATTCATGGCCCCTCCTGTCAAACGGTGTTATTGGCGATCGAATAAATTACGGTTGTTGCCGGTAGCACTTGCGTTGCCGACAATGATGCATCCGTACCGTTCCAGCCGTTTCCTGGCGTTGCCGACGGTAAGGAGAGCCGCCGCGAGCGCGAGAGGACTCAGGTTTGCCGGCATTGCGCCCGGTATTGGCTTGCCGCATGTGGCATGGGGCGAGGCTACGACATGACAGTCCCGGGCATGCTAGCCTTCCGGGTACTAGGCACATTGGCATCCGCGGAAGGTACGGTCGCGGCTACTTACACTTGTCATCCATCATGGCCATGTGCTTTCTCCGCATTTCCGGCGACATGGATTTCATGTGCTCGTTCATCATGGCGTCCCGCTCCTCAGGAGTTTTCTTTGCCATCATGTTGTGATGCATCGTGCACATGGACTTCATATCCATCTGCCCCATCATTTCCGTGTGGCCGGCGTGCCCGGCAGAGCCGCCTTGGGACGCCTGATGGCCACCGCTGCCAGCAGCGTTCGGTTTATTTGGCGAGGCACAGGCCGCCAGGAAGCCGATCAGCATTGTCGGAACAAGATGGCGCACAATCTTCAGGTCAACATTCATGATGAAAGTCCTTAGTAAGTGGAGAATGGGCACTACGAAGTCAATCGTATGAAATAGCGCCTCCAATTTTCATGACCTAGGTCAACTTTTCCCGGAAGTGCATCCCATCTCAGCCCTTGTCGCACCCGTGCTATTCATTTTCCTTCGCATGGTTGACTGAATACCTGGGAATTTCGATCACAACGTCTTGCGAGTCCAGTCGGGCTTGGCAGGACAGACGCGACTGCTGTTCAAGCCCCCATGCCTGGTCAAGCATGTCTTCTTCGTTGTCGTCCAATAAATTAAGTGAATCGAATCCCTGCCGCACGATGACATGGCACGTGGTGCATGCGCCGACCTTGCCGCAGGCATGTTCAATGTCAACACCATGGTCGAGCAAGGCGTCACAAATGGACGTGCCGCCGACCGCTTCTAACGTTGCGCCGTCGGGCGCGTATTCGGGGTGGGGATATACCTTGATTGTAGGCATGCCGGACCTCTGTTGGCGGCACATGGTGGAGCGAAAAACACTCCACCATGGCCTACATGGTTGCGCTTGCAACGACTGGATAGCCAGCATCTGCAATGGCCGACGTCACCTTCTCGAGCGCGACGCTCGTGTCAATGCGGACCTTTTTCGCTTTCAGATCGACATCAACCTTTGCATTGCTGTCGACTGCGCGAACCGATCGGGTAACGCTGTTGGCGCATCCACCGCAGGTCATCCCTTCCACTTGAAGCTCATACATCGTGTTATCTCCATGTTGAATGAGATACCACTGTAGACCTTCCAGCGATAGGAAGGTCAAGTACTTTTTCAAGGGATTCAGGACATCGGGCTATTGCCTTGTCGATGTCGCGGTTGCGCTTGCTTGCACCCGTGCACCGGTAGTGGGTTGATAGTCACAGATCGAGAACTGCTTGCACAGCATATCCCGCATATCGTTGATTTCCCTCACCTGGCCTTGAACGATGCCTTCGCAATATTCCTTGAGCTCGTGGTGGTCAATATCGCGCTTTACTTGGCAGTCAAGGCTGGGGTGCAATGCTGCATAATGGTGGTTGCTAAAGAGTTGGAGGAAAGCCTGTTCGAACTGTGCACCGCCCGCGGTTTGTTCAAGAACCTGGATCAGTTGTTGTCCGTCGGTACGTACCGTGGGGGTATGGGTGGCACCGTACCAGTCTTTGAGCAACTTTTGTGCTTTCAGGATTTCTTCCCGCTGCATGCGGTTGGCCATGCGCGCCATCGACTTGATGTCTTCCATCCCTGCCTTGGGTGGAGTGGCGGCCGTACCCGGCGTTGGAGAAGTACCTTCCTGCGGATTGTTGACGGCCGGGTCGCGCTGGAGATCGGTGCCAGCGGCAAGCTCCGTCATGCGCAAGGCGGAGTAATGATGGTCGATGATGAAAGACAGATAGTCACGTTCAAACTGTGCGGTCTGCCCACGTCCAGGCCCGTCGGCCTGCGCAGGCGCCATCGCCAGTGCCACACTGGCCAGTGCCGTAAGCGCTATGCCCTTGATAAAGCGGCCCCCGCGAGGGCGTTGTTGAGGGCTGTTCGAATCCTGGTTGCGTTCATAAGCCATGGTGCAATTCCTTTGAAATGAGAGTCAAAACGATGCGGCCCAGGTCCTCCTTGAGCGTTTGACGCAGCTTTGTAGCTGCTCTTCTCCTGAATCACTTACCGGCGAGCTTCCATTCCTGCTTCCATTTCGACAATTGAGCGACTTCCTTCTTTTGTTCGGCGACGATCTTTTTGGCGAGGTCTTTCACTTCTTTGCGTTGCGCCTTGCTGGCGGCAGTTTGCGCCATTTTGATCGCGCCTTGATGATGGCGGCTCATGCTGTCAATGAACATTGAATCGAAGGTTTCGCCATTCGCCGCTTCCAGTTTCTCCATCGACATGCCCTTCATTGACTCCATCATGCCGGGCATCTTCATATTTAGCGCGTCGCCTTTGTCGGCGTACCACTCCTGCTTCCACTCCTTGATTTGCGCGATATCCTTTTCGTTAGACTCGATCATTTTCTTGGACATCTGTTTAAGTTCATCATGTGACGATCGCTTCTCGACAAGTTGCGCCATCTCGATGGCCATTTGATGATGTGCCGACATTGTGTCTAGGAACTGCAGATCGAATGGCGCTTTTTCGGCGCCGGGCGAGCTTTGCATCGCTGCATGATTCATTTGGCCGCCTGAATGCTGTCCGCCATGCATGCCCGCATGTGATGGCTCTTTCTTTTGCGAATAGGCAGGGGCGCTGAATGCCAGAGTGGTTGCAGCGATTGTGACGAGAGAAGCGAAACGCATAGATCCTCCTTGTACAAGATGTGAGATTCGACCGAAGTGCAAAATCGATAACATCTCGTAGGAGTACACACGACAAAATTTGTTCTCAGTTTGTCTAGTGTTTAAGCTTCTTTATTAAATCAATTTGGAGGGGATGTGAGGGCAACGGACGTGCACATGCCTGGATTGATCGATCCATTCACATGCACCAACGGAGGGATGCATTTGGATCCCTCCGCGTGACAAACGGCTTTACTGCTTGGCTTCGATTTGTGTCACTGTGAATTGGCCTCCTACTTTCTCGGCTACAAAGCTCACCTTGTCACCGGCCTTGACTTTGTCGAGCATGGCGGGATCCTTGACCTGGAACACCATCGTCATCGCAGGCATATCCAGGTTCTTCAATTCCCCATGCTTGATGGTGATTTTCTTGGCATCTTTGTCGACCTTCCGGATTTCACCTTCCGACATCGCATCGGAAGCCGCAGACGAGGCGCCCGACGAAGACGCCTGCGCTGCCGCATCCGAAGCGGCATATAGGCTGAACGGCGCAGTGGCCAGCACAGCGGTGAGAACAGCCAGATTCGCTATTTTCTTCATGGTACGTTCCTTTCGGAGTTCATCAGTTGTAATGCTTGTACACCGTGTAGCGTCCGTTAGCTTGCACCAGCAGGACGTCGTACGGATCCTTGCGCGGGCCTTCCATGCCGGGTGAGCCCAACGGCATGGCTGGAACCGCCAAACCCTTTGCGGTGGGCTTTTCCGCAACCAGTCGTTTGATTTCAGCTGCCGGCACGTGGCCTTCCAGCGCATAGCCGCCGACCAGGCCGGTATGGCATGACCCCAGGTCCTGAGGTATGCCGAACTTCTCCCGGTAGTCGGACGGGTTTGCAACATTCTGGGCCTTGACTGTAAGGCCGTTCGCCTGCAGGTGCTTCACCCATTCCGAGCAGCAGCCACAGCTCTCGCTCTTGTAGACTTCGACCACGGGGGAGGCGGCCGACACACCGAGATGCGCTGTGAGCAAACCCACCAACGCGGCCTTCAACATCAAGTGCCTTTTCATGTTTATCCTTTCGTTACTTTGATCTTCCCGATCATGCCGGCTTCGAAATGACCGGGAATCAGGCAGGCGTAATAGAAGTCGCCCGCCTTGGTGAACTGCCAAACCATTTCTTCCTTTTTGCTGGGGCCAACATGTGACATATAGGGTTCATCATGTTCCATACCCGGATTTTTCTTCATCAAATCGCCGTGCTTTTTCAGCTCGTCCATGGTGCCAAGCACCATCTCGTGCATGATCTTTCCCTTGTTGGCGACCACGAACTTGATCGTCTCGCCTTCCTTGACGGTGATGTCTGACGGGCCAAAACGCATCGTGTCGTTCATGTCGATGGTGATGGTACGAGAGACTTTCTTCGGGTCTCCCTGTTTTCCAAACGCATGCTCTTCCGTCGAGATGGGCGCGTTGGCATTGGGCTTTTTATGGGTTTCATCACCATGCGCATAGGCGATGGATGCGCCCGCCGACATGACGAGAGCCAGGAATGCTGCGGATACGGCGTTGATTGTGATTTGCTTATTCATCTGGTTTCCCTTGTATTGGAGTTTGGTAGATCGCTTTAGTGGTGGCCGCCGTTGCCGGATGGCTTACGTACGGTCATTTCAATGTTGGCGGTCTTGTTTGCCGACGGCATGGATTGCCCGCCCGCTGAGCCGCTGCGTGTGGGCGCAGGTGTTTCACCCTTCCACTCGTACGCAACGGTGCCTGCCGGGTGTTTGTACCAGCCCGGGTCCTTGTAGTCGCCCGGTTTCTGGTCTTTGCGGACCTTCACGACGGTAAACATGCCGCCCATCTCGACTCCGCCGAACGGCCCCTGACCGCTCATCATTGGGAGGGTGTTATCCGGGATGGGCATTTGCATCTCGCCCATGTCAGCCATGCCGCGCTCGCCCATGACCATGTAATCCGGTACCAGCTTGTTGATCTTCTGCGCAACACCGCGATGGTCGGCACCAATCATCGTCGGCACTTCATGCCCCATTGCATTCATCGTATGGTGCGATTTGTGGCAGTGAAACGCCCAGTCTCCAAGGTCCGTCGCATCAAACTCGATTGCGCGCATCTGGCCGACCGCGACATCGGCCGTCACTTCCGGCCAGCGGGATTCAGGACGGGTCCATCCCCCGTCAGTGCCTGTCACGACGAATTCATGGCCGTGCAAGTGAATCGGATGGTTCGTCATCGTGAGGTTGCCGAAGCGAATACGTACGCGGTCACCCTGACGCACATTCATCGAGTCGATGCCTGGGAAGACACGGCTATTGAAAGTGAACAGGTTGAAGTCTGTCATCGTGCTGGTCCGTGGCGTGTAGCTGCCCGGCTCAATGTCATAGTTACTGAGCAAGAAGACGAAGTCACGATCCACTTTCATGAAATTCTGGTTCTTAGGGTGGGTTACCCAGAAGCCCATCATGCCCATCGCCATTTGCACCATCTCGTCCGCATGCGGGTGATACATGAAGGTGCCCGGCCTTTTCGCCTCGAATTCATAGACAAAGGTTTTGCCGGACGGGATGCCAGGCTGGTTCAATCCTGTCACGCCATCCATTCCATTGGGCAGACGCTGGCCATGCCAGTGGATGCTGGTGTGCTCTGGCAGCTTGTTGGTGACAAAGATGCGTACGCGATCACCTTCAACGACTTCGATCGTCGGCCCGGGCGACTGGCCGTTATATCCCCACAGGTTAGCTTTCATACCCGGTGCCAGTTCACGAACGACCGGTTCAGCAACCAGGTGAAATTCCTTGACGCCATTGTTCATGCGCCAGGGAAGCGACCAGCCATTCAGCGTCACAACCGGGTTATAGGGGCGGCCATTGGGTGGTGCCAACGGTGCTTGTGTGGCCGCACCTTCCATGATCGGTGCCTCGGGCAGCGATGCTGCACCGACGCGGCTGACTACACCGGCGCCGACCAATGCAGTGGCGCCCCTGAAAAAATCTCTACGCGATACCATGACTAATCCTCGTTTAATGTTCAGCGGCCCCAGCCTCAGCGGGAGCAGAGCTGGAAATCTGTACGCTGCTGCCACCCGTTCCATTGATCGCGGCCTGCAGGTCCGTTTCCGCGATCCAGAAATCACGCTGCGCTTCGATAGCGGCATTGACGCTGCTTACCTGGTCGCGGGCATCTGTCAGTAGTTCAAAGACGCTTGCCAGCATCCCGTTGTACCGAAGCAGTACCTCGTCCGAAATCTTCTTGCGCAGCGGGACGACCTCGGTTTGATAATGCCTGGCTAGGTCATACGTTGTGCGGTAAGCGGAGTACGCCTCCCTTACTTGCGAACGTGCCCGGATGGCCAGATCGGCAGTGCGATTTACCGATTGCATGTACATCGCTTCTGCACGTGCCGTGCGCGCGCCGCTCCAGTCAAAGATTGGCAGTTCCAGTTCGATTTCATAGCCATTGGCCCGGGGTTCACCAGTCTCGCTGGTGTTGGCGTAACCGGCATCCAGCACATTGATGAAGCGAGTCGCCTTGGTCAATCCCAGCGCTCTTGCCGTGGCTTGGGCATCGGACTTGGCCATTTGTACGTCAAGCCGCTGTGACATGGCCAGTTGCTCCACATTAGCCATGTCGTTAGGCGCCTTCGGCAAGTCGGGCAGCCGGTCAGGGAGCTTGAATGAAGCATTAACGCCCCACAGACCCAGTAGGCGCGTCAGTTGCTCGCGAGCTGCAGTGGCGTTATGGCGTGCCCTGGCAACTTGAGCAGTAGCATCCGCAAAGAACACCTGTTCGCGTGCCTGATCTAGCTTGCTGACGTTGCCCACCCTGGCCAGGCGTTGGGACATCTCTGCGCCGG
Source organism: Noviherbaspirillum album (assembly GCF_035916955.1). Classification (NCBI taxonomy): domain Bacteria; kingdom Pseudomonadati; phylum Pseudomonadota; class Betaproteobacteria; order Burkholderiales; family Oxalobacteraceae; genus Noviherbaspirillum; species Noviherbaspirillum album. The sequence goes on along the minus strand of NZ_JAWIIV010000002.1, from coordinate 60,060 downwards.
CATCGGCTGCCCCTTGCACCTGCTCCATGTAGAGCGCGGTTTGCTGCGCGGCGACGGCATTGAAGTAAGCACGGCGCGTGTCGGCGGCCAGCTGTACGGCTTGCGACGCTGTTTGCAACTTGGCTTGTTCGAAACGGCGCTTTTCAATACCGCTGCGAATTGGCATCGTCACTAATCCGATCAAATCGAACATGACACTACGCTCGATCTCGACATCATCGCCGCCGCGCATGCGACCAAAGGAGAAACTCGGGTTGCGCAAGCGTCCGGCCTGGACCAGGTCCGCTTCGGCCACGCCCAGTTCAGCAAAGGATACCTGCAGGCCCTTATTATTAAGCAATGCGATCTGCACTGCGGTATCCGGCGTCAACGGTTTCTGCAGCAACTGCCGTACCGTGTCCGATGTCGTGTTGGCCTCAGCACTAGGCTTTGAAAACTGAATTGCCTGACCGGTACGCTCCTTGGTCATGGTCGAGACCGAATCCAGCCCACCATCGTTCGAGAACGTGGCGCAACCGGTCAGAAAAACGGTCAGTACGGCCATTGCCAGTGTTGAACGGCGGGGAAATTGATATTGTTGGCTCATCGATTCTCCCCTTAATGATGTTTGCTGTGATCCATGGCACCGCCTTGCTTGGGTGCAGGGGCGTTGGCATTGGGTGAGGCCGCCGGGGCGCTGCCGGCATCCTTCATGTGCCCGGCGTGACCACCGATTCTTCCCATTTCCTCATTCGCCGACCGCCATACCTTGTCGGGTGTAGCGCTGTCGTCAGTCGACGCACGATAATTCTTGAAGGCAGACTCGTAAGTAACCGCAGCGGTCGGTGCATTGGCGTCAAGCGGGTTGGGCAGGGTTTGTTGTTGTTGTGCAGACGCTGCGACGGGTACGCATACCCATGCGGCGACGGCAAGCCATTGCTTGGATGACATTATTTTCCTCAAAATCGGCAGAACAAACGTGCGAAGGCACGCGAACATACAGGAGTGCAAGACCGAGCAAGCAGAAACGGCTTGTCGTTAGCGCTCTATGACGATTAAGCGGATAGGAGTCTAGGCGGGCGTTCCAAACCGGACGGAATAAAACCGGTAAAGGAGACCACAGGCGGGAAAACTACGGTTGTAGCGGTACTTAAAACGGGCGTCAATGAGACGGAAGGGGGCGGCGCAGTTGCGCCAATGCAGCAAGCGGCACAGGCGCTACAGTACGATGTTTTGTGCACGGGCTGCATGTCGGAGGCCAGATTGGCACTCGGCTCAGCTGCTTCGGCATCCGCCAGCACATGATTTCCCGCAGGGTGCGCATGATCATGCGGTGTGCCTTGAGCAGCGACATGGTGATGGTCCATTGCCATTGCCACAAGCGTCGGCGTGACATTATGGTGTTGCGGCCCACAAGACGCTTTGATGACGGACGCCAGGCCTTGAATCGGCATGGCGGCTATCAGTAGCCAAAGTACGAATGTCTTGAAGACGCGGGTCATGGGTTCAGTTTAGCACAAGGGGCTGCGTGATCTAAAGCAACTTTCAATGGGTTCAGTGTAAACCTTCCGGTGGTAGCAAGGTCAAGACAATTCGACAAAATGCAGCGCTTTTCCAAGTCATGCCGCAGCAAATGTTCGAAAGCATTTATCGATATTGGTTCTGTGGAAGTAAGCCCAACCATACGGACAGCCTACAGAAATCCAACGATTTAAGGGAGATGGCGCCTCTACGGCTAAAGTCCAAGAGGCTGCCAGGGAAAATGAACGAAGGGCAATACGCCCTTCATCAGCCGTGACGCTGTTAGCTGCCGAAGTAGATGGAGTCGAAAGCCGGATCTCCATTGCGATTGGCTTGAACGGCCTCAGCCCGTACCTCTGCACGTGTCCTGGTGTTGGCAGTGGCAGGCGGTTGCGGATAGTCGGCACTGTTGCTAACCCGCAGCGTTCCGTCCTTGCGGGCCTGTTCGACTTCTGCCCGTACCTCGGCGCGTGATTTGGTTGACTGTACATGTTCCAGCCAGTTACTACCACGATTTCCCAGCCATTTGTCGTCCGCAAAAGCACTGGTAGTCATTCCGCTGATCAATACCAAGCCAGTCATTGCCGAGATCATCAATTGTTTCGCTTTCATAGTGCACTCCTTAGGTAGTCAGTAGGTGGTGGACTGGTACGTCATCTCAATCCATGTCTGTAGTGTAGAAGCTACGAGGAAACAGTTAGGTGACGCTTGCATTACAACTTTGTAATGCGCAGCGCACTTGCCGATCACCGTTATGTCCACATAGGCATGCCGCTGTTGTGGTCCGCATAGCGCCACCAATGGACGCTTTGCACTGAAAGCGGTTTCGCTCTGCCTTTCTCGTCAGGTAGGAACGGGGTGATGAAACTTGCGTCTACGTAAGGGATGTCGCGCCTTCCTTGCCATGAACGGCAGGCGGTGCACTAGTGTTCCACCCTGAGCTTGCCGCTTGAAGACGGTCTGCTACTGTGAGTAGACGTAGGCCGTGGACGATATTCGCTGGTGCCGCTATCATGCGTGCAGCGACCAGACGCCTGAGTATGCCGTTCCTTGCTTCAATAGAACGCGAGTTAAGGCCGGCGTTGATTCGAACCGCATTGTGATAAGTCTCTTGAGTAATGGAATCCACATCTTCAGGCATGGCACTTGACACGCCACCCTTACCCGCGCGCCGTCCGAATTTAGCGGCGTCGGTGCAAAGTGCAATTGCCGAAGCTATCCGTAGCGGGCAATTTAAGATCGGCGAATTTCTGCCGACCGAGCATGCGTTAAGCATCATGTACGGTGTCTCCCGTCCTACCGTCCGTGAAGCCTTGGTCCGCCTACGTGCAAAAAGTCCTTATTTATCGCGCAGTGGTCACCGTACCCGCGTCGACAGGCATCCTGACCTAGACCGTTCGGCACTGACTTTTCAAGACATATCGTGCATTGAAGATTTCAAGCGGTGCTATGAATTCCGGCGCAATATCGAAGCAGGGGCAGCCAGGCATGCCGCACTAAATCGGGACGATGAGGATCTTGACAAGATCTGGCAGGCCTTCGACCGCCTGCATGGTCACGCTCTTGACGAAATGCCCGTCGACGCGGATTTCACATTTCATGTGGCGATCGCCTCGGCCTCCAGAAATCCGCTGTTTCTGACGGTACTGGAATCGATTCGAAATCAGACATTGTTCACCATGGACTTGTCACGTAAATTCTCGCGCCCACAGCAATTGCAAAGGATGAGAGCGGTCGAGGAAGAACATCGCCGCGTGGTTTCGGCCATTGCAGACAGTAAGCCGGATGCGGCTGACGCAGCGATGCGCTTCCATATCGACCAATCGACGGCACGCGTGCTTGGGAAGTAAACGTTATCGCGTTGATTGGCTCAGTCGTCGCCGAGACGAACTGTCGCGGGGCCAATCGGTGGCGGCACGGCATGGCAAGCTAAGCGAAGTAGGCGATGACAAGGAAGTCTCGCCCGTCTATGACGACGTAGTGCCGGGGAAAACCGGCCGGCATCGACGAGTAGGTTATGGGAAAACGGTCCAGCGGCACTAGGCCACCCAATATTTTTTATTTCGATAGACGGCCCTGAAGTAATAACAGCGCGTGAACCGGTGTGCGCCACTGAGTGGGACATATCGCTAAGCGTCTGGACTGCCTCTGCCATCGTGGTCGTGTTGCGGCCAGGACTGTCAACCAAAGCGCAGGTCAGAAAGGGATCGGTTACAGTCCTGTGGCAGGACATACGATAAGGCGATCGATTAACTTGGCGCGATTCTTGTGTCCATGCATACCACTGGCCGGCGCCCTTGCTTTCACGAGGGCGTCCTACTGCCTCTCTTTCGCGCATTGCCTAGACCCGACCAGGTTTTCATCGGCTTGGACCATCCAGTCGGTCCTGTTTGTCTCAACCTGCCGGATAAGGCGAGAGCGCATAGTGCCATCTTGCCGCAAGGGTCTTTGCCATCCACAGCGCACGAGCAACTGCTGACCGGCGGTTATAATGGTGTGCACCTCTACACACGCTAACACAGCGGAATCCGATCCGTAATGGCTGCTACTTGTTTCCTTCTCATCGACACCAATGCCTTTTTACGGTTGTACTTCTCACCGGTACTACCATTGCTGGGAGAGGTCATCGGCGGCTACAAGCTGATGACGCTCGAGTCTTTGGTTGGCGAGTTTTTGAGAAGCGATCGACTGAAGACGAAATATGCTTCCGTGGCTGTCGATCCCAAGCTGTCCGACCTGACGACAGCGCAAATGAAATTGCGGGGTACAACCAAATCGCGTGTTGACAAGGAAAGGCAAGAGTTGTTGCCGTATGCCCGAGCACTGGTTGACGCAGAGCGGCGCAAAGGAAACAACTTGACACCACCGACACGTGAAGACGTCGATCTACTGGCTACCGCCGTTGTTCTTAAGGGTGGATTGGCAACAGATGAAGGAGCGTTGCGGTTCGTGGCGCATGATCTGATGGAGGACCCGGATAGCTATCCGATCTCGCTATTTTCCAGTTTGGAGGTGCTGCACCTGCTTGAGGCAAACGGTCGCTTGACTGCAAATGACAGGCGCGCGACCGTACAGAAGTGGATACGTGAGGATGAACTCCTGCCGAAGAACTGGCGCAGCGATTACAAGCGGCTTTTTGATGAGCCTGTCAGCTCCATTACCGGCTCGTGAAGCTCGAGCAGGAAATGCGATAAATCGAGAGCAAGTCCAAGTTCAACGTTCAGCGCATTCGCGATAAATGCCGGCGAGCGGCCGCCTTCGCTGCGCTGCCACTGGGCGAGCGCGCGGAACACGGGGGTTTTGAAATGGTCTTCCGACTTGATCACATATTCAGCTGTCGACATCTCGCTCAATCCGAACACACTTTCCGTCACTGTAGGCACTAACGCTCGCGTCGATCGCCAGGACACCCAGAATCTCTTGTCAACCAAGCCTGTCGGCGGCTGGCCCAGGATCTCCGCAGCGCGGTCAAGTTGCTTGACAACGGTAACCACTGACAGCTCATGCCGGCCGGCGTACCGACTTGCCGCCTCCCGAGGCTGAGGGTGGGAGGTGATAAGCGCAAGTGCCTCGACTGCCGCTTCCATAGGAAATAGCAATTCTTGCGCGAAGCGCTCTGCAAAGTCCTCTCCGTCCTGGCCCTGCAGCGCATGCAGGGTGTAGCAGTGCCCAAGTTCGTGGGCGAGCCAGTAGTTGAAGTCGTCATTGCGCGCATTGAGATTGAATACCACCCAGGACGTCCTGGAATCGGGCAGGTACACGCTCAGCGCATTCTCATGGCCGTCCTTATCCTTGCCCCACAATACAGGAACGAGAAGCGAGCCAAAGTCGTGGTGGAGCCCTAATAGCTGCTCCCGCGTCAGTGGCTGGGTCATTGGAATGCCGATACGACTACGGATCTGACGCACGGCTTCGCGGATATATTCTTCTTCTACGCGCGGCGATTCAAGCACCGGAGGCGCGAATATCGGCGTTCGTTGGATGAAGGGCACGAGCTGCCGAAGGTGGTAGGCCAGGTCATTGGCCGCTTCAAATGCTTCCACGGAAACGGGGCGGTTATTGCGTGTGCGGTAGGCGACAATAGGCTCGGCCACGGCGGGCAAGAGCAACCGTTGGACTTCAAGCTGCAGAGCCTGGGCGAGGGCCTTGAGCTTGTTGGGTCGCGGAATGGACTCTCCAGAGAGCCAATTGGAGACAGATTCTTTGCTGACTTGGCATTCCTCAGCCAGAGAGACTTGATTAAGTCCCAGTTGCTGCATTGCTTTTTTAATAGTTGGAATGTTCAGCATGATTTGTTAATTCTATGCCGATATCGGCATAGAGTCAAGTTTCGTCAAGTTCGATCGATAAGCAGTCTTGACTCGTCTTAAACGCGCGCCAGTGATTAGCAATTACCGGCATGAATAAGAGTAGGCCGCCATTCTTCGTATGCGTCGTCTCCATCGGTATGCATGGTTGCGTTGAACGGAAATGACGGCGCCTTTCCATGATGCAACTCGCGGCGGTTATCAGCTGCGCCTCAATTGCACAAGGACCCTGCATGGAAGTTGCACGCGCAGGGAAGAACACCAGCAGCCGTGACAAGCCAAGCAGTGCACGGCTTCATCGAACGTAAAAAGACATCAAGTCGCTGACGAGGCAGCCATGCCGCGTCGTTGAAGTCGTTGAGAGATTTCGACTACAGGTTTTAGCCCATTCCCAAAACGAGCCATCGCGCCACGATGCTCGCGCAGTTCGCTATAGGGGAGGTAGCGGATATCAAGTTCGGATACGCGCGAAAACGCAGGCCGGCACAGTTGCAGCTCCACTTCGTCACGACGGTTATCCGGCGCCACCAGGAACAGTGTACTGTTTTTGCCAACTTCCGTACCGAGCGCGAGATCCAGCATCCGGACGATTCCCGAATAGATGGATGTGGAATGCTCCACTTCGAATGCGCCTGCCACATGATGGTCGCCCTTCGTCAGCCAGACAACGTCGATGAGTCGCACCGAGTCCATCCCCTTGGTAACCCCTTCTGGAAGCTGACCCAGGCATTTGTCACCGAGCAGGCCATCAAGATAACGGCGGCCTTTGTCGTTTGCGGCGACCCAGACATCAAACCCGAGGGCCAATCCCAGGTCTCGCAGCCAACCTTGAATTTCGGTATGGGTGGCATCGCTTTCTCGTGCCGCTTCCCATTGCTTTTGCGCAGCGGCCGATTCTTCCCTGACGCGCGCCAAGTCTGTTTCCCATGCGCACACAGCAGCGGCGTCATCAAGGCGGGGCGGGGCAGCATAACGGCCCGCCCCCACGTCAAACATCAATCCTGCAATAGCACCCAAGTCATTGGACAGCAACTTGCGATGTTCTTCATTCAGGCGAATCAAGCCTTCTCGCATTGAAAGGTAATGATCCCAACGGCCCAGCTTGACGTTGCCTCCAGTGACGGCATTGAATCCCTTCACGATGGCCGTGTTAAATGGCGGCACAAGGGTAGGATGAATAAAGTACAGCAGGTTGGCGACCGCCGGTCCAAGCCCTTTGATGGCCAACGCGTCGATGCGTTGGATACCTTCGATGATCTCTTCGGCCGTATTACAGCAGTCGCAATGATTGAGCAGCTGCGCAAATGCAGCCTGGTTTTTCGGATTCTCGTAGATATCGGGAATGCGCAGTTTCGGCTTCCAGAGGAACGCATGATCGGCCCCCTTGAAAATCTGGCGCTGTTCGGCAATTGAACCGACCAACGTCTCAAGCGAAGAGCCGCGGTAGGCATTGCCGAAGGTACCAGCCTGAATGTCTCGGACCACCTGGCCGATGCCGCGCCGGATCGAGCGGAAGTTCTTGACACGCTCCTCCCAAAGAAACCAGGTGTTATAGGTGCTATGTGTATCGGTCTTCCAATGTTCAATGAGTCTTGCGAGCGCGTCGCTCATCCACATTCCTTTTTGCTTTGGTCGTAGGCATGTATTGTAGCGATTTCTTCTTTAGTCGAAACGGCCTGATGTTGCGTTGGCAAGGAACGGCCGAGCGCCCGAACTTAGGGATCAGCCCCGTTGACAGCCGACGACTGACAGAACGATATGGGCGCAAGGTTGTTGGTTCAGTTTATATAACTTACAGCTATTGACAGGCAACGGCTATGAAATGGCGGCGCACACCATACTTGGCGAGTGCCTGAGATTTCAGTCGTCCTGTGTTCGGCGCCTGTGAGAGGGCAGATCTACTTCCTGGAATACAGCTCCCATGCCTACCTAAGGGTGCAGGACCAGGTCACGGTCTCCGGCATCGCCTCAGTACCCATACCGAGGGACGCATTCCTCATTTCCGAAACAGTGAAGACGTTGCGAAGGTCGCCCGCATTTCTTCCCGATGAGGTAGATGGAAGCATTCTTTAGCACGGACAACCGCGTTCAGGAAGGCACTGCGGTTCAGCCAAACAGGCTACACCATTGCACTGCGGGCGGACATGAATGGTAGATTCGATGCTATGCAAAAAGGCCCGCCGCGAGCAATGCTCGCCGCAGGCGATAAGGTCCAACCGGAAGGTTGGGAGGAGACATTAAGTAGATTAGTCCCTTTTTACAAAGTTCAAGGGCGTGCCACGGCTTTTTTCTTTCTACTAAACAATGCTAACGAAGGGAGCACTTTCCACTGGAGTAGGGATAACTTCAAAGTCATCGAACCCAATCTGATTCATGTAGTGATGCCCTTAGCTTGGGGTCGTTCCGCTTGGCCCACTGCTCGTCCGAGGCTCTTGCATGAGGCTATCCAACTAGCGTCTCACCTGGCATGATCGTTCTCTCCATCGGACTACTGTCTGTCTCTTTCTATCGGTTTCGTTGACAGCCATAGTTTCTGTGCGGTGCCAGCATAAAGGTGTGCAGCGCAGAACCTGATCTACTGATGGATCCAGATTTGAGCGGCAAATAGGCGCACGGGTAAACCCCCAGGTTTGGCAGCCTGGACCCGCATGGACGCCACCATGGCTGCTGTCTCGGCTCCTATCACGACAAGGTCATATTGCTTGGGCATGCACCATTTCCTTTCCGTTCGATGGTTTATCGAGTACCCGCGTCGGCAGCCTTTGGCTATGTCACCCGCAGCAGCCGCGCTGCTCCTGGATGGGCGGACACTTGACCGAGCCATAAGAGCAATACACGCAGCAGTCTCCGGCTTTCGGGCGCAACAGGGTCTTGCAGTTGCTGCATTCGTAGTAGAACTGGCAGGAATCCGTTGGCATAGTCTCCGGCTTGGCAAAGTCGCAGTACGGGCAAGTCAGTGTCGATTCAAGTGTAGCGGTCGTCATACCAGTCACTTCAGAGGAGTAGAGGGGAACCCGGCATTGGACGTTGCCTTGATCAGATCGGCAATGGTAGCCTTGTCAGTGTCATAGGTCACAGTTGCTACCTTGGTGCCGTAATCAACCTTGGCATCTTTGACGCCCGGCACATTGCCAAGCGCCTTCTTGATCGTGACGCTGCACAGCGAGCAGGTCATGTTCTGCAACTCAAGCGCTGTGGTAGCTGTTGCCGCAAAGGCGCTGGTGATGGGTAAGAGTGCGACGACGATGAGTTTAATAATGAAGCGCATGAAACTTCCTCTACAAGAATAATGGGGCGACTGTGGGCACCAGCAGGAGGCAAAGCGCCAGTACAACTACCACCCAGAAGATGATGCGCTGACGCTGCGCGATGGCTGGCGTAGCGCACGCAGCACCTGGCGCGCATGCCCCGCGGACCTGGTACAACTGGCGATAGGCCAAACCAAAGGCCAGAAGCGCGACACCGATAAAGATAGGGCGATACGGATCTAGGGCAGTCAGATTGCCGACCCACGCCCCACCAATGCCCAGCGCCAGCAACACAAGCGGCCCGACACAGCAGACCGACGCGCCAATTGCCGCCAACACACCCGCAAGAAGCGGTACCTTCGAGTTTAACTTTTCCATCCCGGAGTCCGATTGTTCACGTTGCGGATAGTATACGTTCCGTACTTGGGTACGGAATCAAGCAATTTTTGGACACGAAATGTAGATAGGAGTATTGCAATGTTGACAATAGGGCAAATGGCCAAACAATCCAACGTGAATGTCGAGACAGTCCGCTATTATCAACGCCGTGGGCTATTGCCCGAACCTGTTAAACCACCTCGGTGGACACCGGCGGTATTCGGATGAAGATGTGCGCCGGCTGCAGTTCATCAAGCGCGCGCAAGTGCTTGGCTTTACGTTGGAGGAAATCGAGAACCTATTACGACTGAACCAAGCGGTCTGTTGCAAGGAGACGCACGATTTGGCCGTGCATAAATTGACTGTCATCAACGACAAGATTGCGGACCTGCTGAAAATGCGGGAAGTGCTGTCAGAATTGGTGAACCAGTGTAATGCCGGAAATCAAGAAGGGGATTGCCCAATAATCCATTCGCTAGTACAAGGACGGTAGTACATCTTCATTACTGCGCTTTAAGCATTCCATGCATTTATTCTCTAGATTGCCACCTGGTTTATTGCCGTGGGCACCGCTCGCCAAGGAAAGGCCGTCGTTCTTAGAACGTTCGATATTTTTCTGTCCAGAGCGGGTTTGTGGTGACGTTGATCCGGAATGAGCAGAAAGCATTATCCAAGCGATATCAGTCGTGAACAGTTTGACCGTTTGTCCCTTGTATCAAAGCAGTCGCAAGGGTACCAATCCAAGGGGGCAGTTCGAACTTGTACGGCATCTTTTGCGCGATCCTATACCTGCCTAAAAAAGTGGCGACTTGGCGTGCTCTGCCATCCGACTTTTCGCCAGCGAGCTCGGTGCGTTACTACTTCGATTCCTAGACGCGCATTCCCGATGACAGTCACATGAGCCTGCTTGATCAGGCGTCAAAAAAATGTGGTGGAGCAAGAGCGCATGAGAAATGGCGGCCACCCTTGACGAGCTTTTGCATTGTGGATGCACAAAGCGTCAAGAGTACCGATACGGCCCGATACAAAGGCTATGACGCCTGCAAGAAGGTATCGGGAATCCGACATACAGTAGTCGATACACAAGGGCTACCACACGCCATAACGGTGACCATTGCCGATGCCAATGACCGCAACGGAGCCTTGCTCATATTCCTCTCCCATGACGACAACCCGACAAACGGACAGCAGGTGCTTGTCAATGGCGCCTACACCGGCGAACGGTTTGAAGATATGACACGTCAGATCCTCGATGCGACCGTACAGGTAGCCAAGCGCAATGAGTTGCACAAGTTCGAGGTGATTCCCCAACGCTGGGTATTCGAGAGGTCCTTCGCCTAGCTAGAAAAGTGCAGGAGGCTGTGGAAGAGCTACAAACGTAAACTGCATGCGAGTGCACAGTTTATCGTCCTAGCCTTTCTCGCTCTCCTGCTAAAAAGATACTGATCACTCTCTAAGCGGATTGATTGTATCCGGGCGATTTTATGGTGGCGCGCCGAACGGCATCGGCCAGTTCTTGCCCATCCACGGGTTTGACAAGGAAATCAACGGCACCGAGCGCGCGGACAGCCACTTCAATAGGCTCGCTCACCTTGCCAGTCACGAATATCGTTGGTGGAGCCCGTCCGTCCCGTTGCAAAATAGTTCGATAAAGTTCTATGCCGGACATCCCCCCGAGATCAATATCCAGCACCAGACAGCCTGTGAATTCCGGTTTGGTGGATAGATAGTCCTCGGCTGAAACGAATTCCTGTGTGACATAGCCATACATTTTCAGTACGCGAAGAAGCGCGCGGCGTACTTGAGAATCATCGTCGATGACTGTGACAAGGGCAGGAATTGAAGTCATGGCTCCTTGAATCCTTCTATAGAGTCTAACTGAGCGTTGTAAAACAGTCATTCGCACTATGGCACATATGAGCACACACTAACATGCATCGACATCAACTATGGATTCGCCTTTGTTATAGAAATTAGGGCTCTTATCCGTACAAGCTAAATAGTCATCCCAGAAAAATATGGAGCCATTAGGCTGGTGCATCAATTGATGGAAAGGAAGAGCCAAGCCGATGCAAGATTTTGCGCAGGTTGTGCCTAGCGGCACTAGGCATGGCGTTCATCGCATCACCTGTGACACCTTTGAGGAAGTTGCGGCCAAGGCGACCATCGGCCTTCATATGTCCGATTACCGGTTCAATTGCATTACGTCGCTTAAGCCGTTTTTTAGTTAAGCTGGTCACGCCTACCTTGCGGTTGTCCGCTCCACGTTGGGTAAAGACCAACGAGTATGTTGATGCGAACGCTTCCTGGGAGGAACCGGCTACTCTCCAAAGGGTATTTGAATATAGCACGGACCTATTTTGCCCTTTTGATGACTGACGTAGCGTTGAAACAGAGCAATACCAACTGGCTCCAAGAAAGTCACAAATTCCCCTTGATATCGGCAAATACTTCAACTACTATTGAATTCAATGATTCAACAGGAGTTGAAATGGAGGTGAAGAGCGTTATCGCTGCACTTGCAGCCCTTGCCCAAGAAACCCGCTTGGCTGTCTTCCGGCTGCTGGTTCAGGCGGGTCCGAGCGGCTTGGCCGCCGCGCAAATCGCTGAGGGTGTCGGCATTGCCCCGTCCTTGTTGTCCTTCCACTTGAAGGAGCTGCTGCATGCCGACTTGGTAACGCAGACTCGGGAAGGACGCTCGCTTATCTACGCGGCCAACTTCGAAGCCATGAATGGTTTGCTCGGGTTTTTGACCGAAAACTGCTGCGGCGGGAATGTCTGTTCTCCTGTCACCGTTTCCAACTGTTCCAAAGAAGGAGCTTGCTCATGAAACGCCTGCACGTACACGTCTCCGTCGACAATCTCGCCGACAGCATCAAGTTTTACTCTGGTATGTTTTACACGGAGCCCACCGTGGTGAAGACCGACTACGCCAAGTGGATGCTTGACGACCCTCGAGTAAATTTCGCCATATCCCAGCGCGGCGCACAGACTGGCCTGAACCATCTTGGCATACAGGTCGAGTCGGCTGCCGAACTCAGTGAGATGCAGTGCCGGCTCGGGGCTCTGCAGCCCGATGTGGAGAAGGAAGAAGGTGTGGCTTGCTGCTACGCCAAGTCGGATAAATATTGGGTGAATGACCCGTCAGGCATCGCTTGGGAGACTTTCCATACGCTCGACAGCATTCCGGTTTTCGGTGAGCCGGACAAGACCGCCACCCCAGCAGAGGCCGCTGCGGGCACCTCAGCATGCTGCATCCCTCTAGCCAAACCGAGTATCAAGATCTCGGCAGACGCACCGTGCTGTGTGCCCACGACCCAGAAAAGCACGACCAGCGCCTGCTGCTGAACCATGACTCCGCTTCGACTCGCCACGCCCGGAGACCTGCCGGCCGTTCTCTCTCTGCTTGAGGACGCCGGCCTACCATACCAAGACATCACGGCGAAGCATCTCGGTGATTTCCTAATCGCAGTGGGTGGCCGTTCTGTGCTTGGGATAGTTGGGCTGGAGCGGTACGGTGAAAATGCGCTCTTGCGCTCCCTCGTCGTACGGCCGGAAAGCCGTTTCACTGGACTTGGGAAACAATTAGTCGACGCCATAGAGGAGCATGCTCGGCGGGCGGGTGTTGGAACCCTGTTCCTGCTCACAACAACCGCCGCTGAGTTCTTCGCTCGCCGAGGGTACAAAGTCATCGAGCGTCGCGAGGCGCCGTCTGAACTACAGAAAACAACAGAATTTTCAAGCCTATGTCCGTCGCAGGCTGTTTGCATGCGGCGGAGCCTCAATCAGAAACCTTAGGGAAAATCATGACCGACAAAACCTTCAACGTGCTGTTTCTTTGCACGGGTAACTCCGCACGTTCCATCATGGCAGAAGCACTCGTAACTACTATGGGGCACGGGCGATTCCAAGGCTTCAGCGCTGGAAGCAAGCCCGGCGGCAAGGTCAATCCGTTTGCAATCGAACAGGTGAAAAAGACCGGTTACCCAGTCGACAACCTGCGTAGCAAGAGCTGGGATGAGTTCGCAGCACCAGGTGCACCTCACATGGATTTCATCATCACGGTTTGCGACAACGCTGCTGGGGAAGAATGCCCGATTTGGCCCGGTCATCCTGCCACGGCTCATTGGGGCTTTGAAGACCCGGCGGCCGTCGAAGGCTCGGATGAGGAAAAGCGGGAGGCCTTCGAGAAAATTTTCAAGCAAATCATGGCTCGCATGAATGCATTCGTCAGCCTGCCCTTGAAGACACTCGAAAAGAATGCAATTCAAAGCGAAATCAAGAAGATTGGTGATATGCCCGTCACTCCTGCACAAATTCGCCATACCGCCACGCCTTGAGAGGGGCGTGACACTATTAAAGTCTTTAAAAAAATGACAACGACTCACACTACTGCAGTTGCCGGCGGGGCTGCTCCGGCAATTGGATTCTTCGAACGCTACCTCACCGTCTGGGTAGCGCTTTGCATCGTAGCTGGCATCATCCTCGGCAAGGCATTTCCCTCAGTCTTTCATGGAATCGCACAGCTTGAGGTCGCCCAAGTGAATATTCCGGTTGGAATACTCATCTGGGTGATGATTATTCCGATGCTTATCAAAATCGACTTCGCCGCGCTTTCGCAGGTGAAGGGACACTGGCGCGGTATTGGCGTAACTCTCGCTATCAACTGGCTGGTAAAACCGTTTTCGATGGCATTACTCGGATGGATATTCGTCCGCCACGTATTTGCTGCATGGCTGCCAGCGGACCAACTGGACAGCTACATTGCAGGGCTCATCCTGCTTGCAGCCGCCCCGTGCACGGCAATGGTTTTCGTTTGGAGCCAACTCTGCAAAGGTGACCCGTATTTCACCTTGTCTCAGGTCGCGCTCAACGACGCCATCATGATTGTGGCGTTCGCTCCCTTGGTCGCGCTGTTGCTTGGTCTGTCTTCTATCACCGTGCCATGGGACACGTTGATTACGTCAGTTGGACTGTACATCATCGTCCCCGTCATTCTCGCCCAGCTTATTCGCAAGGCGCTCATAGCCAAGGGACCGGGTCACTTAAAACGCGCTGTCGGGAAACTCGGCCCGTTCTCTATTTCGGCGCTGCTTCTGACCCTTGTGCTCCTGTTTGCCTTCCAAGGGGAGGCCATTATCGAGCAGCCGCTGGTCATCGCCATCTTGGCAGTGCCCATCCTGATTCAGGTTTTTTTCAACTCGGGTCTTGCGTATCTCCTGAACCGAAAGTTGGGCGTCGCACATTGCGTCGCTGGCCCGTCCAGTCTCATCGGAGCGTCTAACTTTTTCGAGCTGGCAGTGGCTACGGCTATCAGCTTGTTCGGTTTCCAGTCTGGCGCCGCCTTGGCGACGGTTGTCGGCGTCCTCATCGAAGTCCCTGTAATGCTGCTAGTCGTTGGTGTCGTCAACCGCTCGCAAGCTTGGTACGAAGCAAAGGCATAATTCCATGGACATCAAGATTTACCACAATCCTAGCTGCGGCACGTCTCGTAACACCCTCGCGCTCATCCGGAATACCGGTGCCGAGCCGCAGATCATTGAGTATTTGAAAACCCCGCCAAGCCGGGAAGAACTGAAGGAACTGATTGCACAAGCCGGGTTGACGGTACGGGAAGCAATCCGGGAAAAGGGTACGCCCTATGCTGAGCTCGGCCTTGACAACCCGTTGCTGACTGAGGAGCAACTTCTGGACGCGATGCTGGCCAACCCGATTCTCATCAATCGGCCCTTTGTCGTAACCCCGGCCGGCGTACGTCTCTGCCGCCCCTCCGAGGCAGTGCTCGACATCCTTCCGTTGCCGCAGAAAGGTCCCTTCAACAAGGAAGCCGGAGAAGCTGTTATTGATGCTGAAGGCAGGAGGGTCAAAGGAAATGGATGACCTTTCCAACCTCCCCAACGTCAGTGCCCCACATCTCGACGTCCCAACGCAGGAGAAGCTCGACGCCGCGCAGGTATCTACGCATCCGCCCCGCATCCTGCTGCTATACGGTTCACAGCGTGAAAAGTCCTACAGCCGCCTTCTCACCTTGGAAGCGGAGCGGATTTTGCAGCATTTTGGCGCTGAAACGAAAGTTTTTGACCCCTATGGACTTCCTATGGTTGACAGCTGTCCAGCGGACCATCCTAAGGTTCAGGAGCTTCGAAAGCTGTCGGAGTGGTCCGAAGGGCAGGTATGGTGCAGTCCGGAGCGCCACGGTGCGATGACCGGCGTATTCAAGTCCCAAATCGATTGGCTGCCTTTGGAAATCGGAAGCATTCGGCCTACACAGGGGCGCACACTGGCCGTTATGCAGGTTTCCGGCGGTTCGCAGTCCTTCAACGCGGTTAACCAGTTGCGAGTTCTGGGACGGTGGATGCGGATGGTAACCATACCCAACCAATCGTCTGTGGCCAAGGCGTATCAGGAGTTCGACGATAACGGGCGCATGAGGCCGTCGTCCTATTACGAACGCCTGGTGGACGTCATGGAAGAACTCTACAAGTTCACCTTGCTTGTGCGGGATCGTTCGGACTACCTGACTAGCCGGTATAGTGAACGAAAGGAAGCTTTTCCGGAGCTAGCTACTAGCTTGGCAGCGGCCGCAATGAGCCACGAAGCGAGCCAGGACGAGACAAAAGACGAACTGGAATGAATTCAGAAAAGCGGTTTGCATTGACTGAGGTGTCCTGTCAATAATGGACACTCATGTTTCAGGCGGCTTGCATATACCTGAAGGCATCTGCAAACACTGCCGGTGCTACATAGCCAAGGCGAGAATGACGCCGCTGGCGGTTGTAAAAGTTCTCGATGTACTCACGAATGGCTGCCTTGGCATGGGCTCGAGTCGGATAGCGCTGATGGTGCGTCAATTCATTTTTCAGGCTGCCCCAGAAGCTCTCCATGGGGGCCTTGGAACAAGCAGTCAACTGCGCCTGTTAAGCCGGATCAAATCCGGCGTTTCCGGATAACACATCCCTATCACCCCCTCTTCGCACAGGAATTCGAGCTAGTTCTTCACGCGCAAAACTGGCATGAAGACCGGGCTTGGTTTCACGACGCCACCGGTCATCTGCGCTCCCTCCCAGCTATGTGGACCAGCTTGGTGGCCGAGGATCCTTTCAATATGGTGTCTGCTGGTCGGGCTGCATTTCGCGTCGAAGAACTGCTGGAACTGGTGAGTTTGCTCCACGAAGGCAAGTCATGATTCGGTTCTTCGGGTGTAAACTGGATTATGCCGTAAGTGATAACGCAATTACGTCCATGGCGTTACGTCGGCCAAGGGCTAGTCTTCGTCTATGCAACTATCATTACGAGCGAGAGGCTAGTAAATCTAAAGTGTCCGAGGTTGACATTGAACGATTCCGGGACATAATTGACTTTACACTGTATCGCTTCATCTTCTCTGGAGAAGCCCATGGCTGCAGACCGAGGCAAAGAACAGAAACGACGTGGATTGAAGCAACAATCGACCCTCAATCCCCATCCCGATGCTGTTACCCATGCGCTGTTCCAAGGCAACGATTTCTTCGATCCTCACGACCTGTTGCAGGTGAAGTACGAAATGCTACGTTTGGTCAGCGTCGAGAAGCGGCCGGTCAGCGAAGCCGCCAAGGCATTTGGCTTCTCCCGACCGTCGTTCTATCAAGCGCAAGTGGCCTTTGCACAAGGCGGGTTGGCCGGTCTGATTCCGCAGAAGCCTGGGCCGCGCGGCGGCCACAAATTAACGTCAGCCATTATGGAATTCCTCGTTCAGGCACGTATAGCCGAACCCTCTCTTCGCTTCGAACGATTAGCGAGTCTGGTACAAAAGACCTTCGGCGTACAGGTACATCCACGCAGCATCGAACGGCAGTTCTTACGCAAAAAAAAACCGTAATAAATTCTCCCCTGTCATTGCCTGACAGCGCATCTCGCAACGATGCATTGATCTCGCGTTACGAAGACTTGCGTCGGCAGGTCCTTGAACGTTCACGCTGCACATCCCGCGGTCAGGGGCTTGCGGTCTTGATACGTAGCGGGATGAGGATCTGGATGCAAACTTGGACTCAATGCCCTGTTGAGTTGCCAGCGCCCCCACGAGAACCTGTGGGTGATGAAGAGATGCTTCCTTCAGGAATGCGGCAAGATATAACGATGATCTTGGCAGGCATGGTCCTCTATGGTCATCAGGAGTTGAGAGTATGAACAGCGACCCACATCAAAAGGTCCAGATCGGCCACCTTAAGCGTGACGCCTATCTCTATGTGCGCCAGTCGACGTTGAGACAAGTGTTTGAGAATACGGAAAGCACCAAGCGTCAATACGCTTTGCGTCAGAGGGCTATCGCCTTAGGATGGCCTGAGGACCGAATCATTGTAATCGACAATGACCTTGGACAATCAGGCGCTTCATCAGCGGACCGTGAAGGCTTCCAGCACCTTGTTGCCGAGGTCGGTGTTGGACATGCAGGGATCGTGCTCGGGCTGGAGGTATCACGTCTCGCGCGCAATTCCACAGATTGGCATCGACTTCTTGAGATCTGCGCAATTACAGATACGCTCATCCTTGATGAAGATGGCGTTTATGATCCGGCCCACTTCAATGATCGGCTCTTGCTGGGACTGAAGGGGACTATGAGCGAGGCGGAACTGCACGTGTTGAGGGCACGATTGCAGGGGGGAATTCTGAGCAAGGCCAGGCGCGGAGAGTTGGAGATGCGTCCGCCCGTCGGGCTTGTTTACAATGCCGTAGGTGCCATCACCCTCGACCCTGATCAACAGGTGCAGCACTGTCTACGTTGGCTGTTCAGCACGTTCCGGCGTACCGGATCAGCGATGGCCACGGCGAGAATTGCCCGTCAAGAAGGATTGGCATTCCCGCGTCGGTGCGGCAAGGGAGTTCACAAAGGCGAATTGCTATGGACCGGTCTCGATCACAGCCAGGTACTACGCATCCTGCATAACCCAAGATACGCTGGCGCATTCGTTTATGGTCGCACCCATATGCGCAAAACAGTGGATGGGTCAAGCCATATGCAGCGCATGCCGCAAGATCAATGGGATACGCTGATTCCTAATGCACACGCTGGATATATTACGTGGGAAGAGTATGAATGGAACCAGAGACGCTTGCATGAAAGCGCACAGGCGATAGGCTCAGATCGGCGTCGCGGTCCGCCACGCGAAGGTCCCGCGCTACTGCAGGGATTGGTAGTCTGTGGACGCTGCGGTGGGCGCATGACGGTTCGCTACCATAGCCGCAACGAGCACCTATGTCCGGAATATGTTTGTCAACACGAAGGCATTGAGCATGCTGAACCCATTTGCCAACGTGTCTGCGGGGTTGGCATCGACCAGGCCATCGGCGAGCTACTCATTGAAGCAGTCAACCCGATGGCCCTCGAAGTGACGCTGGCGGTGCAGCACGAGCTTCAAGCACGCATGGAAGAAGCAGACCGACTACGTCACAAACAAGTCGAGCGTGCCCAGTATGAAGCCGATTTGGCTCAGCGCCGCTATATGCGTGTCGATCCTGACAATCGACTGGTTGCCGATTCCCTTGAAGCGGACTGGAATCAAAGATTGCGCTCCCTGGCTGAGGCACATGAGGAATATGGACGTCGCCATGAACAGGATAGGCGCATCCTTACCGACGAACAGCGTGCGAACATTCTGGCACTCGCCACAGACTTCCCGCATCTGTGGCGTGACCCGCGTACGCCAGATCGCGAACGTAAGCGAATGATTCGACTCCTTCTGGAAGATGTGACCTTGAATCGGGATCATCAAATCACCATGCAGATTCGTTTCAAAGGCGGTGCCCACAAGACGCTCAAGTTGCCTCTGCCAATGTCATCCTGGCAGAAAATTGTTACCCCTGCAGAAGTCGTCGCTCAAATCGATGAACTGCTTAACCACCATACGTACCTGCAAATTGCGACCATCCTTAATGAGCAAGGTATCGTCTCGGGTGCCGGCAAGCGCTTTAACCCTCATATGATTGCTCGACTTCAACGTAGCTACGGGCTCAAGTCGCGCTATGATCGGTTGAGGGAGGCTGGATTGTTAACGCTTGACGAAATGGCGGATGCGTTGCATCTCTCACCCACTCATGTGAAGATATGGAACCGCCATGGCCTGATTCGTGGACATGCTTACAGCGACAAGAACGAATGCCTGTATGAACCGCCAGGTAACAATCCACCACGAAAATCCATGGGCGTGAAATTCTCTCGGCGGCTTGCCGACTAGCAGGTCGTTACTGACCCGACTGGAGAGGTGTAGTATGAAACAAAAGCCTTGTCATGGCAGTTTCCTTTGCGTGACATAGACGCACGCATGCCGAACTGGCGTAACAACTGGCGATAGGCTTTCGCACAATATTGCGACGCGCGGTCCGAATGGTGAATCAGCCCGGCCGCGGGGCGCTTGAGTTCCTGCGTCATTCGCTCGCTCATGGCATATCCAACGATTTCGCAAGTGAACACATCCTTGACTCCGGCCACGTATAGCCAGCCCTCTTCGGTCGGCACATAAGTAATATCCACCAGCCACTGCTGGTTAGGTGCTGTCGGATCGAACCGCTGCTCCAGCAAGTTGGCTTCTACCGGCAAGTCATGTCGGGAATTCGTTGTTCTCTTGAACCGGCGCTTTTGCTTGCAGCGTAGTCCCAGTTCCCGCCGCAGCCGACCAATGCGGTCACGGCCGACAGCAAACCCCTGGTCCTTCAATTCCGGCTGCATCCGTCGTACGCCGTAGGTTTCCCGGCTTTGCCGATGCACTGCTCCGATCGCTACCTTCAGTCGCTCATCGGCCTGCTGGCGTGCACAGGGTTTGCGGTTGAGCCAGGCGTAAAAGCCGCTGCGTGATACGCCAAACACCCGGCATAGCAAGGCAATGGGGTAGTCGAGTCGCAGATGTTTCAGTTGCGCGTACCGGGCAGCGACTCCCGTGCAAAGTACGCTGCCGCTTTTTTAGCACTTCTTTTTCCATGCGTTCTGTGGCCAATTCTTTGCGAAACTTGGCGACCTCGGCTTCCAGCTCGACTACGCTCCGGCTTCCTGGCGCTGCAGTGCCTGCGCTGTTTCCACGCTTGGCAGCCATTACCCAGTTCGATAGCGTTCCCTTGGGCACGGTTAGCCGCTGCGCCGCCGCTTCCAGGGACAATCCCTGCTCCAGCACCAGCTTTACTGCTTCGGCCCGAAACTCGGGCGTGTAGCTTCTGATTTCTTTCTTCATGCCTTCTCCCATTTACTCAGTGTATCAAACGGGAGTGTCCACAAATGTCAGGCTACCTCACAGGTACAACCCAAGTTATTGTCTGGCCCAGTCTAATTGAAAAACAGAAGAGGGAAGTGCTCGATGCCACTCTGCTTACTGTCTATGGCGTGTGGCAGCGCGATGGTGCCTCAATGCACCTCATTGCCAAGAGGCTCGTTGATCACACAGCACTGCTTGGGGCGCTCAATACTTTGAGTAACAAAATTTATGGATATTTTGTATAGGCTTTCGTGCGCACTTACAAAACCCGGAAGACAAATGGAAAATCGGGCCAATTCAAGCTACATAAGAGCAAATTTTTCTTAAAGTCAAGAGTTTGCATTAATGTCCGTATAGCACCATCTTCTGTTAAATGCCAGTAAGGTAGCTGTAGCAGTTAGTTTTGAATTGCGTCAGCATAATCAGCAGCAACCATGATGCACTGGCTCCCCCAGTAGCGCTCAGTAAGCTCGTAAAGCAGATTAATACCAAACCATATTGGCGAGACAATTGTTGCGGAGAAGAGTAGATTCGTCCGACGAATCAGTATCCCGACTTTCCTACGTTTTACGTATTGCAGCGAGACATTTTCTATAGAATCGGCCATAAACGGCCTTTGAGATATATGCGAGGCGGATGCACGCCTCCGAACGCGCCATTGCGACGGCAGTCAGCGCCGAGAAGCCGAACAGTGCAGCGGGAACAGTGCAGCGGATTAAGCGATCGTTCCTAGCGTCCGCACTGTCAGAGCGTGATTGCAAGTAAGAACTTTAATATAAACATATCTATTTCTCTGGATAAGCTCATAGTGTTACGACATCCATTCCATCCGGGAGCTATCAATGAAGTCGACCATTCACCTAACCGCTGCATTTCCAGCCGTCTTGGTCATTCTCGCTTTAACAGGATGTGCATCTCGCCAAGACGCGCAGAATAGACAACACCAGGCTGACGCGGCAACTTCGACACCGACGGGGGCGTCAGGCGGTGGATCCACAGGCAACCAGATGTCGATGATGGACATGAAAACCATGTGCGACAAGCACAATAAAATGATGAGCGCGAAAACACCTGAAGAGAAGAAATCGATGGGCACGCATATGGAAACAATGTCGCCAGAGATGCGACAGAAACATATGACGATGATGGAGAAATGCAACTGATGCACGGGATAACGGCCCCATGAACGTCGCATAAATCGATGGCACTCGACGTGGTGCGAGCTCGGCGTCGCGGATATGCAGGCCAGTACGGCATACTCCGCATGCGGAGACGCGAATCAGTACCTCATCTGCCTCTGACACGGGTCGGTGCCATGCAACGATGCAGCAATTGGCCAGCGTGTTCGAGTTGCATTGCTTGCATGAGGCCGGGCTCGCCTGATCCAAAGTCATTCCAGGTTTCTTCCTATCCGTCAGGCGTTGAGGTCCGGTTCGCCAGTCATTGGCAGCATCAGCCGACGCGCTTCTTCTCGCATCGCTGCAATGGTTACATGGTCCATGCCGGCAGCATGGACGACAGGGCCGATATCCACTGCAACGGGAGCGCGGCGCGGCATCCAGGAACCAGAGCGCAATATTGTCCGTGCGCCGCCCAACGCGCCGATCACCACCGGCACCTCCGCCTTGGCTGCGGCCACGAAAGCGCCGGAGTGGAAGCGCCGCAGGCCTGCAATTGGGGTGAATTCGCCCTCCGGAAACATCACCACGTTTTCTCCGGACTTTAGTGCACCAATGATCTTTTCAATATTGGAAGACAGATGACGGGCATCCCCGGCGCGCAGCAGAAGCAAGCCAAGGGCACCCAACACCGGCCACAGCAGACCCTGCTTGCGAAACTGTTGACGCGCCGTGAACGCATATCCCGGTGATGACGGCAAGAGCGCTGTCAGGACAATGGCATCAAGAAAGCTGGTGTGATTGACGACCAGGATATGCGGTCCTGCCGGCAACCTGTCCAAGCCGTTGATCGAGAGTGGAATCCTGGTAGACCAAAAGACCAGTCTGGCAGCGGTCCGCGCAATCCGGCGACGAACGGCGACCTGTCTGGCCAGCACAATGAGCAAGCAAGCAGGCAGTGCCAGTGTAACGAAGATCGCCCACGCATAAATGCCATACGCCGCCCCGGCAATACGTCGCGTCAGATTCACGATGCGCAGTGACAGGGCTTTGCCTGCAAGATTAACTGTATTCAATCCATTCATCAGCATGACCTTCGTGGTTGCAGCTATCCGTAGCAGTCTTCAAAGTGCCCAGACTTCCTTGAAAGATCGGTCGTGCGCCTCGACATGTCGCACCATTACTTCAGCGTAGTAGGAGATCAGGCAAAAAACTTAACTCAGATCAAACAAGACGGAGTGCCGTGGCTCAATAACCTGAGCGGGCGACATTCAAGACCGCAGCGCTGACCTTCATAATCTTGATCTTGTTCAAGCGCTCAGCACAAATTAAGCAGAGGCTAAGGTGACGATCACGAAACGCCGATGCGCTCATTGAATGTGAGATTCAGGTGCGGCATGGGCAGCAGCCACCGCTAGTTCTGACAGAGGAGCATCATGAAAGCACAAGATGTGATGACCATGCAGCCAATCTGCGTCACCGATAACGCTACGTTGGAGGATGCCATTGCGCTGATGTTGCGTCATAAGATTAGTGGACTGCCTGTCTTGAACGATGCAGGACGAGTGACAGGCATGTTGACTGAAGGAGACTTGCTGCGACGCACGGAAACGCAGACCGAGCGAAAGCGGCCGCGCTGGTTGGAGTTTCTGATCGGTCCCGGAAAGCTCGCCAAGGAATTTGTACATGCGCACGGCCGGCACGTGAAGGAGGTCATGTCGACGCAAGTGATCGCGGCAGCTCCGGACACGACGTTGGATGAGGTGGTCAGGCTGATGGAAAAGCATCGCATCAAGCGCGTACCAGTCATTCGGGAAAACCAACTGGTCGGGATTGTCAGTCGTGCCAATCTTGTGCAAGCACTGGGTGCGGTGATTCATGAAATACCCGCGGCCAAATCCTCCGATAACGACATTCGCACACAACTGCTGGCAACGCTGGAGAAGACGACGTGGGCACCAACAGGCATGCTTGACATCATCGTGCGTAATGGTGTCGTGCATATCAACGGCGTCGTGACAAATGCGGAAGAAATCAATGCGTTGACGGTGGCTGCGGAAAATACCCCTGGTGTGAAAGAGGTGCGCAACGATGTGGCGTGGTGCGACCCGATGTCCGGATTGGTCATCGAGAATGAACCACCCGCTGTCCAGGCGCGTGACTCGCTGCAGCGCCAGGTCTGAGGGAAAGAGAACCCCAATGCCATTGATATTTACATCCTTATCCCGGACAAAGCTGGGTTGAACAAGGCCAACCCAAACAGCAGCCGCATGAGGACGCGCGCAATGGAACGGCCAAGTTACTGACCTTGTTCTGTCCAGGCAGTGGCGAGGTGCGTGCGCGTGGCGTCACCCATGCCACCGATGCGGTATTTCCTCCCTGGCTGCAGCGGAGCTGGCCCCGATTCTGGAACGCTTGCCCCAGCCTATGCCAATCATGGATGCCAGCGTGAATCACGCCGTGTGGAAATCTTGGCAGAGCGGATTGGAGATCCGCATTACGCTGCCAACGTTGCTGCCAGCACTTCGCCTGCTTCTGATTTTGGACAACCTGCAGGGGCACTGGACACCTGACCTAATAGGATGGCTGTTTGCACGAAGGACTGGATATTAAATAATGGTTAGCGAGTGACACGTTAGCATCAGGCAGCAACATTTACCTACAACTCCAAACTGGAATAATTATGCGAACAACTAGCAATAAGAAGCGGCTCTCGCCAGTCGCCAAACCTACGCTTGATAGACAAGATGTGCTGCCAGCCAGCCCGAAGGCTGATGCATCTTCAATCCCCGCTGTGGCCGTGACCAACCTTTCGTCGTCCTTGCCTGTCGCGTCGACTAGTTTGATCCAGGATGCCTCTCAGTACCAACTTGATTTCTTCCAGCGCAGCATCATGTTCTTCGATACGCTGCGCGAACGCGCCGATAACATGTTTGCACATGAAAGCGCCGGCATGCCGCCGCCACTGGACTTTGATTACGAAACCATTCTGGATGCACGGCATTTTGACACCCCAGCGAACTATGCACTGTTGCGCATCACGCGGTGTCGCGATCACTTTGCAAAAGAATATGTCGGCGAGGAGAAGCCACCAGTCATCATCATTGACCCCCGCGCTGGCCATGGCCCTGGCATTGGCGGCTCCAAGCATGACTCGGAAGTTGGAATATCCCTGCACGAAGGGCATCCAACGTACTTCGTCATATTTTTCCCTTTACCGTGCGAAAACCAAACCCTGGTTCATGTATTGAAGGCGTTGCGCCGTTTCGCTGATGAGGTCGCACAAAGACATGGTGGTAAATCACCGATCCTGTACGGAAACTGTCAGGCAGGGTGGGCAGCAATGCTATTGGCAGCCGATTGCGATCAATTAACCGGCCCTATCGTGTTGAACGGCTCGCCGCTTTCATACTGGTCCGGAGCGTCAGGCGTGAATCCGATGCGCCTGGCGGGAGGACTCATGGGTGGGATGTGGATGACTCATCTTTTGGCAGACCAGGGCAACGGCAGACTCGATGGTGCGTGGTTAGTCCAAAACTTCGAAAGTCTAAATCCGGCGCATACCCTATGGGAAAAAAACTACCGGCTGTTTTCGAAAGTGGACACGGAACGTGAGAGATTCATTGAGTTCGAGCGCTGGTGGAGTGGGTTTTATTTTTTGAGCCGACAGGAAATCCTGTCAATTGTCGAAAATCTGTTCATTGGAAATAAGCTTGAGCGCGGCAAGCTGCAACTTTCTGAAGGTTGCACGGTGGATTTGACGCGTATTCGTAGTCCACTGATCATCTTTGCCTCCAGTGAAGATGAAATCACGCCACCGCATCAAGCTCTTAACTGGATTCCTGCTGTCTATCCAAGTACCGCCGACCTGATAAAGGCTGGCCAGCGTATTGTGTATCTGCTCAATCACCATGTCGGTCATTTAGGCTTATTTGTCTCGGCGGACGTGGCTATGCTTGAGCATCGCGCTATTCTTGAAAGCGTTGATGAGGTTGAAGCACTGCCACCGGGCTTGTATGAAATGAAAATTATCAATCCGACCGGTGACCCGGATTCTCACAAACCACAATATGTCATCGGCTTTGAAGAGAGGCAGGTGGAGCAGATTCAGCATACCTTTCCTGAGAAGTCATTTGAAAACGTGCAAAGGCTCTCCGAGCAGAATGAAGTGTACTATCAAACATTTGTCAGTCCATGGGTGAGAGCTTTTGCCAATCCATTCAGCGCGGAAATGTTGAAATGGCTGCATCCGATGCGCGTCAGTCGCTACTTGTATTCCGAAGCACTGAATCCTTGGATGGTGCCTTTGAAGATGATGGTTCCCTTCGTCAAAGCCAATCGCGAACCGGCAAGCAAAGACAACATATTTGGAAACGCTGAACGCGCTACAAGTGCATCCATCGTGGCGGCGCTTCAAAGTTACCAGCAATCGCGAGACGCAGCGAGCGAGCGCTTGTTTGCCAAAATGTATGGCGAATGAATGTGGCCAAATTTAACTCTTGGCTTTCCCGGCAATTTTAGATGTCATTAATCATGGTTATGATGCCCCATCGATCCAAACCGTTGTCTTCAATCATTTTGACAATGGGTGGCGTCATCCTGATGGGTCTTGGTCTGTATTTCATATTCATACGGCCGCCTGTTTTACCAGAAGATCCACGCTATATGGGAACGACCTTGGAGCAAATTCAGGTAAATCTGCCCGGGCTGCTGGTGTGGCTCAAACGGGTATTCTGGGTCATGGGCGGGTTTATGTTTGCGTCTGGACTACTGACATGCCACGTCGCGGTAACAAGCTTTCGGTCTAGAACAACCGGCGCGGCATGGATAGTCGCTGGGACTGGATTGGCGTCCATTGGACTAATGTCGGTCGTGAACTTCATCATTGCGTCCGACTTTAAATGGCTTATCTTTATATTTACACTGCCCTGGGTTGTATCGCTAGCGCTTTACGCGGGCGAAGCCGACGACAGCACAAAATCAAGCTAGAAAGTGACTTTTCTGTGCGGTGACATGCCAGTATCCGTGTACGCTGATGGAAGGAGAAGTTGCGATTACAACCATACCGAAGACCTTGTCGGTGGCGACAATATCGACGGGAAAATGCCGTTCCGGATCGGTGAACCCGCAACTCACCTGCTGCTTCGGTATCAGCCTTGACGACAATGGAATGCGACAAGACCGGACGGCAGAGCTAGGGTCTGGCAACCTAATTAGACTGGGCGAAGAACGATACCCGTTCTCTTTTCTGCTCGACCCGCCCTCATTCTGGATCGCCAGACCAGACGCATGGCGAACGTAACCTAGGCAATCGTGGCGATACCTGTATTGTCCACTTATCGACAACATGTGTTTGCTAATGCACCCTTCATTGCGTCGTACGGCCTGTCTACATGGTACCGATTTCCGACGGGAAGCTGGGATGTCCTAATTTGCTAACCGTACACCCGGACCGAGAGATGACAATAACAAACACAATCGTGCATCCTTCCATCCACGAGATTGAGGAGGTCGCAAACGCTTTTGGAACAAACCTTGAAAGCGGCCTTTCGTTAGATGTGGCTTCCCGCCGGTTCACAGATGAGGGCCCTAACGAATTGCGCGCCGCCCTCCGGCAGCCAATCTGGCGACGGATACTTTCCCATTTCCAGGATCCGCTCGTCTACCTGCTGCTGGCCGCGGTGGCGATTGCGCTTTCTGCCTGGTTTATTGAAGGTCGGGTAGGGTGGCCGGTGGATGCCGTCGTCATCGGGGTGATCGTAGTCCTGAACGGGGTCCTCGGTTATATGCAGGAAGCCAAGGCCGAGAATGCAGTGGCCGCGCTGGCTCGGATGACCGCCGTTACGTCTGCAGTCATCCGGGAAGGACAGGTAATGCGCATACCCAGTGCGCAACTCGTGCGTGGCGACGTGCTTTTGCTTGGAGAGGGTGACGCCGTGGGGGCCGATGCGCGCCTGGTTCGGACTGCGTCGTTACGGGTCCAGGAAGCATCGCTCACCGGCGAGAGCGAAGCTGTGCTCAAGGACGCCGTAACACTGTCCGAACCGGTTGCGCTAGCAGATCAGATCAATATGGTCTTCAAAGGCACCGCAGTTGTTCAGGGTACCGCACGCGCCATAGTGACCGCAACCGGCATGGTGACCCAGATGGGGTCGATTGCCGGGATGCTCGAAGCCACCAAAGAGGAACTCACTCCCCTGCAGAAAGAGATCGCCCGAATCGGCCGCATGCTGGGCATAGCGGTCGTCATCATCGTTATTGTGGTGGTGGGAACTATCTTACTGATATCCGACATCCGTACCGCCGACGACGTCGTCGATGTTCTGTTGCTCGGCGTATCCCTTGCCGTGGCGGCGGTGCCCGAAGGACTTCCAGCGATCCTCTCAGTCGTGCTTGCCATCGGAGTGAGGCAGATGGCAAGGCATAACGCTATTGTCAAAAATCTATCTTCGGTGGAAACTCTGGGGTCGGCTACAGTTATCGCGTCGGACAAGACAGGCACGCTGACCCGCTCTGAGATGACCATCGAGCGCATCATGACTGTTTCGGGTGCAACCCATGTCACGGGCGTCGGTTACGCACCAGAAGGGCATGTCGAGCAGGATGGCATCGCGCTTGGCGTCGGTTCCTTGTTAGCAGAGAACATCGTCGTACTTAGCGGTGGCAGCCTGGCAAGCAACGCCGACCTGCGCAAAACGGAGAGCGGCGAATGGGAAATACAGGGCGACCCAACCGAAGCAGCATTTCTTGTCGCCGAGAAAAAGTTGGGCATCGCCGAGCGACGCAAACTGCGCTTCACACGCCTCAGTGAGATCCCGTTCACCTCCGAACGTAAGATGATGTCCACGATCGAGGTAGACCACGAGCATAACAATGAGATCGTTGTCATCACCAAGGGCGCCCCGGACGTACTTCTTCAGCGATGCACCCAAGCCCGCATTGGCGCCGATGTGGTCGAACTCGACGACGCGATCCGCAAACGCATCCTGGTTGACGTCGACACCCTTTCCGATGCCGCGCTGCGCACGCTTGCTGTGGCTTATCGGCCCGTTGCAACAGGTGAAGACCCGCAAGCTGAGGAAGTCCTGGAGCAAAAGCTTATTTTCGTGGGCACGGTAGGCATCATCGATCCGCCCCGCGAAGAAGCTGGCCAGGCTATCCGGGAGGCTCGCCGGGCCGGCATCCGGATCATCATGATTACCGGCGACCATCCGCGTACGGCGGCGCGCATTGCCACAGACCTCGGCATTGTCGAAGCCGGTGCGCCGGCGTTGACAGGACTCGAAATCGATAAGCTAGACGATGCCGCCTTCGCCGAAGCAGTTCGTACTACATCTGTTTACGCGCGAGTGGCGCCACAACACAAGCTGCGGATTGTCGATGCGTTACAAGCCGATGGGAACGTGGTTGCGATGACTGGTGACGGCGTCAATGATGCCCCGGCGCTAAAATCCGCCGACATCGGTATTGCAATGGGTGTTACCGGCACGGAGGTCACAAAGGAAGCGGCCAAGATGATTCTAGCCGACGACAATTTCGCGACGATCGTCGAGGCGGTGCGCCAAGGCCGGGGTATCTTCGACAATATCAGAAAATTCCTGCGTTACCTGCTGTCGTCGAACATGGGCGAGGTCTTAACCGTTTTCCTGGGCGTGGTAATGGGCGGCGTCATCGGTCTTACGGACGCGAGTGGGGCAGTGGCACTACCCTTGCTGGCGACGCAGATTCTCTGGATTAATCTTCTGACCGATTCAGGGCCGGCACTGGCAATGGGTGTCGACCCGCAGAC
Source organism: Noviherbaspirillum album (assembly GCF_035916955.1). NCBI lineage: Bacteria > Pseudomonadati > Pseudomonadota > Betaproteobacteria > Burkholderiales > Oxalobacteraceae > Noviherbaspirillum > Noviherbaspirillum album. The sequence continues at coordinate 30,501 of NZ_JAWIIV010000002.1, read as the reverse complement.
CGACGACGTCATGGCACGCAAGCCGCGCCTGCTGACGGACCGGGTGATCGACGCGAAAATGTGGGCAAGCGTCATTCAGACTGGCCTGGTCATGGCGATAGTGACATTGCTGACGATCGATCTGTATTTGCCTGGGGGGCTGATAAAAGGAACCCAGAACATCGATACCGCCCGCACTGCTGGCTTTACGGTTCTGGTATTCGCACAATTGTATAACTGCTTCAACGCTCGCTCGCACACTGCAAGCGCCTTCCGCCACCTGTTTACAAATGGGTGGTTGTGGGGTGCGGTAGCATTATCATTGATGCTGCAAATCGCGGTCGTCCACCTCGCGTTTCTCAATGTTGCGTTCGGTACGGTTCCGCTGGAACTTGACCAGTGGCTGACATGCGCTGCAATTGCCAGCATCGTTTTATGGTCCAGCGAATTGCGCAAGCTATGGAGCCGTGCAATATCGGGCTGAGACTAAAAACGCGGGAGGATCCATCGGTCTTCGGGACCAAACCTCCGTGAGCCACCCTCGTCAGCGTTGACAGCTAGCGCACAATCAGTACTGGCACGCTGGCCGTTGCAAGTACCCTCGTTGGCATGGAGCCCATCCCCATGCCCTTTAGCACCCCATGACCATGGGAACCCATCACGATCATCTCAATGCCATGCTTGGCCACATAAGCTGGGACCTGCTCGGCGATGTCGCCGATCATGTAGTCGGCTTGATGAGGAATGCCTTTCTCGCGTAGTATGTTTTCGGCGGGCGCAAGCGCGGCCTTTGATTCTGCGTCGAAATAGGCATGGATGGCATCGTTACCGACAATAGATGCGGCGAGACCTCCGGGCACCTTCGGATGGATATGCAGCAGTTGCACACTTTCCTTTCCCTGGAAAAAGTCCAAGTGCGTCGCGACATAGTCGACCGCCTTGGCCGAACACGCGGAGCCATCCACAAGAATTTGAATTTTCATTGTCGCTTCCTTCATTATCGAAATATCGGCCCTTACTTCCGCTTTTGTATATCAGCGGTGTCATTACGCAAATCGAGCCGCAAGGCGGTAGTCTCACTATTGAAGTCCGGGCCAATGTCGAAACCGAATCGTTTTGCCAGTGTCAGCATACCGGCATTCTGCGTCAACGCTTCGCCCGTTATTTCCCTCGTGCCTCGGCTGCGGCAATACCGAATCAGTTTTTCCATCAACGCGGTACCCAAGCCTTGCGCCTTGACGTCGGACCGAACGACGATCGCGAACTCCGCCTGTATGTTGTCGGGATCTGCAACGACTCGCGCCACGCCGAGGGTTTCGCATCCACCATTTATCTTTTTCCTGGTTGCAATGAAGGCCATTTCGCGGTCGTAATCGATCTGCGTAAAGCGCGCCAGTTGCGATGGCTGAAGCGCGTGCATTTGGGCGAACATACGTAAGCGCACGTCTTCCGGACTTAGCGCGGAAAAGAAAGTAACATGTTCGGCTCCATCTTCGGGCTGGATCGGCCGTAGTAGCACCGGACCGCCTTGCCAGGTGATCCATTCTTCCAGTTCCTTGGGATAAGGACGGATCGCCAGACGCTCGAGACCAGTCGCCGTATCAGGCTGTCTGATCCGCACGCGGGCGTCGAGCGCAATCACTCCGCGCGCGTCGGTCAGCAGAGGATTGATATCGAGTTCGACAATCTCGGGGATATCGGAAACCAGATGGGATACCTGAATCAGGATACGGCAGACAGCATCGATGTTCGCAGCGGGACGATTGCGATAACCGGCCAACAGTTTTGAAACGCGGGTGCGGGAGATCATGTCGTGCGCCAGCACCATATTCAGCGGCGGCAGGCCGACCGTATTGTCGTCCATCACCTCTACCGCGACGCCACCCTGGCCGAACAAAATAACTGGACCGAAGACCGGATCTGTAGTCACCCCGATAATTAGCTCATGGGCCTCGGGACGTCGCGCCATTGCCTGCACGGAGAATCCCTGGAGCGTCGCTTCGGGTCGCAGCTCAGACAGGCGCCGGTGCATCGCTGTGGCTGAAGCCTGCACATCTTCAGCGGTTTCAAGGTCGAGCACTACGCCCCCGACGTCGGACTTATGCGAAATCTCCGGCGATAGGATTTTGACCGCTACCGGAAATCCGATCTCGCGCGCGGCGCTCACTGCTTGTTCTACCGTATGCGCGACTCTGGTTTCAACAACCGGAATGCCGTAGGCGGCCAGCATGGCCTTCGCTTCTGGCTCTGACAGCATGCTTCTACCCTGCGACAGGGCATCGCGCGCAACCGCTTGAGCCGCCGCGTAGCGTGGCGTGAACTCGGACGGCACGGAAGACGGAACCTGCATCATCAGTTCCTGATTACGCCGGTACTGGACAATTTGTATAAAGCCATGCACCGCATCTTCCGGCGTGTCGTAAGTCGGAATTTTCGCAACCGAAAAAATATCGCGTGCCTGCGCCACGGCATCACCGCCAAGCCAGCATGCGACAGTAGTCTGCGGGGCATCGCGTAGTAGTGGCGCCACGGCTTTAGCAATCACGGCTGAGGACACGACCGCGGTTGGCGCGTGGATGAAAAGTAGCGAATCCGCCTGTCGGTCCTGCAGCAGTACCTCGATTGATTGCCTGTAGCGTTCGACCGGTGCGTCGCCGATGATATCGATGGGATTCCCATGCGACCAGGTGGCGGGTAATATCGCATCCAGCCGTTCTAGGGTCTGCGGGCTTAGTTCTGTCAGTTTTCCTTGACTGGCGATCAGGGCATCGGTTGCCATCACACCTGGGCCGCCGCCATTAGTGACGATGGTCAGCCGCTCGCCAACGAGTGGTCGCGTATGCGCCAGAATTTCAACGGCGTCGAACAGATCCTTCGTGGAGAAAACGCGCAGCATCCCGGCACGGCGGATTGCAGCATCGTAGACCTTATCCGCGCCGGCCAGTGCCCCGGTATGCGAAGCGGCTGCTTTCGCGCCTTCAGGTGCGCGGCCTGCCTTGAGAACAATAACCGTCTTGCTGCGCGCCGCGCCGCGCGCGGCCGACATAAACTTGCGCGCGTGGCGGATATCTTCGATGTAAAGCAGAATCGCGTGTGTATCAGGGTCGCCGGCCAGATAGTCGAGCGTGTCTCCGAAATCGACATCAGCGCTATCACCGAGCGAGATGAATTTGGAGAATCCAATGCCACGCGACTTAGCCCAATCCAGCACGCCAGTGACTAGTGCGCCTGATTGAGACACGAACGCCAGCCTTCCGGGCAAGGCGCCGGTATGCGCGAAGCTCGCATTCAACCCCATTGCAGGAACCAAGAGGCCGACGCAGTTGGCCCCGAGAATTCTAAGCAGATAGGGTTGCGCTGCAGTCAGCATGGCATCCTTCATGCTGACCCCTTCCCGATCTTTTACTGCTCCCAATCCGGCGGTAATGACAATCGCTGCGCGAGTGCCGCGTTCCCCCAAGGCCGTGACGATATCCGGAATCGTCGCCGGAGGCGTGCAGATTACAGCCAGATCGGGCGCTGTAGGCAAACTTGCTACCGTCGGATACACGTGAAGCCCCTCAAGTGTTTCATACTTCGGATTGACCGGCATGATCACGCCGGCAAATCCTCCTCCAAGCAGGTTATGCAAGACAGTGACGCCGACGCTGTGCGGTTTATTGGACGCGCCGATCAGCGCGACCGAGTTGGGACTGAAAAGATGCTGCAGATTGCGGACGCTCATGCATGGCCTCTGGATGGTAGGAACAACATTGACGGCGCATATCTCGTTGCTGGAATCAGGGCGTGATTGCGATTTTCAATACACCGTCCCGCTGGTTTGCGAATAATTCATAGGCTTGTTCGATCTGATCCAGCTTGAAGCGATGCGTCACCATGGGTTTCAAATCAACGCGGCCGGAAGCAACCACATTCATGAGCCTGCGCATGCGCTCCTTGCCACCAGGGCAAAGCGTGGTGATGATCTTGTGATCGCCCAGGCCTGCGGCAAAAGCGTCGAGGGGCATTGAAATCTTGCCTGAGTAAACGCCGAGGCTGGAAAGCGTGCCACCCGGTTTAAGCGCACGCAGGCAATTCTCAAAGGTCTGCTGAGTGCCCAGCGCCTCAATGGCGACATCGACGCCGCGCCCGTTGGTCAGTCGCATGATCTCGGTCAGCGGATCTGTCTTCGTATAGTCGATGATTGCATCGGCGCCTAGCTTTTTTGCCACCTCAAGCCGTGCGCTCACGCCATCGACCGCGATAATCAGACTTGCACCCTTCAATTTTGCGCCGGCAGTAGCGCACAAGCCTATCGGCCCCTGCGCAAAAATTACGACCGCGTCGCCGATTTTAATTTCGCCATTCTCCGCACCGCCAAAACCGGTGCTCATGATGTCTGGACACATCAGCACCTGTTCATCCGTGAGTCCGTCCGGAATCGGCTCGAGATTAGACATCGCATGCGGTACCAGCAAATATTCCGCTTGGCATCCGTCTATCGTATTGCCGAAGCGCCAGCCACCGGCCGCTTTTCCGCCGCATTGCGATTGGTGCCCATCGAGGCATGAATGACACTGTCCGCACGGTGTAATTGCACCAACGATGACCCGTTGTCCCAGCAAATAGCCGGTCATGCCTGGACCAAGTTCCGCAATTACACCCACCGGCTCATGGCCGATCGTGCGGCCTGCTTCGACCGGAAATTCGCCCTTGAGTATATGCACATCAGTGCCGCAGATCGTAGTGGTGGTGATTTTGATTAACGCTTCGCCAGCTCCGGCAACCGGTATCGGCTTGTCGTCAAGCACAATCTTGCCTGGATGGAGGAATACTGCTGCTTTCATAGTGCGCATCGCCGCTCCCTTAGAATCCCGCATGACCAAAAATCCATATAGCCGACTGTGTATGTGAACGTTTTTGGACTCAACCCTCCGTCCCTGGCCAATGCATACGTGAACTCGTTCGGCCGCTTGCAATCAACCTTCATCCAGTTCACTTAACTCCATACAGTGTTGAAAATAGCTGTTCGCTGGCGCTATCTCTGGATTTTCTATAGCTGTCCAACGTTCTTGAAATCGATGCGCCGGCCTCTCCCTCCATTGCTACGAACTCGTTGGTTTCGTCGACAGGAAGGCGTACAATTGCGATGAAAGGCGCAAACATTTTCAACGGCCACATCCAGGGGTTGAGTTTTTCGGAAAACATCTTAGTGCCGATGCGCATAGGGTGCAGGCGTTTCAGAATTTCCGCACTCCAGGGATTGGCGAACGCAGTAATCCATGGACTGATCGTAGTCTTGTACAGCAACTCGTTCCATTCAGATACGGCTTGCACTTTTTCAAACGATCGCTCCGGATATGCATAGTTAATCTGTTCGACCTCGCGTTCTTCAAAGCTCACTGTGTACTGCGGCTTGCGGCAATCGGGATCGCCAGTCGGGTTGCTGATCTTCATCTCGTACAAACCTGGCTGAAGTGCGTCTAAGTCGCCGATACTTTCCAGTATCGCGCGGTGTTCCAATTTCGCCACGCTGGCCGACACAAAAATGCCTAAATGACCGACATGGGTGTTGAGGAGATAGACAATGCGTTGTCCTGCGTTCTTCAGATCAGCGGTGGTCGGGTAGACAGTCGGAATCCAGTTGAGCGCTTGGTGCGGCGGCGTGATGTTGTCGCTGCTGGACGCAAAGATCACAATCGGATTGCGAATGCGCGTTAAGTCGATATAGCAGTCAGTGCAAATTTTCATCGTCCCGCGCTCAAGCTTGTTGCCGATAAAAAGGTCTTCAATGATCGATAAAATCTCCTCCCTGCTCAGGAAGTGATAGCCGGTCCACCAGCGCTCAAATTCGAGGAAGCGTTCACGCTCGGTATCGATATGCGCGAATACGTTGTAGTTCTTGTCCCATAGCGTATTGGCCGGATTCAGGTTTTCAAAGTTTTGCACCAGCCAAGCGCCATCGAGCCGGCCGTTCCCCAGATCCGCCAACCAGTGTGCTAGCCAGCTTCCGCCCATTAAACCTCCGCCCAATCGCATCGGATTGGCATCCGACGCGCCAGCCCAGTACGAAAGGGGGGAACCGTTTAATACCGTCACTCCGCTCAAGCCTTCGCAATCTGCGGCGAGCAGCATCGAGGCCCATCCCGCTTGGCAGTTCCCGTATAGGACCGGTGCCTTCCCGTGATGCCGGTTGCTCACTTCCTCAACAAAGCGCCGCAGTGCATGCAATACGTCGGCTAGCGTCTGGTTCGGACTTGGCAACGGAAAGAAGATCACGAAATAGGTTGCATGTCCTTCATGCAGCGCCATGCCGACTTCAGAGTCGCGCTTGAAGCCGCCGAGTCCAGGGCCATGTCCGGCACGGGGGTCGATAATGATCACGGGCGGCTTGTTGTCATCGACGCAATCCTCGGCACGATCATCATCGCAGCGCGTGATGCGCAGCAGTGCGTAATTTGCAGGCATCTCGAAGCGTCTCGCGTCGAGTACCGTTTCATATTCGAATGCGAGCGGCGGTGGCATGCCTGCTTCGTCGTGCGCCATCATATTGTTAGCCCGTTCACGCAATATGTCGAGGAACAGTACGCTGCGCTGCCACCGATCGATCTGGTAGAGAAATGCCTGCTCGAGGAACGACACCGGTGCGGCACTGGATGGCATGGGTGTTTCCACATGCGGTACCTCGACCGGTTGCGGTACTGGCTGGGACACCGGAGTAGGATACTTCATCGTCTCGGCTGCAAACTTCTCCCTTTTCACCTTCATAACAATGGGTAAATTGTCAGTATGCATAATGAAACCTCATGAAATGGAAAACGGCCATATGGAATACCTCTGATAACCAACATTCGCGGAGTTGCAGCTGCTCACTTGTCAAGTATGTCTGCGACGGCACAACCGGATTCGGAGGGGGCAGGCTTGTTTTTCTTAACACCCGACCAGCTAGATCAAAAGTGGAACCGTCGACAGAGCAATAGATGCCGCTATCCAGTTTGTACCGAAGTCTGCGGACATCAAATGCAAACGAAAAGCAATACGCAAGCTAGATCTGTGTAGATTCCTATCTCATCGCGAGATTTAGGAATCACAGGACAATCCTCGGCGCTCAATAGATGCACGGACCATGTATGGGTGGCTTGAAAGTAGGGCAGTGGTGACTCACTTTCCGAACTGTCAATTTGTGCTGTTTGATCAGCTTTTTCGCGTCAACAAAGGCTCAGCGTAAAAACGCTGCCTGCTTCGGATAGCTTGTGCCCTTAACCTATAGAAATCACCGATCGCAGATTTAACTGTATCGCCGAAATGTCACGAAACTATCACGGCAATCTAATTGCCAAGATCGTACGCTATCGATAACGCTGCTTGAAGTTAAACACTTCAGTGGTGATGAGGCGCTCTCTGTTTAGCGCCATGTTGGTGGTGGCCGCCCGAGGCAAATGAGGGGGCGTAATTAGCAGAAGCGCCTCACTTGTCGCCTCCATTTGGGAACAGCACCTCTTGCGCGAAGCGTTCGGAAAAATCCTGACGCTTATAGGTGCCGATTCCGCGGGAAGGTTCCGCCATTGCACCCGATCCTCAGCGCGTGGGCAAGAGCCTTCAGCTTATTGGTGATCCCTCCCGGAATTAGTACCGTGCTAAGGTAGAGTTTTCGGCTCCTTTGACCGTACCCCAAGCGAGAGCACCACCGACAAAATTGCCGGCAATCCTTCAGGCACGGCCGCTACCGCCAAGGACACGCCGAGCAGCAAGACGGGGATGACGTCGGCGACGCTGCGGATTTTAGACATCAGCAAGATGGTTCCCACCATCACCACGGCAATGATGACGATCGCGATGCCCAGCATGCGCCCGATGCGCCCGACTTCCTTTTCCAGCGGCGTCGGCTCCTCGGTGGTGGCGTCGAGCATTGCGGCGATCGAGCCCATCTCGGTGGCCATCGCGCTTGCTGTAACCACGGCGCGACCGACGCCTTGCGCGATAACCGTGCCCTTGAAGACCATGTTGAGCCGGTCGCCGAGCGACGCCGCCTTTGGCAGCCTGGCGGCGTCTTTGAGCACGGCTTCGCTCTCACCCGTCAGCGAGGCTTCTTGCACGCGCAGGGACGTGGCCTGAACTAGACGTGCATCCGCGCCGACGGCGTCGCCCTCGCACAACACCAGCATGTCCCCATACACCAGATCGGAACTGGGTACCCGTAGCACTTGACCGTCACGCAGGACCGAGGCGGTCGCTGCGGTCATTTTAGCCAAGGCCGCGACAGCGGTCTCTGCCTTGGCGTCCTGCACAAAGCCCAGAATACCGTTGAGCAGGACGACCGTCGCGATGACTATCGCATCCACAGGCCAGCCGGCCAAGCCTTCGATCACCCAGGCGACGAGCGCGATGACGACCGCAGTCAGCAAGAGGTAGACGAGGGGATCCTGGAAGTGCGACAAGACGCGACGCCAAGCGGGCTGCCGCAGGGCAGAGCGGAGTTCATTGGGGCCATCCTGCTGAAATCGGTTCGTGACTTACTTTGGCATCGTTTCCTGCGCCTTCTGATGCTGCACCATCTGCGCCATCATCATCGCGCCACCCATGCTGTGCATCGCCTTCATGTTTTCCTGCATCTACAGCACCTGTTTGTCCACGCCCATCGACGGCTTGGCTGGAGCCGACTTTTCTCGCGCTGATACGATAGGCGCCGGCAGGGCGCAGGCAACGATTACGGCAAATACTATTGAGGTTTTCATGGTGGTCTTTCCTTCAGGGTTGGAAAATGTGTGGTACGCGCTTTAAGCTCGTTCATGCTGACAACCGACGTAATGTCGCATGGGGAACCACTAGCAGATGGGGCAACCCAAGGCTCAACACGAAGCCCAGTGCGGCCAGTGCTGCGGTCAGGATGAAGGGGGCTCCCGGCAAGGCGGCGAGATTGTATAGGAGCCCCCCCACCGTAGAACCCAGAGTGACGCCGAGACTGGCGGCGGCCGTCTGCTTGCCGAGTTCCCAACCCTGCGCGCTGCCTGCCTTGGCCGATATCCAGTACGTCAGGATCGGCGACAGGATGCCGGCGCTGGCTGCGACCGCACCGATCACGACCAGCATTAACGTAAAATCAGACGCCTGAGGTACGAGGAACAAGCCGACGGCCAGCACGGCCAGCGCGGGCGCAATGAGCCAGCGGGTTTTTTCCGACTTGAACCAGGGCGAAAATACGATTGCCTGCAGCACAAACATGACCAGGCTGCATTCGGTGAACATCAGCGCGATCTGGTACGGGCTTAAGCCTAGTTCCTGCTTGCCGCGCAAGACAAGCCCGATCTCGAAAACCCCGATGCCGATCGAGACGATAAAGGTGAGGGTAAGCAGCTTCGGCACCAACCATGTCGTTTTTTCGGCCGAGGCACCCGTAGTCTTCTGTGACCGATTGAGGCTTTTGCCACTTGGCACGACAAACACGATAGCAGAAGCCACGATAAGGGCGAGCAGTGCGGTCGTCGTCAGCGGGACCGCAACCGATCCCGCCAGCCTGGTAATGGCAAATAACTCGGTAGCAAAGCGGGTAATGAACACGCTTAGCATCGGCCCGAGCAGGAAACCGGCAATGCCGGCCATGCTGACGAACGCCAGCCGACGGGCGCGCGCCTGTTCTGTCGTAGCGAAGCCACCGATCACCGCCGCAGCAACCGGGGTCACCGCTGCAGCGAACATGCCGCTCAAGAAGCGCTCAGCGTAAACTGCGGCGAGACTCTCGATGAACGAGAAAACCAGCATGGTCAGGCCAAAGCCGAGAAGGCCAAATAGCAGCACGCCACGCGGACCATGTCGATCGGATAGTCGCCCCCACATGGGAGCAAACAGAAAAAGCGAGAGGGTATAGATGGCGGTCAGTAGACCCGTGTGCCGGGAAATTTGCGCGGCTCCTCCTTCCTCCCCCAGTAGCCGCTCGATCAGGTAAGGCAGAAGTGGCAGTACCACGCCAAAGCCGACTGACACCGTGAAAACTGCCAGCATGAGCGCAGCCGTAGTGGCGCGGCGATAATTTCCTGAACTCTTCATGTCGTTACTCACCTGGCGCATTCACATTGGTCTGGGGATCCGTTGCGATGGCATATTCCGCCATCTTGCCAACCACGTAGCTTACGAGCCCAAGCAACCAAGCAACTGCCGGTATCAAAAGGAGCCATTTGAAGCCCGAGTCCGGCACGAAGTTGGTATAGCTCATGGTTGCCACCGTGAGCAACCCTACAAGGCCGAGTGCAGTCCCTGTTCCTGCGATGCATTGCTTAACCGCGCGCATACTCACAAAGACTATCAAGACCCCACCCCCAGCCATAAACCCGCCCATCACGGTGAATACGTTTCGCAGCCATGACGCCAGGTTAGGCACGAATGTCTCAACCTGAATCGCGCTCAACCCCAGATAGCGCAAATCCTCGGGCAATAGCGCCGGTCGCGCAAACATAAAATATCCGCCCAGCCCAATCAGCCAGATGCCGCATACGAGAAAAATTGATTTCGAGAACCGGAGTAGAACGATTGGCGCCTTCATAAGACGTAATCCCATATAACAAAGATGATTTTTCATTTCAATAGCTCAGACGGAATGGCGGCTTTTCCTATCCGAGATGGTCGCCGGAAAATTCGGCAAAATCCGCAATCTCGATAGTCGATTCGCTCTCTGAATTCAATGCTCTTTATCCACATTTTTCGCGCGTCCGTAAACGATCTGTCCGCCACCAGTCAAGGCATCACGCTGATGCCGTTCGGGCTGCGGCCAACCGGTACTGTGGCGATGACCTTGCGTTCACCGATATCGAGAACGGAGACCGTGTTCGCATAGGTGTTGGTTACGAAGGCATGGCGTCCATCGCGATCTACCACTATCCCGTGTGCGCCACGCTCAGTTTCGATCGTCGCGGTGACCTTGGAGGTTGCGACGACGACGATGCTAACGCTGGTGCCAGGCTTCCCGCGGGTGCCTTGATTGGCGACTAGCAGGAGTTTGCTGTCGGGTGTGGCATATATTTGAATCGGCACCGACCCGACTTTCACCCTGCGGATTACTTTGCGGCTTACTGGATCAACGACCGCAAGCTGGTTTTCCTCTGACAGCGATACGAAGCCAAGCCTGCCATCAGGAGTGAAGGCCACCTGAGCCGGGCCTTTGCCGACGGGGATTTGGGCGATTTGCTTTTGTGTCTGGATATCGATCACCGAGATCGTGCCGCCTTTGAGATTGGCGACCCACGCTTGTTTGTTGTCCGGACTGATACGAATACCGTGCGGAGAGGCGCCGACCGGAATTGTCTTGACGACCCGTTGCACCGAGATGTCCACTACGCTGACGGTGTTTTCGCCACCGTTGGTGACATATGCGAGGCGGCCTTCCTGGGCCACGACGACGTGAGCGGGATGCATGCCAACCGGTATTTTGGCGATCACTGTATCGGTAGCGGTATCGATGGCCCAGACCGCTCCAGCGTCCGCCAGCGTTCCGTGCTCGGACTTTGGCATTCCTTCGTGTTCCGGCCTCTCGGACGCCTTGTCATGCTCGCCGTCATTGGTGACCCACAGCAGTTTGCCGTCGGGCGCAACCTGCACGTTGTGCGGGTTTTTGCCGACAGGGATACTGCCAGTCTTTTTGAAGGATGCCGTGTCAATGACGCTGACCGTGCTCGATTCTTCATCGGCAACGTAGACCTTTCCCCCGGCAGCAAAGGCAGGTCCGGCGGAAACCAAGAAGGCGATCTGCGCGACGGCGATCAAGCTCATAATTCGGTTAGCATTCATGGCATTCAAACTTCTAAAGAGTAACTCCGAAAATTCACTTTGCTTTGTCGTACACACGAAGGTCTGCTAGGCGGTATCGAACGGAGAGTTGGTCCAATGAACTGCACCAAATGTTGTTGGTCGAGGTGGCCCCACATGACCCGGGCCGCGACGCCGCATCAGCGGTGCGTAACGGATTGCTCATGCTGATGCTTTCGCCGCAAGCTTCGCGTTGGCTAACGGTGCCTCCGGAGATCGCGCTTTCCTGATTCCCGCAAGTTTGGTGCGCTTGAGCATCAGCGCATTGAGCGCCACGATCAGGGTGCTGCCGGACATCGACAGCGCTGCAACCTCCGGACTCAGCACGAATGGGTACAAGACGCCTGCTGCAAGCGGAAACGCAATCACGTTGTAGCCCACGGCCCACCAAAGATTCTGGTGCATCTTGCGCACCGTTGCGCGCGACAACTCGATCGCGCCGACAATATCATACGGGTCGCTCTTCATCAGCACGACATCGGCACTTTCCATCGCGACGTCGGTGCCGGCGCCGATGGCAAATCCGACGTTGGCCTGGGTCAGGGCCGGCGCGTCGTTGACGCCATCGCCAACCATCCCGACTTTCTTGCCCTTGGCCTGCAGTTCCTTTACTTTCTCCGCCTTTTGGCCTGGCAGCACGTCGGCCAACACGGTATCGATGCCGAGGTCCGCGGCGATGCGCCTGGCCGTGGCCGCGTTGTCGCCGGTTAGCATCACCACTTCGATCCTGCGTTCGCGCAGTTTTGCCACCGCTGCCCTGGAGCTTGGCCTGATCGCATCGGCAATGGCGATCAGGCCAATCACGCGACCTGCCTGGGACACATGGACCACGGTGCGTCCGTCTCCCTGCAAGCGGGTGGCGTCGGTTTCCATCCGACCGAGTACGAGCTTTTGCGTATCCATCAGCAGCCGGTTGCCAAGGAACACCGTGCCGCCAGCAGTTTCGGCGCGCGCGCCCATGCCGTCCAGGCTTTCGAAGCCTGTCGGCGCCACGATGGTGAGGTGCGCCGCGCGGCGCACCACCCCAACGTGGCGCCGACAGGCGTCGAAAGCCTGGACGGCTTGGGCGCGCGCGCCCATGCCGGCCCGGCGTTCGCAGCCAGGCGGCGCCACGATGGTGAGGGGCGCCGCGCCGCGCACGATCGCCTGGGCCAGTGGATGGTCGGACCCTTGCTCGACGGCGGCGGCGGCGGCCAGTACCACGTCCTCGGTGGAGCCGTCCGCCACGACGATCCCCACCACCTCCGGCTGGCCAACAGTAAGCGTGCCCGTCTTGTCGAACACGATGACATCAAGCTTGGTAGCGTCTTCAAGCGCCGAGGCATTCTTGAACAGAATGCCGTTCATCGCGCCCAGGCCAGTACTCACCATGACTGCCATCGGCGTCGCGAGTCCCAGCGCATCGGGACAGGCGATCACGAAGACGGTAATGGTCAGCGTCACTGCTAACAGCAGCGACTCTCCGATCACCCAGAACCACACCGCAAAGGTCGCTAGTCCGATCACGATCGCGACAATCACCAGCCATTGCGCGGCCTTATCCGCCAGCAGTTGCGCCGGCGCCTTGGAGTTTTGCGCGTCCTGCACCAGTTTTACGATCTGCGCCAGCGCCGATTCAGCGCCGACCTTGGTCGCCTTGTAGCGGAAGCTGCCGCTCTTGTTGATGGTAGCACCGATCACTGTTGCACCCGGCCCCTTCTGGACTGGCATCGACTCGCCGGTGAGCATGGACTCATCGACCAGTGATTCGCCACTCTCCACTGTGCCATCGACCGGAATCCTATTGCCGGGACGGATCACCACAATCTCTCCCGCCAGCACATCCGCCGTTGGAACTTCTAGCTCGGCGCCATTGCGGATCACATTGGCCATCGCCGGTGTGAGATCCATTAGCGCCTTGATTGCGGACGAGGCACCCGCACGGGCGCGCATTTCCAGCCAGTGCCCGAGCAGGATGAAAACCAGCAGGACGGCTGCGGCTTCGAAGAACTGTCCGCCGCCCTTGAAAAAGAAAGTGCTGGCAACGCTGAACAGATATCCGGTACCCACACTTAGAACGATCAGCGCCGCCATGCCCAGGACGCCGTTCTTAAGCGCGCGCCAAGCGGAAACGAAGAACGGCCAGCTGGGATAGACAATGGCGAGGGACCCGAAGGCAAACAGCCACAGGCCAAGGTCGACACCGAATGGCGGCACCGGCGGCTCGAAAAGATCTCCCATCGGTGCGTAAACAAAGATCGGCACGGTGAAAATCAGGCAGATCCAGAAACGGTTGCGCATGTCGCGCACCATGGCTTGCAAGTCCATGCCGTCATGGCCCATCTCATGCGCCATATCCGCTGGCATGGCCGGCTGTGCGCCCGCTGCGGCGTGACCCTTGTGACCCTCATGGCTCTTTTGGTCGCCGACCGTGGGAGCCATCGGCGCGTCCGGTACCGCTTTGTGCTTTCGTCCGTCACCTGCGGACTGCTTCCCGCGTTGGTGCACGAGTGCCTTGATATCGGCGGCGTCGAGTAGGGTTTCGTCGTAGCGCACTGTGGCGCTTCCTGCTGCGTGATTCACCCTGGCGCTTTCGATACCCGGGACTTCGCCAATTCGTTTTTCCACTTCGCCCACGCTCAATGCCGACAGCATGTCGCGCACTTCAATAACGTTCGTTTTCATCGCATTGCCCTGGTAGTCTTAATCTCTGACATGTTTCGTTACATTTCCGATCACTTCGCAAGTCCATGGGCACTTCGGCCGCACTTGTTGCTCATGACGTTGCGCTCATGCACTTTCGATGCAAAATATTGTGAATAGGCACGTAGACGAGACCTGCATAGGCGCCATAGAGGAAACTTTCGATCAGCCCAACGAAAAAGCCGCGCCAACTGAACCATTCGAACCCGGGCAAGACTTGGATGAGAAGCGAGTGCATGTAGAGGCTCGACGGCGTCAACATGGCGAAAACGACACAAAATACGAATGTAAACGTGGTCCATATCGCTAATGACCAAGTCACAATTTTTATATTCAGCATATCGTTGCCTCTCTAAAAAAACCAATGCCTACCATATCAATGGTGATGCCCCGACCCTTGTTTCGAAGTGCGTTGCACATCGTCTTTTCTTGCAGGTTTTTTGTCATGCTTGTCATCGCCGTGGCCACCGTGACCGCCATGGCCGAATAGATGCATAGCGATCATAGCGACGGCGAACAGCACCCAAACCCAGTTTTGTGAAATCCATTCCATGATTTGCTCCTATTATCGATCGGCGATCTCAGTGTATTCATGCAATCTCGCTCCTCGTAGTGGCTGATGCGAGTTAGCCGCAGCAGCCACCATTGGATTGCTGAGCGTGAGTGGCGTTAGTCAAATCCACGTCATAGCCCGCGTCTTTCACGGCTGAATTCAGTTGGTCGGGTTCTGTCTGATGCTCGTCGTAACGCACTGCCGCCTCGCCAGACGAGAGCGACACAACTACCTCATGAACGCCGGTAATTGCGTTCAGCCCGTACGCTACTTTGCTGGTGCATCCGCCGCAAGTCATGCCGGTTACTTTCAAAGTTTCAGTTTGCATGGTGATGCCTCGTTACATAGCGTTAAATTAAAACGACATGGTGGATGTTATTGACCCCCTAGGATTGGCTGGGTCATAATCAAGAGATTTCAATGCGAGGGAATGGCACCCGAGCCTGATCTCTTTTCGTCTCCCGTCTGAGCTTTGACGTTCTCGTGCAGATCAATGCGTGTTGGATTGCTCAACTTGAGGATCGCTTTGGCTCTCGCCATTTCATCCGCGGAACCGTGTGCTACAACAAGATATCCGTCAGTCTTGACGGCTTCCTCGTACTGGATGACGCTGTCCTTCGGAATGCCGATGCAGAGGAGCGCCCCACCAAGCGCACTCAACCCACCGACCAGGATCGCACCCTCGACAGCGGCAACGACCATGGTGGCCAAGTGGCCAAGCACCATGACGGGCCCGATTACAGGAATGGTCAAAAATATCCCGCCGAAGAACAGGCCCCAAAGCCCCCCCAAAATGCGCCGTTCTTACCCCAGAACTTGATGCGATCACCTATGTTGTAAAAACCCACAACTTTCTCCTCGGAATGGAAACCTTTTCCGATAATACTGAAATGGGTCATTTCGACGCCGCCGCCGGCAAGTTTGCGGATGGCGTCATCTGCATTCCGATGGTGTGCGAATACAGCGACCACGGCGTCCTGCTGTTCAATTTGATTCTTCATGTTGGGTCCTTTGTTGAAAGATCGATTGCAAAATGAGTAAAAGAGCCGCGCTTTTCCGATTTACAGAACCACTGGCTTATCCGGTAATTCATTCCGGCCACCGCCGAATGCGGGATAATGCTTCAGCAGATGCTGTGTCACCGCTTGAATGCCGCTGACTACACCGCCTTCGTAATTCTTCTGTCTAAATGCTGTTTCCATCTTGCGGCAAATGCTTTCCCATTCTCGCGAGCCCGCCTTCGCGTGTATCCCGCGATCGGCAACAATCTCCACGTCCCGGTCGGCGAGCAATAAATAAATCAACACGCCGTTATTGTGTTCGGTGTCCCATATCCGCAATTGCGCAAATACGTCGATGGCACGTTCTCGCGCGGACTGCTCCCTGATGAGTGGTGCGGTATCCAGAGCACCTTCCACGACGAAGCGGATTTCCCCAAGGTGCGCGGTCTCGCTCGCTTTGATCGCTTGCTCGATTGCCCTCAAGGTTTGGTGCGGAAAAGTTCGGTTGACCTGCCAGTGGGTCATCACTAGATGTCTGGTAATGCGTTTGATATTCATCGTTACCATCTCCCCGACGCGCCGCCGCCGCCAAAGCCGCCACCGCCACCGCTGAATCCGCCACGGCCAAGACCACCTCGGCCGGATCCGCCATGATGGCCGCCGATGCCGTATCCACCCATTGCGCCCATCCCCCCACTAAGCAGGGTAAACAAGAGCGCAATCACACCCGCGCCCAACGCAGTGGATAGTGCGCCGGCAAACAACCAGGCCACAACAGCCACCGCCCCGCCAGTGACGAGCGCACCGGGAAATCTGCCCAGCACGGAACGCAATATCCCGCCCACCGCGAGCACAAGAATAAAAATGAGCGGGACATACTGACCGATGTCAGCAATGGCGCCGGCGGGCCTTCCTTTAGGTTCCGGTAACGGTTCGCCGTCAATTACGCGGATGATCTGGTCGACCCCCGCAGTGATGCCGCCATTGAAATCCCCTTGCTTGAAGCGCGGCGTAATCGTCTCGCTGATAATGCGCTTGCTGGTAGCGTCATTGAGCACGCCTTCGAGACCGTAGCCCACCTCGATGCGCAGCGCGCGGTCGTTCTTGGCGACGACCAGGATCGCACCGTCATCCACTTTCTTGCGCCCCAGTTTCCATTGCTCCGCGACGCGCAACGCATATTGTTCGATCGTCTCCGGTGCGCTGGTCGGAACAATCAGGACCGCAAGCTGACTGCCTTTCCTTGCTTCAAACGCTTGTAGTGTCTGTTCGAGGCCGGCCATTTGCTCTGTGGTGAGTGTGGCGGTCTGGTCGGTGACGCGCCCGGTCAAGGGCGGTACCGCGACTTGCGCTCCAGCGATGAAAGGCCAGAAAAGCGTGAACGCAAGCAATGCCGCTCTTGCCATGCTCGTCGTCTTCATTTGGCCGCTCCTGGCGTCGCGCCCGCAGGTTTGACCGGCGTCACCACGAAATCTACTTTGGGCGGCGTAGAGATTTCCTTTTCGTTTTCTACCGCGAAGTTGGGCTTCGGTTTGTATCCCATTGCCATCGCTGTCAGATTGGAAGGAAAGGAGCGCACCGTCACGTTGAATGCCTGCACCGACGTTATATAGCGGTTGCGCGCCACTGTGATGCGGTTCTCGGTGCCTTCCAGTTGCGCCTGCAAATCGCGGAAGTTGGTGTCGGCTTTCAGATTCGGATAATTTTCACTCACTGCCAACAGCCTCGACAGCGCGCCGGACAACGCCCCTTGCGCCGCCTGGAATCTGGCAAACGCGGCAGGATCATTCAGCACTTCCGGCGTCACTTGCATCGAAGTCGCCGCCGCCCGCGCTTGCGTCACCTGCGTCAGGACATCCTTTTCATGCGCTGCGTATCCTTTGACGGTATTGACCAAATTGGGGATCAGGTCGGCGCGCCGCTGATATTGGTTCACAACCTCGGACCAGCTCGCCTTGATTTGCTCGTCGTTGCTCTGCAATGTGTTGTAGCCACAGCCGCTCAGGCTTAAGGTAACCACCATCGCCAGGGCACCCCATAATTTACGCATTTGATTTCTCCAACATGGTGAAGCGTGTCAATAAAGGGTTGTTGATAGAGTGGAGCAGGAGCCGTGTCGCGTTACGCGTGCGCGATCCTCCGTAAGAGAGGAAAGAACGCCGGCGTATTCGCTTCGTAGCGG
The DNA here is from genome assembly GCF_035916955.1 of Noviherbaspirillum album. Classification (NCBI taxonomy): domain Bacteria; kingdom Pseudomonadati; phylum Pseudomonadota; class Betaproteobacteria; order Burkholderiales; family Oxalobacteraceae; genus Noviherbaspirillum; species Noviherbaspirillum album. Next base: position 12,329 of record NZ_JAWIIV010000002.1, on the reverse strand, counting down.
ATATAGGCGGCGCCGAATTCCACCCGCGCGTTCCGCTCTTCATGCCGCGCAAGACGCACGTACATGAATACCATAATCGGGAACATGATCAGCGTGAGCAGAGTTGGCCACTGCAGCAGAAAACCAAACATGATCAGAATGAAGGCTACGTATTGCGGGTGCCGCATGCGCGCATACCAGCCTGCCGTCGCCAGTCGATGCTCGCTCTGGGCTTTGTACAGCACACGCCATGCGGACGACAGCATGATGAAGCCGAAAAATATAAAAATATTGCTCAACAAATGGAATGGCCCAAAATGTGGGTTCGCTTTCCAGCCAAACATCATTTCCAGCAAATGACCGGAATCGTGGGATAACCAGTCGACACCGGGAAATTGTGTGGTGAGCCATGGCATCAGAAAATAGATCGTTAGCGGAAATCCGTACATTTCAGTAAACAGGGCGACCAGGAAGGCGGAAAAGGCACTGAAGGAACGCCAGTCGCGTGCGTTTTTCGGCTTGGCAAAGCTGAACGCGAAAATAATGAAAATCGCAGAATTGATAATGACCAGCGACCAGAGTCCATAGCCGGATGCGGTATCGTGTTGCATCATGCATCTCCTTTCATGTCGTTGTTATCGCGCTTGCCGTGATCATGCCCGCCTTGGCCGCCATGCATGAACATGTGCATCAGGGGGCAGGCCAGCAGAAATAGAAAAGGCAGGTAATACAGGGCTCCGCCGAGATGCGCACGATGTTCCGTGAACAGAAAATATGCGGCGACAATCAGGAATCCGACGAGCACCAGTTTGGCTTTGGAACGCGTGCTTTGGCTGTGATTGCCTTCCCGCTCATGTTGATGTTCGTTCGTCATATTGTTCACCTGTGTTCGTATGTTAATCAGCGGCTGACGCCATGGCGATATTCGAACTCGACCGGTACCGGGGTATGGTCCGTCGGCCTTCTGATTGCCAGTGTGATTCGATAAGGGGAGTCGTTAGGCGGCATGTTGAAGTAATTCCCGTAACTGATCGTGTTATTGATCTTCATTACGTCTAACGTTTTAGTTTCCTGGCTCAACCCAAGCTGCGTCACCGTTGCGCTGACTGCCGCGCCGGGGATGGGTTCCGAAGTTTTGGCGTCATACAAAGTGACTACCAGATGGTGGGTTCCCCGTGCCAAACGCGTTTTCCCATGCATGCTCTCTGCTCCATGTTGTTTCACATGCGCCTGCACGGCTTCGGCGGGAACCACGCCGTAGTACAATTCGATTCCATTCGCAGTCTTATGTAAGGCACTGTCAGCGCCCCACGAAAACGCCGACGCGATGGCAAGAATCAGCATGCCGACTATGCGAAATAAGTGAGCAATCATGATCGTTTCCCTTTACTTTTCTTCTCGTTCAGTTTCAAGCTGCCAACGGGCGGTTTGGGGACATGAAGAGTCATCCAGATCATTGCGGCAGTGCATGCCACGACCAATGTGATCAAGCCGGCGCTTGTCCAGCTCCATCCCCAATAAAAGAAGACGCTGACGCTCAACAAGACTGCCAGAATTGGACATAGCCAAAGCCAGCGATGCATCACATTCTCCTATGCTTTCCATACCAGGATTCCCTTGTTCTTGAGTAAGTCCGAGAGGAGGCCGCAGAGCTTTCACGCTGCCACGCTTTGCAGCATGGGCGCAAGAAGTCACGGGATTATCACGAGGGAGAAAATGAGAGGACGCGGGAAGAGCAAAGCTGTTATGCCAGAAATTGTTCCCGTGCGCAGGGTGTTTTTCCACTATCCATGCTGGGCAGTGAAAAGCGAAACAGCGCCCCCCCTCCCGGTGCGTTGGTGGCTTCCACACTTTCGCCATGCAGGTCGATAATGCGATTCACAATGGATAGACCGATACCAGCATGAACAACCGCCTCCTCACGCGCGCTGCTGCCTCGGTAAAATCTCTCGAAAATATGCGGCAGGTCCGATGCCGAGATGCCGCTGCCGCTGTCGATCACTGACACCCAAACCTTTTTATCGATGTTTTGCAAGCACACTTGAACCGACCCGCCAACCGGCGTATGACCTAGCGCGTTATCGATCAGGTTGCTTAATGCCCTTTCGATCAAGCCTAAATCCGCGCATACGAAGGGCAGCCTGTCATGCGCCCGCGCCACGAGTCGAATGTTTTTCTTCTGCGCCTGGAGTGCAAATTTTTGTACGACGTCATGCACGACCTCATCGATCCTGAACATTTCATGTTGTACTTCGATCTGGCCGGAGTCGAGCTTGCCCAGATAAACGAGGGTGCTGACAAGGTGACTTAGCGACTTGGCCTGAGTCAATGCGATTTGCAGATATTGCTGACGTTCTTGCTGCGTAAGAGTTTCATTCTTGAGTGACAGGGTGTCCAGATATCCTTGTATCGAAGCAAGTGGCGTACGCAGGTCATGGGACGCGTTGGCAATGAACTCGCGACGGCTCGAATCGGCTCGCGCGGTCTCACGCATTTGCGTTTGAATTTGTTCCGCCATGCGATAGAAGGCCACACTGATCGCATCGATTTCATCACCTGATGCGGCGGGTTTTTTTCTGTCGGTCAATCCGTCTCTGAAGTTATTTTTCCGGAATCCATCCATAGTCGATGCAAGTTGCTCTAGAGGGCGCACTACAAAGTGTAACGATAGCAACCCGCCAGCCAGCGCCAATATGACACTCGCACCGATTAGCCATGCGGCTTCACGCGTAATATAGGCAAGACGCAAACCTTGGGCAGATTCGTCATCTTCTTCGTTATGAATCGTGACGTATAGATACTGCTCCGGCCGGGTGTTGCCCTGCAATTGAGCCGCCGAGAAAATTTGCTGGCGATGGCTATTCGCCGGATCGTCGCCGAGGATCGGAAGGTGCGGTTTGGACTGCAGGATTTGCTTGATTGGCTGCAGCGAAACGCGGTTCGAAGCCAATGACAGTTGATCGGGATAATGCGACAACACCAGGCCGTCCCGATCAAGAATGTATACATGAAATTGCGGATTCGCGGTCACAAGATGCGCAAACGCCGCAGTAACCGCGTTGGGATCGATCCAGCCTGAAGGTGTCCAGCCTGCCAGTTCAGCGAAACGCGTTGCGATGCCGACGTGGAATCTTTGCTGGATATCTTGATGGTAGACGGCATGCGAATACCGCATGATCATCACGAAAATCAGGCTCATCAACAGGCCGAATAAGAGTAGGATCGCGACCAACTTGCGGAAAATGGTATTGAACACGCTACTCAGTGACAGCGAAAATCAGGCATCCTGTAGCCGACACCCCACACGGTCACGATATATTCCGGTTCGCCATGATTTTTTTCGATCTTGGCGCGCAGGCGGTTGATATGAGAATTGACCGTATGTTCATAGCCGTCGAAGCCATTGCCCCATACCGCATCCAGTAGTTGTTGCCGGGTAAAAACCTGTCCTGGATGGCGGGCCAGGTAACGCAAAAGATCGAACTCTTTTGCCGTCAAATCAATCGGTTTTTCGCTGAGATGAACCAGGCGCTGATCCCCATCGATTGATAAGTCCTTCAGATGCAGCACGCCCTCCCGGTTTGGCTGACCGGCTTCATACAACGCATCGTTGCGCCGGAAAATAGCGCGAACCCGGGCCAGAAATTCCGGAATGCTAAACGGCTTGGTCATGTAGTCGTCTACCCCCGTATCAAGCCCGTGGATCCGCTCGTTTTCCATGGACCTAGCGGTGAGCATCAGAATCGGAGAGTGATTTCCGCACCGGCGTGCCTCGCGGCAGATATCGATGCCGCTGATGCCAGGCAGCATCCAGTCGAGCACTATCAAATCGTAGGGTTGATTCTTGGCGTGCGCCAGTCCACCCGCGCCATCCTGCGCCATAGTCACTTGACAGTCCATGTCCCGCAGGTGCAAGGCGACAAGATTACGAATATCTTGATGATCTTCGACTACCAACACTTGCCGTATCATTGATCGCACCCCCTATGTAAAGGCAATGCTACGCGTTAGATTTCAATAGGGCTAACATCAGAGATCGACGTATTTGATTCAGGTCAAATACACTCTGCACTACCCAATATCACGCCAACAGCGCGGTGAAATTGCATTTCGCCGCACCCATTGCTGAAATATGACGCTAGCCTTCCTCGTTTAGCCGAGAGGTGCATCCCAAAAATGCATTTCTGCAGGGCAGCGGGACAAATCAGTGCGTTACACATTCATCATGGTGGATGTGCTCCGTGATAGTCGCAGGCCCGATCAAGATCGGACATTCCGGTCGATGATCGCCGTTGCAGGCATGCGCCAGATGACGCGGTGTGGCCTCTTCACGCTAACGTAAATGTAAAATTAAAATACCCGGTCTTGGTATTCCTGCTCTCCGGGCATTTTAAAACCTCATATGCGCAAGAGTCCCCATAATAGATCTTTCCAGTCCAAAAAGCTCACCGAGAATGAGCTTGCCAACAAACTTAGTTAGTCGCGTCTGAAGTACTGATACAAGCCTGTATTGATGCGGGTTAGCGGGAAACTTTAGGGATTTGAGTTCGCCAGAAATGGAGTACACGGCAACGATTTTCTGATGGAATCATGGCTCCGAAAGAGTTCCTTCTGGGCAAGATTCAGCCCCTGCGCCCCGTTTGGTCCCTTGTTATTGGTGTCGGAAGCCGTTCGGTGAAGTAAAACTGCCTACGAACAACTTTCGCAAGTCATTGATTTAGTTGCCCTCCGCCTCTCTTCCTGGGCACATTTGCTTCACTAAAGTTTGAAGTAAATCTGTCAATTCCCGAATCTCTCTCCTACACTCTGTCCATCCGCAATGCGGCTTGGAGTAGCGATTGTGACGAACCTGCGGTTCCCTAAGGCAATAAGCAACTTCAGGCCTTACAAGAGCCATCGCTACGATGTGTTTGGCCCGAAGGTCAACCGTACTCTCACCCTATTTAATCCGCCAGCGCTCAACACATGGCTTCAATTGGAAGCTGACCCGCTCGTTCAGTCCTACTGCGAGCGCCCGGTTGTTATCCCTGATACTGCGCCCAAACAGGTCGTAGACTTCTGGGTTGCCTATTCAGATCGCGAGGAACTCTGGCTACTCCAATCCGGCAAAGCTTGCCCGCAGCCGGATGACCCCGCAAAGACGTGGCCCGCGTTCTCCGCATGGTCCGCTTCGCAGCGCCTGTTCGTCCGTCATGTCAGGCCCTTGGATCGCTCCACACATACGCACTTCCTTGACAACTGGGGACGCATTGTGCGCATGCTGTCCGCCAACCGCCGTTACCTAACGACGCCGCTATAGAAGCGCATACTGGACGTCATGACCAAGCCACAATCCTTGGCGTCCCTGATGCAGATCTATCCAAACGAGGATCCTGTTCTTGTTCAAACCGCTACGTTCAGTCTAGTTTATACGGGTAGATTGCATTTCGTCGATATCGACTCGCACTCACTGGGCCCTGCGTCGATGCTGGTGACTGCATGAAAACCCATGTTTTCGGCAAAGTCAGTTTCAGTCGCGACTCGTTTCCGGACGAGTTACGGGACCTATCCACCTGGCCGTCGGTCGACGTCTCAGCACTAGGCGCCGACGATCGAACCATCTTTCTCTCACGCCGGCAGGCCATAGAGCTGTACATCGAGAACCCGCAGCTTTCCCTTGCCGGCATCAAAGTCGCCACCGGGATCGATCCGAAGACAATCTACCGCCTGCTCGATCGGTGCCTTACCACACATGCTGATGGTCGCATTTACGGGATGCGAGCTGCTATTCCGTATGCTCGACTGAAACAATACGAGCGGATGCACGCGCTTGACAGCGCTGATCAGTTGAGCGGGCGCGGTCTGGCAGGCGCGTTTTCCTTGCTGCTGCAGCGGCAACCTGCCTTGGAAAAGCTACTTCAACGTTATATCAAGCAGCGCGGTCGTCACCATGGCAAAGCACGCCGCGCACGCAAGGCACTAGCCCGCATTCACAAGGCATTTCTGGAAAAATGTCGGGCGGTCGGCATCGGGTCGCACGAGTACCCGTTCAATCAAGCCATGGCGGGTCTACGCTCTCTAGCTGCTTACTTGCACAAGGCTGAAAGCCGCGCACTCATCCTGACTCACGACAATACAACACTGCCCGAGGGGGCAGACTCCGACCAGCCGGATCCACACAGGCCGCCACCTGCAACCCGGGCCTTTGAAGTTGTCGAGTTTGATGGTCACAAAATCGATCTGCGAGTAACTGTCCGGGTCATGGATCCGCTCGGTTTCGAGACGCTGTTGGAACTGAGTCGCATCTGGATCCTGATTTTGCTCGACGTGGCCAGCCGTGCTGTCATCGGCTACAAACTTGCCCTATCCAAGGAATACAACAAGGACGACGTTGCCAGCGCGCTGCAGGCAGCGTTAATACCGTTTCGGCCACGCCACTACAAGATCCCGGACCTAACGATGCGCGCCGGAGGCGGCTTTCCATCGGCGGTCCTGCCACAAACGCGTTATGCCTGCTGGGAATGGTTTCGCTTTGACGGTGCCAAATCTCACCTTGCTGTTGATACGCTCACTCGCCTCAACCAGATTGTTGGATGCTGGCCGGACAATGGGCCGGCCGCTGAGCCGAACGAGCGTCCTTTCATTGAGTGCTTCTTTCATCTCCTTGCACGTAATTTCGCACACCGGTTGCCTGGCACAACCGGAAGCAGCCCAGAATCGATCGAGCGCCTGCTAAACGACCCTCATGGAAACATCAGCCTGCTTGTCGAGCTCGAGGAACTCGAGGACATGGTCGAAGTGCTCCTAGGCGACTACAACGGCACTTCCCACAGCGGCATCTCCAACCGGACGCCTCTTGAAGCGATGGCACAGCTTCTCGCACGCGATACTGGCTTTTTGCGTACGCTACCGCGAGCTGCTCAACAAAACCTTTGCCTGCTACAAGAAGCGCGGATCAAACCCATCAAAGGCGATAACGTAGGGGACCGGCCTCATATCAATTTCCAGGATGTACGCTACACCAGCCCCATCCTGTCGGGCAGCCCTGCACTGATTGGTAAGCGACTGCGCGTGTATTTCGACGTACGCGATATCCGTACCGTGAAAGCGTTCTTTGAGGACGGCACCGAGCTTGGTGTCCTGACGGCAGCGCGCCCGTGGTGCTACACGCCGCATTCGCTGCGCGTGCGGCAGGAGATATTCCGACTCAAGCGTGCTGGCAAGCTCCAGTACCGCGAAGGCGACGACCCCGTGGAGTGCTGGGGAAAATACAAGCGTCAACAGGCAAGTACCAGCAAACGTGCGGCCACCGATCTGGCGAAAGCGAAATCGAATCGCAACGCGCTGGCAAACGAAGGCGCGGTAACAGCAGTCACCGCGTTGCAAGCAGACTCGGTAGGACTGCCGGGTAACGAGTTACATTCGCAGGATACGGTGCCGAAGTTAAAGAAACAGAACGAACCCGTCGCAGATGCCGTACCACCGGTAGCGCGGATATTGAAAATCAGGCGCACCATCACTTTCTAACTGGGAGGATACGTTGGCTGATACCTATCATCGTCCTGTGGCGCTTGACCGTCATCCTGTTGTCGAGCAAAAGTACATCGTGCCGACTCCGTCCATTGAGGATATGTACTTGCGTGTCAAAAAACTGGTCCGTCTGCGCACACCTGGTGGCATCGTCTTTGCTCACCCTCGCTTCGGCAAGACCTATGGTGTGCGATACGTGATGCGTGTTTTGCGGGAAGACTACCCGAAGGCAGTCATTCTCAGTTTTGGCTGCCAAAAGAAAAAGTCGAAATCGGAGGATGCGTTCTTTTCCTTGCTTTTGGAAGCAGTAGGTCACCCAGGTGCGTTAAACGGCAGCATCCCGAAGAAGCGGACCCGGCTTAATGAGCGAATAATGGAACTCGTCAATCGTTCCGGGTACAACTGGTTCATCATGTTTGCTGACGAAGCACAGCGGCTGGACGTCATCGAGTATGAATGGCTTCGCGACGTTCATGATGAGCTTGAGCGGCATGGCATCCGAATGATTACCCTGCTTGTTGGACAGCCGCAGCTGCTCAATCAGAAGAGTGCATTTCGTCTGAGTCGTGAGACGCAAATCGTGTCGCGCTTTATGATCGACGAACTGCAGTTCCACGGCCTGTTGTCGGCGGATGATCTGGCGACCTGCCTGGCTGGATATGACGAAGCCTGCTTTCCCGTCAAAAGCGACTGGCCGTACACTCGTTTCTTCCTTCCAGCTGCCTATAGCACTGGATTTCGTCTGGTCGACCAGGCAGCGGTGTTATGGGATGCTTTCGAGGACGCCCATGATGATGCTGGATTTGCCTATAGCCTGGAGATTCCGATGCAGTACTTCGCCCGTTCGGTTGAAATCGCACTCGGCGAGAGTTCCGAGCAAGACGATTATGGTTTCCGAATCACGCCCACGACCTGGAACTTGGCAATCAAGGAATCGAATTTTGTCGCGGCGCAGGAGGAATTGCGTATGGTGATGAGTGATGACCTGGCGGCACAGGCCTGAAAGATGAAGGTCGCGCGAATCCTTCTCGATGAACCGCTTCCACTTGAAAAGAGTTGGTGTTGGCGCGACGACTGGGTGCACGGCTTTGATTCTGTCTATGCGTTGCTCTCCAAGTTTGCGATGCTCAATGCACTCAATGCAGTGGAGCTTGCCCAGCTTTTCATTCGCCGGGATTGCGGTAAAAAGACAGCGATCGTCCGGTCACCGGCCGTGGATTTGCGTTACAGCGCGTTGTTCGATCTGACGCAGCTGGCACGCCTGTTGCGCCTGGAGACGCCACAGATCCACCAAGCATTTTTGCCAGAGCAGCTTGCAAACGGCCGACGCCGGTTCCGGGACATCCTTTGCTGGTGTCCGGAATGTGCACGAAGCGGCTTCCATTCATCAGCGTTTCAGTTGGAATTTGTACGGTCTTGCCCGGTGCACGGCAATCCCATTCGAATGTGTTGCCAGACATGCGGCACAGCTATTCCCTACCAGTTGCAGGTAGCGGTCTTTGCCCAGCCCTTCGGCTGTCCGACATGCCATGCAGATCTCGCACCAGCATTTCGCAATCCTAAGGACCGATTGCTGGCAGCGCTACCGCCGATGACGAGCTGGATTTCGGATCTTGCGGTGTTGTGCGCATTTGACGACCTTACCATGCCAATTCGGCAGGACATCAACCGCCAGCGATCCCGCGCCGGACTGGCGACAGTCCTATTTGCCATTAGTAATTGGCGGCGACCCGCATCCGACTACTCAGCCTTCATTGATAGCGTTTGGCATGTGGTGGAGAGAAAACAAGGAAATGCGCATCTGTCAGGTCCCCGCGTCCCACTGGTGGTCGCTAGCAAGGGACTATCCGAGTTGCCTATTCGATGTAAGCTACAGCGTGCGACACGCCGACTTCCGGGCATACGGCGGACGAAAGTATCGATGTCCGCAACAAAGGATGCATGGGACGAACAACTTCGCCTCAGTAACCTAGTTTATGGGGCGGTTCGCCGCCACCTGTGGCGTCATCTGCTAAAACAACATCAGTCCTGTATAACGTCAGCGGCAAAGCATCTTGATTGGCGTCTGGAAGGAGTCAGCACCGCAGCGATATGTCCTGTAGCGGAGGCCTTTCTACGCTGGCGCATGCACTGGGAAGGTGTCGGCACGCCGTCAGGCCTGCGCGCTCCGCAAATGACCATGCCCTCAGGATTGGCAGGATGGATCGGTACTCATGCACCCATTTGCCCTTTGTGCTGGACGCGTACCGCAGAACAATGGGTCTCCGACCATGTGTTGGGGCGACATGCCATTGCAACATTCAGAACCTTTCTGGAAAGTGCATTGGCACATCAACGTGGTGGCCGCATTACGTGGCATAGTGTGATTGTTAGCACACACCATCTGCCATACTGGGCCATTGTCGGTCGTGACACCGCTGCTGATCCGGTAACATTGTTCAGTGAATATGGATGCGCCTCTGTATTGCTTGCGCTGATTCAGGAAATGCCAAAAACAGTGGAGCATCAGCAACGGCACCTCAATGCGTTATATGGCATACAACGCACCGCGACTGAAGGATCATGACCTCACTCCGCGCTTAAGCTCCTGCAGAATGGCAATGCCCGCTTTGTTACTGCGAAGGTCCATTCGAATGCCTGGAATCGTTCCAGGTCGTGATATCTCAGTTTCTTCTATAGTTAGGATTTACGTCCACGTACCTTGGCTCGGCCAGTTACGACAATCAGCTGAAATCGCGCGGCTTATATAAATCTGTTCGCATTTGCCTGGCATGCACACACCACAGTATGGGCATTCAATCAATCCCGTAGCACGCCACCCACCAAATGCGCGACTGAATTGTTCTACTTCAAAAATATGGGTACAAGCCGGGTTAGAACACTTCTCTAAGTGAACCGACATCATGTCTCCTCAGCCGCTGTTTACTCGATCACCATAGTCCCATCGCGAGAAATAGCAAGCACTACGCCATGTGACGATTGTCCGCTTCAGCACTACCAACGTCGTCTTCCAGGTTGACCAGCGGATTAAGAAAATCCGCATAAGATTGAGAGACATGAATTTCCAATCTATGGCCCACACGGCATTCTTGTACCGTGTGCAACACGGACCGCGACGGCTAGATAAATTCGGCTTCGGCAATCTTTTTTCGTATATGTCTGGTAGTGGACGGTATCTTCATGCTCTAGAAGCTATATTGGTAGTAGGTTGCCAACTACCACCCTAGAGCCATGCAGTTACTTCCAAATCTCAGACCAATAATTGACCACATTGAAGCTTTCCGCTATTGGTTCAATTATCGAATGCCGGATTGGACTATTGCCGGTCCGTTTGTTGAGGGCGAGCTAACCATACAGCAACATGTTACGTTTGCGCTTCACTATCAAGGTCGCTTGGTTGGTACTTTTACGTCCCCTTTAGACGCACTCCAGTACATCGGGAATGATGCAATACTTGCCGAGTATCTGTCCCTCACCAATGAAACAGGGTCGTCTTCTAATGAGGTCCCGTCGTACCACTAGCAAGAGCCTTGGAGTTGTCATTGGCAGGGCCTCAGGTTGGTCTAGGTGCTCAAAAGAAGCTGAACGGCGAAAGGACGTCGGTTTGCTTCAGCCTACAACAGGAAGGGGCAGTAGGAGCGATTGATCGACCTTAGTCAGGCGAACTTTGTGGATTCGTTGTCACCAATGATGTTTGAGCATCTTTCATTACATACTGACGAAGTTCGTCTGCGATAACCCGTTGTGTATCAAGTTTCGCTTGGGTAATCACTAATTCCAGTTCCAGTTCCCGATGACGGGCCGCCAACGTGTCGGATAGAGCCGTCGCCGCCGTCAAGCGCTCCATCACAGATTTGATTTGCTGATCTCTGTCCTGTAATTGAGCGGCCAGCATGGCAGCGCGCTGTTCGACGCCCTGCAAGCTCTCCACTTTTTGTTCCAACTGTCGGATCTGTGCCTGCGTATCGTACAGCCCCTTCTGCGCATGGCTCAAATCCGATACCAGCCGCACGCCGTCCTGATTCAAGCGTGTCACTTCTTCTTGTTTGACGACAACCGCTTGCTGAGCCAGCCGCAGTTCGGCCTGCAGCTGATGGACCTGATGCTCGTGCCGTCGCTGCTCCTGCTCTCGCTGTTCCTTCGTCGATTGCCGGTAATGTTCGAGCGCCTCGCGGGCATGGCGGTGCTTATCTTCCAGAGACTGTAGATGCAGATCGTTTTCCGCAAGCCGCTCCTTCAAGTCAACGGCATGCTGTTCAGCGGTGTGGCGGAGGACTGTTTCCCGCTGCAGGGTTTCACGGGTATGAGCGTTGGTAGCCTGTTCGTCAGCCAAAGATTGTTCGAGGCGCTGAGCTCGTGCCTGCCACTGTTCGGCTTCCTGCTGCGCTGCAGCCAATGCCTCGGCATGACGCCGTTCCATAGTCTCTTGCTCAGCGCGTACTGTATTGATTTGTAGGGTGGCTTCTTCCTGGAGTTGCGTGGCCAGACGTCCCACAAGGTCCTGCAACGCTTCGCTGATGGTTGCTCCGATTTCCTTGGGCCCGCCATCTTCATCCTCAAGCTCCTTCAGGTACTTGTGAATAGTGGTTTTGGAGCCAGTATTGCCGAGCGCAATACGCACGGCGTCGACCGACGGGTGGACGCGCTGTGCAAGCAAGGCATCGCGTGCGCGCTTGACATCGATTTTATAAATGCCGGATCTAGCCATCTGGAAATACTCCGTGAATAGCGTACTAAATTACGTATGATTCATAACGTGGTATTTTAACGCAGAAATACCGAAGAAGATGGCTTGAAATTGATTTAGAATAATAGGGAGTTATCCATTATGATGGACTCGA